>CAIKPM010000062.1 GCA_903829325.1 uncultured bacterium
ATTTACCACCGTGAATGACCTGCCCGGCGGCATCGGCTTTGAACTCTTGAGAGAATGATCGCCTCGATGGCATGTTGCACCTCGCTGCCTGGATACTTCGCCAGGCTTAACTTGGTGTCACGCTAACCGGGGCCATCTCAGAACGCATAAAAAAACAAAGCATTCTCTGAGAAGACGACTTATATCCCAAAGGGAACGATGCCGTCATAAATCAACGTCCATCATGTCATCGAACGGCGAATACGCATTCGGATGGAAGTTATGCAAGCGACTCGTCGCCACGTAGATATCGTCATTCATTTCTAAGATAATCGTCGGGACATCGCTCACCAGCAGCCGTTGGACTTGCGCTAGGAGCGGTTTGCGTTGCGAGTTATCGTAGGTAGCAGACATCCGTTGATACAATGCATCAACCTTGGGGTTACAATAGTGCAGATAATTTTGCCCCTTGGGCGGGACGGCTTGGCAGCCGTATAGCGTCGAGAGATCGCCCATCACATCGCCCTGCCAAGCGAATTCACTCACGTCGTACCGTCCGCTGGCCAGAATGCCGCCATGCTCAACAGTGTCAAAGAACGTGCTCGGCGGATATGCTTGGACATGAAGCTCGACACCTAACAGCCCCCACATTCGACGGATTTCATCGATGAACGTCTGTGAATCAGGATTGGCCGCACCCACGGCAACATCAAAGCTCAACCGTCGGCCAGCTCGAACCCGAATTCCATCACTGCCCCGCACCCAATGACCTTGATCGAGGAGCGCGTTAGCCGCCTGGGGCTTGTAGGCAACAAACGGGATGCTGGCATCGTAGCCGATTGACCCAGGCGCGGCGTAGCCATCTTGCAAGCTACCGGTATTGTGACGCACCACTTCGCGCAGTCGCACCCGATCCAAGCCCAAGCGCAAGGCGGCTCGCACTTTGACGTCATCGAGTGGAGCATGAGCGACATTAAAATCAACGTGCGAAAAATACGAACCAGGGATAATTTGAGTGACACTATTGGGCAAAGCTCGCGCTCGAGGATAAAAGCCAGGACGAACAAGCGGCCAGAGATCAGCTGCACCACTTTGCATCTGCGCTAAAGCCGTAGCTTCGTCAGGAACCGTATGAAACTCAATACGCGTAATCGGCGGTCGGCCACGAAAATAAAATGGATTAGACTCCATCCAGACGCCTTCGCCACGTTGCCAACGCATATACCGAAATGGTCCAATTCCTACCGGCAAGCTATTATATGCAGCCTTATTAATATCGTGTAAGCGCCAGAGCAGATGGCGGGGCAAAATACACGGATTTGCTCCAGCACTACCAAAAAATGTCGGCAAAAATGTAGCGTAAGGTTTTTGCAGATGAAAGATGATAGTGTAAGCGCCGCGAGTTTCTACCCGATCAATCAAATCCCAACCGTCACGGCCTAATTCATTATTAGCTGGATTTTTGATCACCCGAACCGTAAAGGCGACGTCATCTGCATTAAACCCAACCCCATCTGACCAACGCACGCCCTGCCGCAAATGCCAGGTAATCGTCCGGCCATCGGCACTGATCCCGCCGTTGTCTTGCGAGGGGATCTCCGTCAGCAATTCCGGATACGGTCGCCCCCGATGATCATAACGCACAAAATACGCCATGGTGAGCTCTGAGACCATACTCAAAGAAGTCGCAGCGTAAAGATGGGGATTGAGCGTGACAAAATCTTGCGGGCTCACAATCCGTAAGACATGTGAACGCACCGATGGGCTCCCGGTTTGCGCGCAAGCCGCAAAGCCCGCCAAAACAGCGACGATCAGAAAGACGCGCAAACGCTTCGATGCCCGCTTCATCGACTCTAAATGTCGACGTTCATCATGTCATCAAACGATGACGCCGCACTAGGATGAAAGTGCTTCAGGTCTGCATTTGCGACCCAAATATTTTCACGAATCAGCAAAGGATACAAAGGCACGTCATGAATGAGCGCATGCAAGATACCGCCTTTGAGTTGTTTTTGTACAATCGGATTGTACGAACGGTCAAAAGCGTGCATCAGGCGATCAGTCTTCTCGTTGCAATAATGCGTGTTATTTTGACCATAGGGCGGGAAGGCATCGCAGCCTAAAATAGACCGCATACTATCGAAAGGATCAAGCTGCCACGAAAACATTGTGACGTCGTATCGGCCACTAAAAATGATGCCGTTTTCTTTATAGGGCGCAAAAAGCAGTTTCGTATCGTAGTGTTTGACATCAATCGCTACGCCAATATCTTGCCACCACCCACGCAGTAATTCAACGGTTGCATCACTGTCTACTTCGGGCGAGCCTAAGGCAAAATCTAGGCGGAGTTGCCGACCATTTTTTTGCCGAATTCCATCCGGGCCAGGCAGCCAACCAGCTGAGTCAAGCAAAGCCGCTGCTTTTTCTCGGTTATACGGCAAGAGCGAAATCATCGCTGGAGCATTAGGGTACGTTGGTGAAAGCACGCTCTCTTGTAAGATCCCAATACCATGTGCAATCTTATCACGCAACATGCGACGGTCAGTAGCATAACGCAAGGCTTGGCGAACGCGTACATCGGCTAAGATTGGATGGGCGAGATTGAAATCAATGTGCGAGAACGTGTAACTAGGCTCCATCTGCACAACAAAACCGGGCAGGCGCCGGAAGCGGTCAATAAAATACGCCGGTGCTTGCAGCCAAAGGTCGATATCGCCGGTTTGCACAGCTTGTAAAGTGGTATTACGGCTGGGAATAATCCGAAAATCAATCCGTGCGAGCTTCGGCATGCCGCGCCAATACAAGGCATTCGGCATCAATACAATGTCATCAGCGCGCTTCCAGGCAGCAACCTTAAAGGGACCAATTCCAACCGGCAGTGCGTTGTATGACACGTCGTTTAATTCAACCGACTTGCCAAGCAGGTGCTTCGGGAGAATACACGGACCACCGCTGCTAAAAAATGTCGGTTCAAATTGCGCATACGGCTGAGTCAGCGTCAAGGTCACGATATCAGGTCGGCTGCTCGTGATCGTGCGAATGTAGCGCCAACCGGTTCGATCGGTTACGTTATTACGATTATTGAGATATTGCTTAAACGAAAAAACCACATCAGCGGCTGAAAAAGGCTCGCCGTCAGCCCAACGCACCCCGTGGCGCAGATGAAACGTAATCACGCGCCCGTTGCCGCTCACGCCGCCATTGGCACGTGTCGGGAAAAACGTTGCGAGTTCAGGCACTGGACGATTTTTTTGATCGTAGCGGAAAAGATACGCCATCGTTAATTGCGCGATATCGCTAACCGCAGCGGTCGAAGAAAACCACGGATTGAGCGTCGTGACATCTTCATCCATCGCAACACGTAAAACATGCGGCTGAGTAAAGGCGTTAGTCCGACCGCTCAGGCTTAATGCCCCTTCTTTTGTACATGCATTCAGGGTGAAAGGCAGCAATGCAGCCAGCAGCAGCAATTTCCAAGAGCCGGTACCCTTAGCGCATCGCAGCAAGATCAAGCCCTTCCTTCGCACAGAATGCTTCATAGGCAAAAGGGGAAATTTCCGATGGTTTGATTTCGCTCCGTCCACCCCAGAACACATTGGTATAGCTCACGGGAATGCCCGCCTCGCGTAAATGCTCATCGATCGCCGCTTTGTGGGCGAGCACAACATCTTTTTCGCGACCATGCGCCACGCCCATAATATTCACATCGTGAAACTCGGGGCCGCCTTCGCGCCAATACGCATGCGTCATAATATGATGCCGGCCAACTTCTTGCCCCGCCTCAATCTCGCGCCCCGGCGGCACCGCCCAATGAAACAGCGCGTTGTAGCGAGTCACGCTCTCGTTGCCCGCGGTTGCTTTGACATGCTCAAGAAAAGTGGAAAAGCGCCCAATCACGCCGCGTGTGGCCAATTGCTCGGCAGTTGCACAAAAATCCGCCAACGAGACTCCAGCCTCAGCCGCGCGCCCATCCCAAAGATTCGCAACTAATTCTTCGGGTGCAAACTCACGCTTAAGCGCAGTCAACACCTGCCACTCATGCCGACTCAACTCAACAATAACCGTATCACGAGCTTCGGCCGGAACGTCAGCGCGACTACCGATCGGCATATTTCTACGACGAATATGACCAACCCCAAGCACGAACAAGCGCTGGGCGGGCATCACTCGAAAATGCTCAGCCCCGACCCGTTCGCGCAAAAATTCAGCGTGTTTCATTATCGAGTAGCCCTGCGGAACCTTGAGGGTCGTCCACAGACGATACCTCGAACCGCGACTCGCGGTATCAGTCGTGCGCAAAACAACATGACCCGAAAACGGATCTTGCTGATACATATACTCAAACGCAGCGTTGAGTCGTTCCGGCGAAACCTGCCAAGCGACCAAAGCACCTTGGGCCAAATTTGTGGCCATCAGCGTCTGACGGACCCGGCGAATCGTCCCGGCGCGCAACATCGCGATGATCCGCTCACGTACGAGCTCAACCTCGACTCCGCTCTGAGCGGAAATCGCACCCCATGGATCCTTTTGAAAACTCTGGAGCTGATCTTCGGAAACCGCTAAAATCGCAGCATTCACCGGGTCATCAACATTGACGGGAATTGATAGCGGTGCTTGGGCCGACATTAGAGTGTGTTCTCCCCAACTGCATACAGAAACGCTTGCTCGGCCTGACGCAGGGCATACACCGTTGTAACTTGGCTCGTCAAAGCTTGGGTTAAGCTCACCTGAGCATTGAGCAACTGCGGCAAGGTCGTGACTCCGGCGCGATATTGTGCTTGGGTTGCTTTGAGCACGGTCTGAGATTCATCGAGCGCCACTTGCGACTCGGACACCGCTTCGCGCGCTGAAATCAACTGAGCAAGCGTTTGTCGCACGTTGAGCTGCACTCCGAGCAATGTGGTCTGATAGTTCGCCTGTGCGAGATCCAGATTCGCCCGAGCTTGCGCCGTTCTCGCTGGGGTCTGGCCTTGATCGAATAAGGGGAAACTGAGCGTTGCCCCGAGCGACGTCGTACCCGTATAATTGCCGCCACCGAGCGTGGTAGAAGCGTAACCTTGGCTCGCACTCCCGCTTAAGGTTGGGAAGAGCCCCAACTTCGCCTGACGCACATCCGCCCGCGCGGCATCGATATTCGCCTGGCTTGCGGCTAGGTCGGGGCGCAGATTCTGGGCGCGCAACATCGCAGTCTGATACGGGGGTATCGCGATCGTGTGCAATCCAGAGGTACGAAACACCGGCGTATCGTCTTTGGGTCGTACATTGGCATTCGCATCGACCCCCAGCGTATTCGCGAACGCAGCCTGGGCAGCAACTTCGTTGCCCTGAGCTTGGACGACCGCAACCCGAGCCTGGGCTACGGGCACTTCGGCGGTCACAACATCAACATACGCAGCAGTCCCAGCCCGGTATTGCGCGAGGACTAGAGCGTACTGGACTTGGTTCTCACGTACCAGCTCTGCATCGACTTGCGTGGTGCGCTCGGCCTGGAGCGTCGCATAATATGCGCTCGCAACGTTGTAGGCGAGGGTCTGCAAGGTACGTTGGTAGGTATACACCGCAGCGGTTTCGGTTGCCTTAGCCGCTCGAATCCCTGCGGCGGTGCGGCCACCGTCAAAAATAAGCTGATTTAAACTCAGCGAGCCACTGTTGAACTGTTGATTCGTCACACTCGACGATGTGCTCTGAAAGCTGTTTTGGTAACCGTTTTGAACGTTGCGGTTACTATACCACTCATGCGTGCTGCCGAGCGAACCCGCTAACGCGGGCAGCAGCCCCGCACGCGCGAGCCGAACTTCTGCGGCCGCAACGCCGACGTCTGCCCGCGCTGCGGCAAGGCTCGGCGAGAGCGCAACCGCCAGATCGACCGCCGCTTTCAGGGTGATGATGTGGGGCACACCAGCAATCTTCACCCCATTGCGCACCCCTGGAACCGGCGTGCCATACGCCGGATAGGGCAAGGTGGTGGGTTGATCGGCCGGTGCCAAACTTGGCACCGCCTCAGGCGACACAAGCGGACCCTGCATCTGAGCAGGCAGCGGCGGGGTTTGTGCCCCTGCGACTGCTAAGATAGCTTCAAGCGCGAGTGAAAACACTACGGTTGAAACTGCGAAAACCTCACTGCGACGCCCCATGATCGGTATTTGCTCCTTGCCAGTTCATCGAAAAAACGCCGGCTTGCTGATGCTGCCGATAAGCTTTACGCTCCAACACGCCGATGCAGACTATGCAGTGCTTTTGCTATAGGGCGGAACCCTTCATTGCCACGGAGTATTTCTTACATTATGCCGGTTAAATTAGAGATTGGACGGGTCTATCGCAGTCAGGCCCGAGTTGAAGAATGGATGACCGCCCAAAAAGCGGGGAATAAGGGCGTCGATGTCTTGTCGACCCCGAATCTCGTTCAGCTCATCGAAGAGGCCGCTTTGCAGTGCCTCCTGCCGACCCTCAACGACGAACAGATTAGCCTCGGAACTTATTTTGAAATCAATCACATTGCACCCAGCCCCGTCGGCCTGATAATTCGGGTTGAGGTTGAGGTTGTCGCCATCGGCGGTCGCCGCATCACCTTCGCGGTTGCCGCTTTCGATGAACGTGAAAAAATCGCCGACGGTACCCACGAGCGCTATATTACCGAACGCGCCAAATTCAAAGAGAGACTCGAAGAAAAGCTTTCTTAGCCGCTTTCGAAGGGCTCATTCACAAGCCATGAGCGCGTCGTTGGGCCAGCAGATCACTCGCGTCGAGGCGAGCAAGCGTTGCACGAGCTTCGCGTTCGTATTGCTTGCTTGGACGCGCACGCAGCGCGAAGACGAAGGCGATAATCTTCGCAACGGCAGAATACAACTCAGGCGGAATCGGCGTATCAAGCGGGACATCGCGATACAGAGCACGTGCCAACGGTGGATTTTCGATAACCGGAATCTCGTGTTTACGACCGACGTCACGGATGCGTTTTGCCATTAAATCAGCCCCCTTTGCCACCACGACGGGAGCCGCCATTTCTTCGTCATCCCATTTCAGCGCGACCGCAAAGTGGGTTGGATTGGTCACGATCACCGTTGCCGTTGGCACCGCCGTCATCATCCGGCGACGAGCGATTTCGCGCTGACGCTTTTTGAAGACATTCTTGGCTTCGGCGTTGCCTTCTTGTTGGCGCGTTTCGTCTTTGACTTCGGCTTTGGTCATCTTTAAGGAGTCAGATAAACGATGCCGCTCCCACAAGAAATCAACAAAACCTAAGACCAGCAAAAAACATCCGAAACGCAAGGAAACTCCAAACAAGAGATCATCCACAAACGTGATGATTGCGTGCGGGGCTTCTTCCGATAATGAATAGATATGATTGATATTATTATGTATCGCTTGATACATCAAGAAGCAAAGCAAGCTCATCTTGAACAACTGTTTGGCGAGATTGACCAAACTCTGAGGTGAAAAAAGGCGCTTTATTCCTGAAATCGGGTTTAAGCGGCCAAAGTTTGGGATTAAAGGGTGCAGCGTAAAAACGATACCGACCTGAAACACATTGATCAGGATACTCACCGTGATGGTCACTCCAAAGAGCAACGCCATCGGCAGAATCGCGGCACGGGCAGTGGCACCAATCGAGCTCGAGGCAGACGCAATCGTCGGTTCCGGCAGAAAACTGGTATGGTCGATCGCCGCGTGCATCATCCGTAAGGCCGCCAATAAGCCTGGAATCAGCATCATATGCAACATGATCACGATGGTTAAAAAAATGACCGCTCCGGAGAAATCATGGCTTTTCGCAACCTGACCACGTTTGCGCGCCTCAGAACGGCGCTTGGGAGTGGCTTTTTCGGTTTGTTCCGGCCTCGCCATAACAGCTTACCGCACAACCATCGTGCGCAGCGCTGCGTCGAACTGAACCGGGAGTTGGCGAAAGAGTTGCGGGACCACAAAACCAAAGATCGGTAGCGAAAAGGCAAACATCACCAAGCCAATGCCTAACTGTGCAGGCAACGCCACGATGAAGACATTGACTTGAGGCGCGACCCGCGCTAAAAAGCCCATCGCAACGTTAGTCACGAGCAGCGCGACAGCAATCGGTGCCGCAATCTTAAAAATCAACATCAAGGTTGTGGAAAAAAAGAGCATAACGTCGTGCATCAAGGCTGGATTGAGCGCAGCGTAAGGTAGGGGCAAGACCCGGAATGAGTCGGCCATCCCCCGCAACATCAAGAGATGCGCATCGGTCGCTAAAAAAAGCAACGACGCCAACATCAATTGCAGCTGACCCAAAATGCTGACATTGGTCCCATTGAGTGGGTTAATCACGTTGGTAATCGCAAAACCAACTTGCGTATCAATAATTTCACCAGTAAATTGAATGCCCGCAAAAACGAGACTTCCTAAGAAACCCAGGAGTAAACCAACCCCAATCTGAGCGAGGATCGCAACCACAAACAAAGGCACGGCCACTATCGGATCAAGATTGGGCAGCGCACTTGCGATAAAATACGCCAGAAACGCGCTTAAGCCTAATCGAACTTGGGGTGGCAATTGGTGACCAGAAAAAACGGGCAGCACCACCAGCATCGAGATACAGCGCGCAAACACCAGCAGGAAGCGGATAAACGCTCCCCCGCCCCAAGTCGCCATATCATGGATCGTCATTGGGTGAACGCCGACAAGTTCAGAAAGACTCGGCTAGTAAACGACGTGAGCATGGCCAGCATAAACGGGCCAAAGACTAAGAGCGAAAACCCGATGACCACGATCTTGGGAATGAACGAAAGCGTCGCTTCTTGGATCGAGGTAATCGCCTGAAAAATCGAGACGAGTAGACCAACAACAAGCCCCAGAATGAGGGCTGGAGCACTCGTGACAATCGCCGTAAAGACGGCTTGACGCCCAAGATCGATCGCCATGGACTCGGTCATTTGAAGCTCGCAAACAACGCACTCACCGTCAAATTCCATCCATCAACGAGAATGAATACGAGGATTTTCAAAGGGAGCGAAATTGTTGTCGGAGGGATCATCATCATACCCATTGAGAGCAAGATACTCGCAACAACCATATCGATCACAATAAATGGTACATAGATCGCAAACCCAATCTCGAAAGCTGTCTTCAACTCCGAAATCACAAAGGCCGGAATCAAAAGATACGTCGGGACAGCGTCGGGCTTGGCTGGTAGGTGCTCTTTTGAAAGGCTATAGAACAAGGCTATATCTTTTTGCCGTGTCTGACGCAACATAAAATGGCGTAGCGGTACGCTCGCACGGTCGAGCGCTTCCGCTTGACTGATCTGTTGCTTCATGTATGGCACGAACGCATGCGTATTGGCATCGTCGATCACCGGTTTCATCACGAAAAAGGTGAGGAGTAAGGCCAAACCAGTCAAGACCTGGGTCGGTGGAACCGTTGGAGTACCGACCGCGGTACGCAAAAACGAAAAGACGATGATGATCCGTGTAAACGAGGTCAACAAGATCAGCATGGTTGGCGCCAAGGTTAAAACCGTTAACAACACCAGAATCTGCAGACTTTGCGCCACATCCTGAGGTTTGCTCGCACTCCCAATACCGAATTCGATCTTCGGAATCGCTACCGTCGGTATAATCGTACTGACGGTCATCGCTAGGCTCATCCTGAATTACCTCGTATTCGTTTGAAAATGGCATTCACCGAAGCACGCTGATCTTCGAGCAAACGTCGTTGCTGTTCGACGTATGTATCGAGCGGCTCGTGATCCAACTCAGCAATCATCGTCAGGCCACTCGCACCGCCACCAATAGCAAAGTAACGAGTTCCAATGCGTACCACATGCATCATCGCTTGTTGTGAAAGATATGTTGTTTCAATGACGGTCACCAAACGTTGGTCAATGCCTTGGACCACGCGCTTGCGACCAAGCTGACGAGCCATCCACCACAGCCCAAAAAGCAACAAACCGACCACGCTCAACGCATAGAGCGAGCGAGAAATAATACCAATATCCATGAGAACTTCTTCCGTCTAGCGGCTCTGGTTACTCCCAGGATTGAGTTCACTGATCTTCACCGCGAAGCGTTCATCGACGACAACCACTTCACCACGGGCAATCAGCACATTGTTCACGTACAGATCAATCGGCTCGGTTGAGAGTCGATCGAGTTCAAAAACGGAACCCGACTGCATGCTGACGATATCACGCAAAGGTAAAACCGCACCACCTAACAAGGCCCGCACTTGCATCGGGACATCGTGCACCAAATCTAATGAGCCACTATTTTTCAAGTGTTCCAGATTTGGAGTCATCTGGCTGAACGCAACCGCCTGAGGTGTAACTTTTGGCTGTGCCCGCGTGGGGCGCGCCGGAGCGGCTTCGGGCGACGACTGCGCATTTGCTGCATGCGTGTCAGGCGAATCATGCTCTGAATCAACCGTTTCGGATGCTTCGGGAGCGCTTGATTCGATCAATCCAACGCTAGCAGCGGCGATCGTGTCGAAGTCAATCGCCATGGGGATCTGCAATTCGCCTTCGACTTCGACGACCGAACTATACGAATACAACGGTGGCTCAGACAACATCTTCGCATCGTCGCAAATCACGGCGGTAATACCGTTTGAGCTATGCCCCAGGCGAGTGGCGAGTTCTTCGGCCATCGTGGCAGCAATCTGGGACGCTATCTCACCGATCATCGAGCTACCGACATCAGCGGTTGCTCCACCACCCATCATGATCCCAACCATTTGGGTCAACGTGTCTGAATCGAACCGCACGAAAAACCGTAGCGGTCCCGCTGGAACATCCGCAACCGTTACGACCCAGCCGACATCTAAGCGCAAGGGCTCATCAGACGTGGCGTACGTTGTTTCCCCCGCCGCTACCGTTTTGCCAAGCAGGTGGGAGACAACGGTGGCCGCCGAAGCAAACATTGCTTCTGCCATCACTGCTTGTGTACTTGCGTTCGTAGTCACAACATTTCCTCAACGACGTCCGCGACCTGAACGGCCAATTTGTCGCGGTGTACGCCGGGGTAGACATGAAATTTTTCGCAGCCGTTGACGTACATCGTGAGTGGCTTGCTAGCCTCCGTATCGAAGATCAAGACATTGCCTTCTTGCAAGGTCACCAGATCGCGCAGGGAGACGTTGGTGCGGCCCAATTCGATTTGTACGTTGACATCAGCTTTTTCGACGCTTGTCGCCAAAGCAGCTTTGTCATCTTCCGTGAGGGTGTAACCAGAGATTACGCTAGGTGATAACTGAAAATCAGAGAGTTGATTCCCAATACTCTGTACTACGGCATAAGGGATACAAAAATCAAGTGTCCCAACCGCATCATTGATACGAAATTCGCAAGATATAACCGCAACCATATGTTCAAGCGGCATAATACGCGGGATAAACTGAGGATTTGAGTCAATCGCCTCGATTTTGAACGACATCGTCAACAGATAGTTCCAAGCCTCACGATATGTATTCAGGAGACGCGTTAAGAACCGCGTCGCGAGTGTACGCTCGATATCCGTCATATCGCGAATTTTCTTCGGTAGCCATCCGGGTCCACCCAAGAGTCGATCGATAATCGAAAACATCAGCGCAGTCTCTGCCTTTAACATCCCACTGCCTGGCAAAGGGTCCATCGAAAATATCGCGAGGACATTATTGGTATCAGCACTTGCAATGAAATCGCTGAAAGCGACTTGCTCTAAATGGGTGATCGTAGCCTCAACCCGCGTCCGCAGATAGAGCGAGAGCGCATTATTGAGCAGGCGGGTAAAATTGTCGTGGAGCATACGCAACGTTTGCAGCTGCGACCCACTGAATTTCTCGCTCCGCTTCTGATAGCGAAAGTCAAAATCTTTGATCTTCCGCTTCGATAATGCCGCGCTTTCTTCAGGATCATGCAGGGAATTGACAAGCGCATCAATTTCTTCTTGCGACAGCACAGACATCTTTGTACGACTCTTCTCTTCCTCAAAACGACGGTGTTAGGGACGGGTGTTCATGATGACGATATCCACCCGGCGGTTGAGTTGACGATGAATCGGGGTATCGTTTCCAACCGCTGGCTTGAATTGTCCATGGCCAACTGCCGAAAAGCGACGCCCGTCGAGATGTTCATGTTCTACCAAGAACCGTGTTACTACGACCGCACGCGCTGACGATAGTTCCCAATTACTAGGGTATTCGGCAGTTTCGATCGGAACATTATCAGTATTGCCTTCAATTCTTATATCATTTGTGATGTTGCCCAAAAAAGCCGAGATTCGGTGCAGTAACTGGAGCGTCTCGGGCCTGAGTTCCGCACTGCCACTGTTGTAGTTCGCACTATCACTCAACAAGCTAATCACCAGACCCCGCCCCTCGAGGTGGACATGCACCTTCTGCTGCATCTGCGTGGCCTTGACGACTGCCTTGATCTTCGCTTCCAGCGCTTTGGTAAGCGGAGCAGGCGTTGTGGCCGGAGCCGGAGCGGCTGTCGGAACAGTTGTCGGAACAGGTGAGCTCGGCTGGCTGGGTTGGCTCGGAGGATTCAGGGCTTTGGTATTCTCGGTCGAGGTTGAATATTTTAGGTTCGCGGTGTTTGGAGTCGCCGCTTGCCCCGTAATATTCGAAGCACCGGCCGACCCACTACTAGGCACATTGATCGCGTTCGTCCCGCCAAAGCCTCCCGACATCGCCCTGGCCAACTGGGCATACTTCACTTTATTTGGCGTGGAGATCGCGAAGAGGATAATAAACAGAGCTAGCAGCAGCGTAATCATGTCGGCATAGGTCAGCAGCCAGCGCTCAGAGCTGCCCTCTTCTGCGTGTCCGTGCTTCTTTTTTTTCAGCCGTGATTCATGAACATGCACGACAGTCTTGCCGGCCGCTGCCGCACGACCGCCATGCGATGGGGGCATCCTTAGGCCCCCACAGCTTCAACGGTTGCGGTTCCATTGCCGGCAGTCGCAGCTTCAATAGCAGGCTCATCCGCTTTGATCGCCTTGGGATCCAGATAGGCGTAGAGTTTTTCTTCCAAGAGCCGAGGATTATCCCCAGCCTGAACAGCGAGGATGCCCTCGATCTCGATCTCGCGCATAAGCATCATGTGCGCATTACGTTGCTTGAGCCGATTCGCAAATGGCAGCCAAACGACATTGGCCAGCAAGACACCGAAGAAGGTTGCGATAAACGCAGAAGCGGTCGCATCACCGAGTTTACCAGCGACGTCACCGCTTTGACTAAAATCGCCCAGCTTGCTCAACATCGCAATCAGGCCGAGAACGGTTCCAATAATACCCATGGTAGGCGAGAAACCACCCATGGTAGTAAAGAGCAGCTCTTCTTTTTGAGCGCGCTCACCGACAAAACTCACTTCTGTCTCTAAAATCTTCCGAATCACGTCGGTATCGCGACCATCGATGACTAACTGAATGCCTTTGCGCAAAAAGGGATCATCGATCGTATTCGCCTCGGCTTCAAGAGCGAGTAAGCCTTCACGCCGTGCCTTTTCTGCAAATGTTACCAAAGTTTTAATGAGCACATGGGGGTCTTCTTTTTTCGAAACAAAGACATGCACAATGCCTTCACGCGACGCTTTCAAAAAGATGTCCAACGGAAAGGAAAGGGCCGTTGCCCCCAATGTTCCTCCAATAATAAGAATGATAGCGCCCAAATCCAAAAACATCGCGCCATTAACACCCATCAGCACTGCCGATGCGATCACGACACCAATACTCAGGACTATTGCACCTATCGCGCCAATATCCACACTAATCCCTTACTTTCCGTTGCCGCCCAGGCATGGTAACATCTTTCTCTCCTTGTTATCGGTTCATCAGGCTCTGATTATGAGCCTGATGAAACTTCTGCGAACAGCGAACGCCGAAAATCGACAACCGCTTGTTGGACATCCGCAACCGATTCACGGACGATAAATTTATTTCCCGAGGTAAGGGTGATCATCGTATCCGGAATTGGTTCGACAAATTCGATCAAATCCGAATTAACAACGACCATCTTGCCATCAAGCCGATGCAAAGTAATCATTCATTCATCATCTTATTGAATCAACTGATCAATCGCTTGCAAGTCTTGATTGCCAATCGTAATAGATTTGCTATTAGCAATGTAAGCATTTTGCGCCACAATCAACTTCGAAAATTCGGTTGCGATCGACACATTCGATTGTTCTAATGAATCTGAACTAATCGTCCCAAATGGCCCGGAGCCTGCAGTCCCGATTTGCGCAAGCCCTGTATTGACAGACGACGTATACATGTTAGCCTGACCAGCGACTAAGCCCTGAGGATTTTCAAACGTCGCTAATGCAACCTGACCGAGCGTTTTCTGCAACCCATTACTGAAAGAACCGGTAATCTTGCCGTCTTTACCAATCTGAACGCTCGATAACTCGCCCTGGGGGAAGCCGTTTTGACTTAACGTGGTCACCGCCTCACCAGCTCCGGAAAGCGAGGTTAAGTTGGAAAAACCAATCCCAATCGCTCCAGTTTTCGCCGTTGAACCAGTGCTCCCATTAGCGGTTGGAGCAGTCGCATTATTGTTGCTCCCCCAAGAAGTGACATCCAGGACATCGCCAGCGGCAGTTGAGGGAGTGGCGCCAAGCGTGTGAACGGTGGAGCCAGCGACGGAATCAGCGGAGGTATTGATAAATTGTCCATTCGCGTCGAAATACACGTACCCGACCGTAGCCGATGAGCCAGTCGTTGTTCCGTTCGACACTTGGGTGCCATCCGCAAACGACGCGCTCACCTGCCATTCGGTCGCAGCCTGAATCGCCGTACCCGAAGCATTCTTTACGCTTGGCAACGAAGTATTAACAACAGGACTATACGTCAGCGTGAGTTGGTGAGCTCCACCCAAAGAATCATACACGGTGGTCGTGGTAACTTGTGGGGTTGACACGCCGCCATTGGCCGCTGTTACCCATTGACTTTGATCAAGATTTCCCGATGCGAGCATATCGAACACGCTGTCACTCGCGGACGGTCCTGTCTTGGCGCCAAAGCCTGTGCCAATCGCCTGGGAAACTTGCCCTACTGGGACATTTAAGCTCGTCAAAGCACCGTTGGGAGTAATCGCACCAGCGGGAGACGCCTGGTACCCCTGCACCACCATTCCCGTCGCAGCATTCACCAAATAACCATCTTGATTAATCGAAAAATTTCCATCACGGGTGTACTGCGGAGTTCCATCTGAACCCAGCGTGTTCATGACGAAGTAACCAGTGCCATCGATCGCCAAATTCGTCGAAATACCAGTGGTTTGAAAAGCACCCTGCGTTTGATCGGTAGACATGGAGCCGACTTTGACGCCGTTACCTTCTTGAATGGGATCACTGCCACCATTCGTACTGGTTGGCGATGTCGCCGCATGCAGAGGATCATAAAATGCTGACTGTACCAGCATCGTTTGCGCTTTGAACGCTGTTGTGCCCACGTTGGCTACATCGTTGCTGATAACGGCGATCTCTGATTGATAGACCGACAACGCCCCAGCCGCAATACTTAGCATATCGCCGCCCATAGAAATCCTTTCACCCGAAGCTAGCGATCCACCATGCGCGTCGTTCATTCAGCACCGGTGCAAGAACTTCCGAGATGAGCAGATTGCCCATACCAAGATCCATTCTCAACGAAATACCAACGTATCCCGTGTATCGCTATGCCTTATATCGGCAATAAAATTGGAGAATCAAGAGAAAATGATGGGTGCCTCGAAAAATATATCAGCACGTACACCCTAAAAAATTGAGCGTTAGACGATGGCTGCAGAGTCAATATTCGTAAAAATATGTTCGCGCATCGAAGCTTCGTCCATCGCCGTGATCACTACACGGTTTTTGACGCTGACCAACAAACCAGTTTGCTGTCCTTGAGCAGATTTGACCAACAAGACCGCCTCACGACCGCCTTTGCTCGCAATATTTTGCACCGCATTCGTGATGCGACCCAACTCTTCGGGCGTAAATTGAATGCCGCGCGATTGTAAACGCGCTTGGGCATGCGCAGAAAACGCCAACGGAACCGTTGTGACGGCTGCCGCTGCGGACTGATCTTGGGTTTGACGCAGGATATCACGAAAACCAGCACCGGCGCGCGACGGCGTAATGACATTGGCCACATCACGCACGGGTAACGTCGCAGAAATATCTTCGCGACTGTCAAGTCTCGGTGTCGGCGCAGAATCCATCTTTTACCCCGAAATAGAAACGATCTGCGACCCGCTAAACTTTGCGGGCGCACCCGTTGTTTGATCAGTAATGGGATTGCCGCTGCTATCCTTCAGCGTAAACGCTGGAATTCCATTCGTGACGGTTACTCCGGATACGACGCCGGTCACATTGCTGCTGTTACCCGTCGTTGCTGTAGAGCCGGCAACGGTTACCGTTTTCCCGATCATTGAAGCGGATTGCACCACGCCGAAGTTTTGCTGGAAGGTCGAAAACGATGACTGCAAATTCGTCGACGCTTGCAATTGAGAAAATTGCGCCAATTCAGCAACCGATTGCGTATCATCGATTGGATTGAGTGGATCCTGATTTTGCAACTGGGTCGTCAACAAATTGAGAAATGCATCAGGCCCGAGACTCGATAAACCAGCTGACGAACTACTAGTCCCACTAGCGGAGGCTGCACTCGTGGCAGAAGATGCGGTCGAAGATACGCTCATAGAAGCCTGCTTTCCTTAAACAAGTTGATTGAGTAACTGCATATTGACGCTGCCTAACAGCGACGGTCCACTCGTGGGTTCAGAAAGCGCCTGCTCTGGAGTGGCGCTTATACCGAGACCAGCGTTCGCAGCCAACACCTCCTGGCGTTGGGCCTGGCGGCGATCGGCTTCTTGTCCTAATCCCTGGCCACTCAAATCAACCGTCAGGCTACCGAGCTTGAGACCAGCTTGGGCAAACACAGTGCTTAGTTGGTTCTGTTGATCGAGCAGCAACGAACGCACGGCACCCGATTGAGTCACGACATTCGCGCTAACGGTGTTGTCGTTGACCGTAATTTTCACCGATAAGGCCCCTAAATGCGGGGGATTCAAGGAAATTTTCACGGTGGGATTATCAGTGAAATTTTTTATTGAGAGTCCCGTGACGACCTGGTCCATAACATCATCAACATTCATGGGGCTCTGAGCCGAAGCGACACTCGCTGCAAAACTCGTTTGGCCAGTATTTTGGCTCGCACTACCGACCAAGCCGAGCGCGCTCTGGGCGAGACTCGTATCCGCACTTTCAGGTGCGGCCACCGCCGATATGGGGCTCACAGCGCCGCCTACGCTCGCAACACTCGAGCTACTCGCGAATGCTTCTTCAAGACTTGCGCTCAAAGACGCTAAACTGGTTTCGAGTTGGTTACTCAAACTTGCGGCCGTTCGCGCAACATCAACATTAGCCGCACGCAAAAGCGCGCGTTCTAAGGCCGTTCCCTGACCAGCCGCGATACTGCCTAAATCGGTGCTCACGTGTAATCCAGACGATGCTGGCGTCGATGGCGATTCTGACGAAGCTCCTAAAGAAGCTTGGCCCAAAGTCTGGGGCTGGCTCGTAGCTGACTCAGGAGCGCTCGCCGCTGCGCCCGACGGTGGCGCTGGTGCAACCGTCGCGGCTGTACTCGCCGCAGGTGCATTTGAGCTATGCGTTGCCGCAGCACTCGCACTCTGTGCTTGTAAAGCCGCCAACGCAGTGCTAAAAGCATCGCTCCCAGTTGAGGAATTCGGCGTTGGCACGGTGGTGGTCGGAGTATTTTGAGCGGCACTCAGCAAGGCCGTTGCATTCACTAAAGGGACCATCGGGCTTGATGGCTGTTGGAGAGCACTGAGGAGCGTCTTTATTTTTTTCAGGAGGTCTTTCGCCGTCGTGGCGGGATCCTGACCATCGTGCTCACCCTGGCGGAGATAATTTGCAACCGCCTTCACTTGCACACTGGAACTCGAGGCATGCGTTCCACCCGCGATTTGGAGTAACTGACCGGCGATCGTTGTGGTTAGTTGATCAATCGAAACGCCACTGTGCAATAATTGCGTCAACTGCTGCAAAAGCGTTCCGCTCGCACTTGTACTAGCGCTTGCGCTCGATGCGGCATTTTCCGTAGAGTTGCTCGCAACCGAAGCTTGGGTCAAGAGCGACAAGAATCCGTCAGCGCTCTGCCCATCAAGAGCGGCGCCTGACTGCGACGTAGCTGAAGTGCTATTGGTCTGCACTCCTGTCCCTAATGCATGTATTGCCATACTCGGCCTCCTGCACTAGCTATCGGCCAAACAATACCAAATCTTTACAAGATTGGCTTCGCGTAGGAAAGATGCACCGCTTGCAGTTTCACGTTATAATCAGCAGGTAGCGCATTCATGATCTCGGCAACTTGATCGGGCTTCATTGCGAGAAAAATACGCGCCGTTTCACTCGGATCAAGTTTTTGGGCAACCGCGGCTGCGTTCTCAGCTTCCATCGAAGCCCAATATGCTGCAGTCTGGCTCTCATCTGGTGAAGGCGTCATTTGCACTAAAGGAGCGTCGCTGCCACCAACCACTCCGCTGAGCGCAACAGCCGCCGGCGTTGCAGTGGGTGCCGCCGCCACGACAGGCACGACACGTTGCGCAGGCTTCTTGGCAATACGCGCATTGACCAGACCATTCTTGGTATGGGCTGCGGTACTCGGAACTTGCAAAGCCAAAAGCTCTTTTTTGAGAGCAATAATTTCTTGATTGCGATCGTTGAGCTTTTTGGTCAAATCAGCCACAGCTAATGGGGAGCACCACTGTTCAGCCAACTGCCACATCGGTTTAAGGGGGCCTGAGAAAATCAATTTCTGCGTGACGGGGATACACATCAACACATAAACAATGCCCAGCACAGCAGCAAACTTTGCCACATTTTTCACGAATGCCATGATGTCTCTTTCTTCACAGAATGAAAATCGCCGTGCATACGCCGACTATTCGCTTCATCTAAATCGGCGTGCTCGCGGCGCAAGGTTTCGGCCGTGTGTTCGGCTACACCGCGCTCTTTGAGCGTCTCAAGCATACGACGATGCTTGCTAGCTTGTAGTAATTCAGCATGAGCCGCAGCGTGTTCTAAGCTCATGGTCAATATGTTCATCTTGCGCGTTTGAATCGAGCGTGCAAGAAAATCAATCCGTAGATAAAAACGCCGTAATTCGTCATGGTCTAAGTTCTGATGCGATTGGCACAAGGTATCACTCACCTGCGCGCATTCAAGTTCGATTGCCGCTAAAGCAATTTCTTCCGCCGTTAAACGGCGCTGAACTGCGGCAAAGCGCTGCTGAGCCTCGCTCTCCAGCCGTTCACGATGCTCTAATAAGCGAGCCAGGCGAAATGTATAGCGTTTCATGCAGCGAGATCCGCAAGCATCGATAAGGTCTCATCAAAACTCGCTTGCTCATTGACATCTTGCCGTAAGAAGGCTCGGATATACTCGATTTTCGAGATCGCTTTATCAACCTTCGGATTACTGCCCGCTACATACGCACCAATATTGACCAGATCTTCCACTTCACGATATGACGCCAGCATGTCTCGGACAGCCGCAGCGTACAGGCGATGTTGTTCGGTGGTCACATCCGGCATTGAACGGCTGACGCTCTGTAAGATATCGATTGCAGGGTAGTGATTCGCGCTCGCCAAGGCACGCGAAAGCACGATATGACCATCTAAAATAGAGCGAACCGAATCGGCAACCGGCTCGTTCATATCATCACCATCGACGAGAACCGCATAGAGCGCCGTAATGGTCCCACGGGTTGAGGTACCAGCCCGTTCGAGTAGCTTTGGTAACAGCGCGAAAACCGAAGGCGTATAGCCACGGGTTGTCGTTGGTTCGCCAATCGCTAGACCAACCTCGCGTTGAGCCATCGCAAAACGTGTCACGCTATCCATCATCAACATGACATCTAAGCCTTGATCCCGGAAATATTCCGCAATCGTGGTTGCAACGAAGGCAGCCTTAATCCGCACTAACGCTGGCTGATCACTCGTAGCAACAATTACGACACTACGGCGCAGGCCTTCTTCACCCAAATCACGTTCGATGAAATCAAGGACTTCTTTGCCGCGCTCACCGACCAGGGCAATCACATTGACATCTGCCGACGTATTGCGAGCGATCATCCCCAACACGGTCGACTTCCCGACGCCACTGCCGGCAAAAATACCAACCCGCTGCCCCTTGCCGCACGTTAAGAGTCCATCGATCGCGCGAATACCCATCGTCAACGGAATATGAATACGTGAACGCCGCAACGGATCGGGTGGGTTTGCCGTAATGAGGGCATGACGATCGATGGTCAGGGGGGGGCCGTCATCAATCGGTCGGCCCAAGCCATCCAAAATGCGCCCGAGCAATCCCCGTGAAAGGGGCACATCCAAGGGTTTTCCTAAACTTTGCACCTCTGAGCCCGCACCGATGCCGGCTAAATTGCCAAGCGGCATCATGAGTACCTTATTGTCGCGAAACCCAACCACTTCGGCGAGAACGGGCTCAGCTGAACGCTTATAACGAATTGCACACGTCTCGCCGACCGCCATCGCGGGTCCGAGACTCTCGATCACCACACCAATAACCTGACGAACCTTGCCATATTGCGGCATAAGATCGACTTCGCGCAACCGCCCTAAGACGGGATCCGCGGAAAACGTCAACATACGGGTGATTCATCCGTTTCATCAAGGCCCAGCACGCGCTGAGCTTCTTCGAGTTGGGTTGCAATGCGAGCATCGATCATGCCACTTTCGGTTTCGAAAATGACTCCACCATGATCAACCCGCGCATCGGCAATCACACGAACTTCTCGAATATCACCCAAGGCCAACATATCTTCGCGGTGGGCCCGCATGCGATCAAGGTCTTGCGCATTCACTCGAATCGTCACACGATCACGCTCAACCAAACGCTTGATCGCTGCGCGCGCAACACAAACCACAACTTCTGGGTCATGCGCAATCTGCTCGTGCACAATGCGCTCTGCCAAGGCATAACTCAAACGAATAATTTCTTTTTCTGCAGCCTCAATCACCTGATGCCGTTGAGCCAAAGCTGATGCGACAATACTCTGCATCGTCTCACGCGCCGAACGCAGTTCATCTTCAATCAACGCCAACGCTTCGGCCCGACCGACCGCGGCGCCATCGGTGCGGGCCCGCTGCTCTAATTCCTCGACCGCATCGTGCGCTTTGACCAGCAACTGTTGTGCTCGCCGATGCGCAGAATCAATAATGGCGTAAGCATCACTGCTCGCTTGATCAACCAAACGGCTCGACTCGGTAACGATCATGTCGAGATCAGGTGTCAGCTCCAGTGCACCATGTTGCGCGGGCAAAGCCACGGGCTCTTCCAAGAGATTCAGGCGCACTCTGGGTGCCGAGAGCTGATAGGTTTTGAGCGGCTCTTCCGTCGTTTGGACGACTCTGCCCATTCTTACACCAACTGCTCATCGAGAGAACCGCGGGTGATTTGAATTTCACCGCTGTCTTCTAGTGCACGAACAACATCAACAATCGCGCTTTGCGCTTTACCAACATCACGCATGCGGACTTTGCCCAAGACTTCGATATCATCGCGCAGATTTTCAGATGCGCGTTGGGACATATTTTTATAAATCTTGCTGAGCAGCTCTTCATTGGCGGTTTTGAGTGCCAACGCCAGGTCTTTGCTGTTGACTTCTTTGAGAATCCGTTGAATCGCACGATCTTCCAAGCTGGCGATATCTTCGAAGACAAAGAGCAGATTTTTCACTTCTTGAGCCAGATCAGGATCACGCACTGAGAGACCTTCAAGAATATTCTTCTCGGTTTCTCGGTCAACGTAACCCATGAGCGTGGCCAAGGTCTGGACGCCGCCTTCTTTCGAATGATCGGAGTGAGAAATCAATAATCTTCTCCCTAGTAATTCATCAAGCTGTTCGAGCACATCCGGTGCTGTCTGCTGGAGAAGGGCAATACGCATCGCAACATCCGCCTGCACATCAGGCGAGAACGAAGACAGCACTTGACCAGCCGGCTCGGGATCCATATAGACCAAAATGAGCGCAACCGTCTGAGGGTTTTCATTTTGAACGAACGTGATCAGCTGTGCTGGTTCGATGCGTTTGACAACGGCTAACGGTAAGCCACTCCCCAAACTCGCAAAGAGCCGCGCCGTCATCGACTCAGCTTCGTTGCTGCCTAAGGAACGCTCGAGAATCTCTTTTGCGTACTCGATACCGCCTTCGCGAACATATTTCAGTGCAACGGCACGTTGGTATGCCTCTGCGATAACCGCATCACGCTTGGCAATCGAAACCGTTTTAATGCGGGCAATCTCAACAACAATTTTTTCAGCTTCATCGTCACGGAGAAACTTAAAGATATTCGCCGAAACGTCAAGACCAAGCGTAACGAGCAAAACCGCTGCGCGTTCTTCACCGCTCATTGTCGCCAACATCGCCTTATGACTATTGTCAGGTGCGACCAGGTGACTTCTCTCGTGCTTCGGTTCTTCTGCGTGTGTTGATTCGCTCATGGTATATTACTCCGCAATCCAAATCTTTAGTAGCTTGGCGATATTATCCGGACTTTCTTGAGCAACACTCGCCACATACTCAATCATCTGCTCACGGGTGATCTCATCCGAAGTCAGGACCGGACCACCTAGCGCGGCGCCGTCATCCATATACGCATCACCCTGCAAGGCGGGAACCTCGCTCGCATTCAAGCCTGGATCAAAGGAACCGAAGTCACCATCAACCTCGTTATCGAGGCCCAAGTGCGGATTACGACGCCGCATCGAAACCACGACGATCCCAACCAGCGTCAAGCCAACAATCACGGCAACCGCAATCACTGCCCATATTGGGAGCCCAAAGACACGGGTGGTTGCGGTACTCGAAGTGTCAACAAGTACTGCAGGATTAAACGGAATCGCTTCGACCGAAACCTGATCACCATTCGCTAAATTCAATCCAGCAGCCGCAATCACGATATTTCGGATTTGGGTAACATTCGCGGCGTTGAGGACATACGGCTTCGCGCTTTTTCCGTCAGCACTGACAGGCGGAACACCGGTATTCATCAAGACCGCAACGCTGGTATGATTGACTTTACCAGGAACGTTTACATGTTCGCGATGGACAACACTAATTTCATTATTACGCGTTAGTTTGCTGCGTGTATAATTACCGCTACCATTTTGTGAACCTTGATACGAACCAATGTTACTCGTCGTACCAGGAACACCAGCTGCAGCTTTACCACCACTGCCGCTATATTTTTCTTTTTCTGTTTGCTCAGACCGAGTAACGGGATCTTTCGAATACTCGTCACTCTTGACCGTCTCAGAATCAAAATTCATGTCGGTTGCCACACGCACCGCAACATGTTTCGGCCCTAAGGTTGAATCTAAAAGCGATTGGATGTTGGCCTGCAGGTTGGTTTCATAGCGCTGTTTGGCAATCAGTTGATCCTGAGTTAATTTCAAGGCTGACTCAGCGCTATCTTCACCACTCGAGCCACCTTCAGGTATCAGCATGATGCCATCTTGATTGACAATCGTCACTTGATCTGGCTTGAGGCCTTCCACCGCGCCAGCAACTAATTGCACGATCCCGCGCACTTCTAGCGGCGTTAAGCTCTCGCCGGGTTTGGTCGTCACGGCGATCGATGCCGTAACGGGCGCTTGGGTTTCGGTATATAAGCTTTGATCGGGTGAAGCAATATGCACCCGAGCAGCTTCAACTGGGTTTAAGCCGGCGATCGTTCTCTGGAGTTCGCCTTCAATCGCGCGGGTTTTATCGAGTTTTTCTTCAAAGTCGGTCATCCCAAAGTTCATGCGATCAAAAAGTTCGTAGCCAGTCCCACTGCCACGCACAATACCAGCACCAGCCAGCGAAATACGTTCTTCAGAAACCATATCGGATGGCACACGGATCGTCGTTCCACCGTCATTGAGCGTATAGGCAACTTTATCGTCTTTAAGTTTTTGGGTAATAGACGAGGCCTCTTGCGCTGACAGATTCGAAAAAAGCGTGCTGTAATCAGCACTTTTCACGAGCGAGATCATCCCCCAAATTGCAACAGTCATGGCTAATGCGGCAGCGATCCCACCGATAACCATCTTTGTCTGACGCTGTTGACTGGCCCATAAGGCCATGAACCGGGCGGAAATCTCCGACCATTGTCCGATGATGCGATCCAAAATCAAACCCCTTGAACGAGCCGTGTGGAACAATTTCCACCTAGGCTTATCGCATGCCGACCATGGCAACGCACCCGAACATCCTTGCTCGACGCTCCTATCTTCGGCTATCGGCGCTCAGAGGGTGAAGCTTTAGCTGCTTACTAAAGAATCTCGCAAAATAGGGGTGGCTTCTTCAGCGATATCAATATAATATTCGCGGTTTACCTGGCTAAAAGAACACCCGTAGATATGAATCGAGATACTAATCTCTTCGGATGCGACTGAAATACGATGGATATCACCCGTATCTGGGGTACTCCACACGACCTCGCCCGCACCAAGCAGCGTATCTTCGCAACGCTTGAAGACCCGGCCAGGATTGACCGCGAGAAACTGCTCCGCTCGCAGCGTGCCAGTCATGTTCCCCAGCACAGCCCAAGCATGATGATCGTGGATGCGCGATTTGTGCCCCGGCTTCCACGTAAACACCCCAATCGAAAAAGCAGCATCGGGCGCTTGATACAAGCATTCACGGCGATACCCAACCTGAGCGGGAACAACAAGCTCAGCGGGGATCCAAGCCGGATCGGCTACCAGGTGCGCCAAGGGACCCTGCAGTTGTTCGCAGAGCTCAACGTCATCACTCACTCCAGCGCGCACGCGCTGGTCTACATCGTAGACAAAACCGGCAAACGACTCGCCCAGGAGCGGGTCAACACTCGGCAGGGCACGAGAGAAAGAGTGAGGCGTACGAACGAGGCTCATGATTACCAAGAACTTTCTTGCCGGGCGATCACTCCACCAAGAGTGAGCACCCTCTTCTATTGAAATCGGTATAAAAGCGCCAGAATCAACGTATAAAGAACAAATTTGTCAGAAAGAATGACCTCTTCATTCGCCACAACAGCGCAACGCTCATGCTCTAACGAGCAGCGGCGCTGCGTTCAGGTCCAACGGAAACTTCCTCAATCGGGACACCAAGCCGCTGCTCTAGCATGGCGATGTAATTTCGCGCAGCAAGCGGCAAATCGGCAATCCGCCGAATGTGACCTACCTCTTCCGACCAGCCGGGAAACCATTCGATCACGGGCTCTAAACGAGGGTTGTTCATTTCCGCACAGCCAACCGAGCGCCCATCGAGACGGTAATCGACGACCACGCCAATCTCGGCAAAACCTGAGAGCACATCGAGCTTGGTGAGCACGAGGGAAGTCAAGCCGTTCACCGCGACAGCATATCGAGCGGCGACCAAATCGAACCAACCACAACGACGCGGGCGCCCCGTCGTTACCCCGACCTCGCGCCCTTGGCTGCGCAAGCGCTCGCCGATCGCGTCGTGCAGTTCGGACGGGAAGGGTCCGCTGCCGACGCGAGTGCAATACGCCTTCGCAATCCCGATCACACGGCCGATCGCGCGCGGACCAAGCCCTAGGCCTGTGCAAGCTCCTCCGGCAATCGTCGCTGAACTCGTCACGTATGGGTAACTGCCGTACACAACGTCTAACATCGTGCCCTGCGCGCCTTCGATAAGCACACGCTTGCCAGCTTGCAGCGCACCGTGCAAATACGCGATGCCATCGACAATCAAAGGCTGGAGTCGCGCTGCCAGGAGTCGCGTTTCTTCGATCATCGCGTCGAGGTTCGGCGCAGGCACTTCATCGGTCCAGAACGGTTGATAGCGCTGCATATTCCTACGCAGATGCTCGAGTGCCGTCTCGACATCGCGTAATTGCCCAAAGGTAATCCCCACCCGTGCGACTCGATCACCGTAGGCGGGGCCGATCCCACGACCGGTTGTGCCCAGGCTGTCTTTGCCGCGGGCAGCTTCACTCAGACGATCCAACGCTCCATGATAAGGAAAGACGATCTGTGCACGATCTGAAATACGCACCCGGCGCGTATCGAGGC
Source organism: uncultured bacterium (assembly GCA_903829325.1). Taxonomy (GTDB): domain Bacteria; phylum Vulcanimicrobiota; class Vulcanimicrobiia; order Vulcanimicrobiales; family Vulcanimicrobiaceae; genus CAIKPM01. The sequence continues at coordinate 26,021 of CAIKPM010000062.1, forward strand.
CTAAGCTCTCGAGCTGATCCAATTCTTTGACTAAGCCCGCTAAGCCGACAACAGTTCCACCACCGATAAACAGCTCGGTGGTCTCGACTAAAGCGCCGGAGGGGACGATATGAAGTGCTAACTTTTGCTCACCAACGACAATCGAATGCCCAGCGTTATCACCACCGCCAAAACGTGCAACAATATCATAATCCGCAGCGTAGGCGTCGACCACTCGGCCTTTGCCTTCATCGCCCCATTGGATGCCTAAAATCAAATCTGCTTGCATGCTTACTCCCCTCGAAATTCCAAATCACTGGTAGTGCCAACCGGTAACGCTGGGTGACCATCTACCACGGTCATCACATATTCACTGAACAGCGCATTCGGCCAACCAAAATCAAGACGGCTAAAGCGATGCGGATCACTCGGATCGAATGATTCATGGAGCAGATGATCGCCCGGATCGCTGCCTAACAATTCGCGCAGCACCGTTTGACGCTCGTCGTCAGCTGTACTCGTGAAGCCTTGCATCAATAACGCCAAAGGCCACACCCAACCATCATTGGTATGAGCGCTGCCAATTCCACTCGCCACACTGCCCATATAATAATACGGATTATCTCGCGAAAGCAAAAAGCGCCGCGTATTGCGATAGACCGTATTTGTGCTCTTCGTATAGCCAAGATAAGGTGCAGACAACAAACTCGGAATATTCGCGTCATCCATGAGGTTGGCGTTGCCTAAACCGTCGACTTCGTACGCATACACGTAGCCATAATTCGGCGTGAAAATAATACCAAATGTCTGAATGCCGTTCTGGACTTCCTCACGCAAGCTCCGTGCTCGTTGCGCCCGAATTAAATCGTGGTAACCATCGCGTTCGATTGCTTCCAAATCGCCCAAAGCGACAACAGCCATCATTTCGGAGGGAATCAAGTAATTATACTGACACGCATCATCCGAGGGACGAAACCCGGTCCAAATCATTCCGGTATAGCCGACTGGCCGCCCGTGTGCCCCTTCGGCGAGCTCGGGGTGCACGTACGATGAATTGCGTGGATGATCTTGTTCGCGCTCCATCGTCTCAAGCGCGCGATCGAGGCCCTTCGCCAAATCCGGCGTGAAGATCGAGGCATCGCCCGTGACCGTCCAATACGACCAAGCCAACGTCATCGGATAGGCAAGTGAATCAAGCTCAAACTTGCGTTCCCAGACGCGATAATCCAAGGTAAACGCATTCGCGTACGGATCGATCTCCAAATACTTTGCTTCTCGGGCGATAATGCCACGCAAGAGCGCGGCAACCGCCATGTCCTGTTTCGCGAAGAAAAGATACGGCCGTACCTGGGCGCTCGCATCGCGTAGCCACTCGGCGGGAATATCACCCGTTTTCACATACGCGGTGCCATCAGCCGCGAACGTCGCTTGGCGGCTCGTGTTGAGCAACGCAGCCCGAAACATCGAAGCAAGATGGCTGTTTGCCTGCTGGTAGCCAGCCGCCGCATGAGCAACCGCCGAAAGTTCTAAGGCCCAGCCACTGACCATCGTGACACGAAGTGCCAGAATCACGAACAGCAAAACGGCAAAAAACGCACGCATACCCAGGCGCCGTTTTGGATCACCCAGAGTGAATCCTCGGCGAGGCTCCTTACTCCTGGGCAAACAATGCCTCGAGAAACGCCTGAGGCGCAAAGGGCTCCAAGGCCTCGATACTCTCGCCTAGCCCCACATAGCGAATAGGGACTTCAACCGTGTCAACGACCCCGACAACGACTCCCCCCTTCGCGGTAGAGTCAAGCTTGGTCAGAATCAAACCCGTTAGAGCCGTCGCCTCGTGAAAAAGTCGAGCCTGGGAAATCGCGTTCTGGCCGGTGGTCGCATCGAGAACAAGGTACGTTTCATCTGGAGGGCGGCCAAGCTCACGCTCGATAACCCGGCGCATCTTCTTGAGCTCTTCCATCAGATTACGCTTATTCTGCAAGCGGCCGGCGGTATCGATCAGCACCACATCCATCGCCCGAGCCTTGCCGGCAACAACGCCATCGAAAACGACCGACGCCGGGTCAGCCCCCTCACGCCCGCGAACGAACTCCGCTCCGCTACGCTGGGCCCAGATCGCGAGCTGCTCGGCGGCGGCAGCGCGAAAGGTGTCAGCTGCAACCAATAGTACCCTCTTGCCTTCGCCACGCAGCCGTTGTGCCAGTTTGCCGATCGAGGTTGTCTTGCCGCTGCCGTTGACCCCAACCACCAACACCACCTCAGGCGCGCTACGAGGTGCCCGTGGTTCTTCTGGGACGAGCAAAAAGGCCGCCACGTCGCGCCGGAAGCGAGCCATGAGCTGATCGGTCGTGGTCCAGAGCTCTTGGGTCGCGACAATCCGCAAATTAGCGAGAATCTTCTCGGTCGTCGCTACGCCAAAATCCGCACGGAGCAAAATCTCTTCAAACTCGTACCAAAAGGCCTCATCTAAAGGCCGTTTGCTTTGTCCAAAAGCAAAGAGGGGCGCAAACGCTTCTCGCGCTTTCCCCAAACGGTCACGCAGCCTGGTAAAGAATCCCACAGCTGGCCTCTTTACGCTCCCCTAGCGCGCTTTCACTGCTCCCGCGATGGATAGCAGCCTATTCAGGCGCCAAGGGAAGCAGCCCATCAACCCGATGCACAAAAGCCAGAACCGCGGCAATCAACGAGTAGAGCTCAGGGGGAACCGCTTCGGTTGAATCCAAGCGCGCAAGTGCGGTGATGACACCGGCATCTTCGGGCAAAGGGATCCGAAACTTCGCAGCAAGGTCCATAACGCGTTCTGGTGAGAGCATCGTTACGCCGTCGTATCCACGTGGACGTTCATTTTTTTCACAAACGAACCACGCAAAGTAGGCACATACGTACTGCGGGAACTCAAGACTTCTTTCCGCGTCATCTTCATCGCGACATCAGATGAGAGCGAGACCAGACGATACTTTTGTTGCTGGATCACGTCAGCCAGCTCATCGAGATGCTCCCGCAAGTGTTCCGCAGCGACGGTGGTCGCCGACTCAAACGCTACGCTCACCGCTCCGCCAATCGCATCCAGACAAACTTTGATCGTGCCCAGGCGCTTGGTCTCAATGTTCAGGGAAATCCGAAAATTGGCGACATCGAGCGGACGCCGTTTTTCACCGTCAGGCGCCTCACGTTGCACCGTAATATGGGCTGGCAAGGAACCTTTGCCCACGGCAACTGGGATAACAAAAGATAAGGCGCCCGGGATCACCCGGGCCGCATTGAGCGAAGTCAACTGAGCAGCGGTCAACACTTCCAACGCTTCGGTCAACACATTGACGAGTGTTTCATCATCGACCAACGCCAGCAACGCAAAAATTTGTGTTTTGAGATCGTGCGACAGAGCAGTCGCACGCTCAGTCGCACGGGCAGTCAGAAGCAATCGCTCCGAACCTTGCGCTTCACTGCGCTGGGCTAATGCTTCTAATAAAGCCAGCAATTTCGACTCAGGACCCAGCGCAACCTGATCAACAAAGGCTGACAGCTGAGCCGCAGCTTCTTCTTCCTGTGGTGCAAAACTGGAGAGAAAACTCGCCAGCGTCAAAAGCGTTGGCGCCAACGCTTCTTCCGGCAGAGTAGCGAGGACGCTTTCAAGACGCAGCAACACCGCGGCAAGTCTTGACGAATCGTTGGCATCAGGCAAAGCAGCCGCTACCGTAAGCGGAGTTGCGGGCACAGCTAAGCGCTCCAAAGCAGCTTGTGCGGCTAATAACTCTTCCGAAGTTGCATTGGCTAACGCGGCACTGCGTTTGAGGCTGGCGGGATCAAGCTCCACCGGAGCAACCGAAGGCACATCTCCACGCAGGGAAAAATGCACCGGCGGCTCTTGCTGCTCATTGCTGCTGCGCTGCTCTGCGGCACTTCCAAAAAATCGGGTGGCCGCAGCATCAACAAAACGCAGGACGCTCTGCGCCACCGAAGCCGGAGTTTGCGCAGGCGGTGGAGCATCGGCAACGGTCACACTCTGCACGCGTAGCGTAATACTGCTACCAACCTCAACCGGCTGTGGCAGTTCGACGCTGACCGTACGGCCGCCAAGATCAACCACGCTCTGTCCGTCACTACCAGACGAGACAACGCGCCCAGTCACGACCTGCCCAGGCACATACTGCGCTCGATCAGGTGCATCAGCGGCAATTGCTAAACGAACAGAAGCGGGGCCATTCATGGTCTCATCCTGAACTAATCGTATTCATGCGCGCGCCTAAGGGAGGAGCATTCTTACGAACGTATTTCTGCTTAATGGTGGGATCGCCGTCGCGATAACCAAGATCACCGCGCAAGACGCGCAATTTCTGACGCAAATGAATCACGGCTTGTGCATGAATCTGCGAAACGCGCGATTCAGAAACGTTTAAAACAAGCTTAATTTCTTTGAGCGTCAGCCCTTCGAAATAATAGAGTGAAATCACGGTCCGTTCTTGAACGGACAATTGATCAACCGCCATACCGAGCGTATTGGTAACTTCATGCGATTCAACCGCATCGGCGACACTACCATCGCCATCGCGTAGCGTCTCGATCAAAGAGACTTCGTAACCTTTCTCATTCGGCAAATGATCTTCGAGTGAGAGTAAGGCTGTGCCACGAATTTTTTGCATCAATGAGTCGAGTTCTTTGACGCTCACACTCATGCGATCGGCAATTTCTTCATTGGTTGCCGGACGCCCTAAAGAGCTTTCGATGTCCTGAATCGTGCGATCTAACTCACGAGCACGTTGGCGAATCGCCCGCGGCACCCAATCCAACGCCCGCAATGCATCGAGAATAGCTCCATTAATACGGGTAATCGCGTACGTTTCAAATTTCACACCGCGCGAATCATCATATTTTTCGATCGCATCAATGAGGCCAAGGATGCCATCATTAATTAGATCATTCAATTCGACGTTGGGGGGTAAATTCACCGATACACGCCCAGCAACATATTTCACCAAATGGAGATACTTATGGACGATCTCCTCGCGATTCAACTCCTGACCGGCGATGATATATCGTTGCTGTTCTCGAGCTACCTTCACGCATGGGCCTCATTTTCGGAAGCGGGTGGTGCCTAGGGACACAGGTTCCCCAGGGCCAGCAGACCTCCCCGCTTGCCGGCTTGGCCAGTCACAGTCGGTCCTGCTTGTAAGGACTTTCGGACCAAGTGATACTTTTCTTAACCTATTCTGCTAAATACTTTTGCGTAGGACCGCTATGAGCGCAAAGCAGACTTCCGACACACCTCAGTTAACGCCGCTGCCATATCGTCAAGCGCAACAACTCGATCAACCAAGCCGGCTTCCGCGGCCGCCCGGGGCATACCATACACGGTTGAGCTAGCCGCATCCTGACCAAGGACAAAGCCGCCGCGCCGCTTGAGCTCGGCCAAACCTTCGGAGCCATCGGAGCCCATCCCAGTCATAATTACCGCCAACCCCGTCCGGCCGTATATTTCCGCTAACGAATGAAAAAGCAAATCAGCACTAGGGCTGTAGAGCACATTCACGCCATCAGCATCCAAGCGAGCGACGACACCTGCCGAACTGCGTCGCAAGCGAAATTGCTTACCAGCGACTCCAATCATGATCCGCCCCGGCTGCACCAGCATGCCTTCTTCAGCCTCAACGACCTCGAGCGCACAATGGCTATTTAAGCGCTCGGCCAACGGTTTGGTAAAACCAGCCGGCATATGTTGAACAACTAAAATCGGCACATTGATTGAGGCTGGTAATTGACTGAACACATGCGCAAGCGCCGCAGGTCCACCAGTGGAGATCCCAATCGCGACACACTCAACCGCCCCCGGTCGCGAGCGCGGATTCGGCAAGAGCGCTCCAGCTGCAGGCGCGGTATGAGCGGGAACCGCGCGTACCGCTAGACGCGGCGCACCTAAACTGGGAATCCCCCGGGTCAATGCGCGAATTTTCTCGACAATCTCGCCCGAAATCGTGCCGATTTCAGCCATCCCGCCAGCTGGCTTTGCGACGAAATCTGCCGCTCCATACTCGAGCGCACGCAGCGTCACATCTGCACCTCGGGCAGTCAGTGAACTCAACATCAAAATGGGAACATGGCGACGCGCCATAATCGCCCGCACCGCTTCCAAGCCACCCATGCCTGGCATTTCGACATCCATCGTAATCAGATCAGGGTGAACCACATCAAGCTGCTCGAGCGCAGCTTCACCGCTCGCGTACGCCCCGCAAATCACTAAATCGCCGGCAGACAAACAAATACGTTCGAGCGCTTTACGCATAAAAAACGAATCGTCGACGATCATGATTTTTTTCAAGGCCATAGCGGTACTCTCCTAAACCTGCGCTGTTGCCATGGCAGGATTTTGTTTGCGGCGATACAGCATTGAGCCAAAAAATATACGCACATCAAAAAATGTATATAAACTTGCGGTAGCATCAGCATGCCCCAAACATAAATAGCCACCCGGCACGAGCATACTGGTCAGCCCCTCAATCACGCGCTGCTGAGTCTCGGCATCGAAATAAATCATCACGTTACGACAGAAAATAATATCGTAGGGAGCAGCTGTTTTCATCGACCCGGGATCGAGTAAATTGGCATGAAAAAACTGCACCAAACGACGAACGCTGGGATCTAACACATGCACATCGCCTTGCACCTGAAAGAAGCGTTGCATAATGTCAGGTGCCACGCCACGGAAGGCAAGGGGACGATACAGTCCGGCGCGTGCTGCCTCTAGCGCGCGGTCTGATACATCTGCTCCATAAATGTTGATACGCGTTCCGACTGGCTGATTATTCATCAATAAATTCATCGCAATCGAATACGGCTCTTCTCCTGATGATGAAGGGACAGAGAGAATTTTCACAGCCGTGCGCCGGTTCGTATCAGCGAGTAATTCGCTCACAACTTGTCCGCAGACCACCGACAGCTGGCCTTGCTCACGAAAAAAATATGTTTCGTTGTTCGTGACAACGTTCGCTAATTCATGAAGTTCGCGAGCCCGAAATGGCGCCTGGGCCAAGAGCGTCAGGTACTCTTTAATCGTCGCACAGTGGGTTGCGGCCAAGCGTGAAGCAGCCTTTCGCTCTAATTGATCTAAGTGCTCGGAAAAATCAAGGCCCAACTCCCGCCGAACCAACGCACTAAGAACCAGAAGATCTTCCGCCATGAACCGCGCTCCATGCTCCAGCAGGCTGCTAGGAGGCGCAATACCACGATCCCCCTCAATCTCAGTATCGGCTTAAAGCGGGTGATCCCTTAGCCAGGCGTATGAGCGAGGTCGATCGTCAGACGCACATCATTCCCCAAGCGTATCACTTGCTCAAACGAAAAAGCCGGGAATTCATGCTCCCAGGTCCCTGCCAGCGCGGAGGGAGCATTTGCGTGCGCCCATAGCTTTGGGGCGACCAACCATTCAATCCGATCGACCAATCGGGCCGCGAGCAAAGCAGACGCGAGCGTCGGGCCACCTTCACAGCAGATACTCGCAATCTCACGCTCGTAGAGCGCCGCCAAACCACCCCGAAGATCGACCCGCTTGGCCTGGCGATCACCGATCACAACAATCTCGGCCTGCTCGGCCAAGCTTTCATACGCTGAGGCAAAAGCTCCAGGGACCAGCAAGAGGCTGGGAGCGTGTGCAAGCGGGGTAAGCACATGCGCCTGCGGGGCAGGTGGGGACTGACCGCAACAGACGACTCGCCAACACGGACGCCGCCTCGTCCGCAGAGGGCGACTCGTCAAGCGGGGATTATCGGTGGCGAGTGTTTGCGCACCCACCATGATGGCATCGTGTTCGCTTCGCAAATCGTGAACAAAGCGCTGAGCGGATGGCCCGCTTAACCAAAAAGAACCAGAGCGCGGACCAATTCGGCCATCAAGCGAAGCCGCAAGCTTCAAGGTCACGTACGGGCGTCGCTCGCGCACCGCAACCGTGAAACAACGAATCAGCTCACCTGCCCATGGATCATCAATTACCTCAGCGAGGATACCGGCCGCATGCAAGCGAGCGACGCCCCCGCCCGCCGTCCGCGGATTGGGATCCCAAGCTCCTATCACCACCCGGGCAATCCCGGCTGCAACGAGTGCCTCGCTGCAAGGAGGCGTACGACCATGGTGGTTGCACGGCTCGAGGCTCACGTACAGTGTGGCTCCAGCGAAGAGCGAGGCATACCCAGCTTGCTCGGCGGCACGCAGTGCCTCGACTTCTGCATGCGCCTCACCGCGGCAGTGATGCCAGCCCTCGCCAATCAGGTGGCCCGTTGCGCTTACCAAGACTGCGCCTACTGGTGGATTCGGGGAAACGTTGCCGATTCCACGAGCTGCCAGCTCACACGCACGACGTAGATAAACCTGATCTACCGCAAGCATCGGATAACTCCACACGATCATTATAAGGTGCGCGCGAGGGCAAGCGCACCGTCGACGCGTGCCCCGGCAGTGCGCAAAACCATTGCCGCTTCCCGCAGCGTTGCTCCTGTCGTCACCACATCATCTACCAAGACCACCGAAAGCCCCGCGAGCGCAGCATTCGAATGCAAGTACAATCTCCTCGTTCCCGCCAGGCGTTCGCGACGCTTAAGTTGATGCTGCATCCGTTGCGAACGAGTCCCGAGCATCACCCGCGAACACTGCCCCAACTCTCGAGCCAGGATCCGTGCGACATACGCTGCTCCATCTACCCCACGCAAGCGCACACGCACCCTCGCAGTGGGGATGGGCACGAGGCATGCCTCACCCAGCCAGGGGAGATCATGCACCCGCTCAGCCAGATAGCACGCCAGAGCACGAGCGACGTCGCGCTGCCCTTGTTTGATGGCAAGTATCGCAACACGCAAATTGCCACCGTAGATCCCTAAACAGCGCAGGGCTAGCTCACTTGTGGCAAGTCGTTCATCCTGTCGTTCGTGGACAAATGGGGCACATTCCAGGCACAGCGCGCTGCCTGGAATACCGCAGACACAGCATCGAGGCGGGAAAAAACAATCCCGTACAACGTCAAGCACATCCATACGAGCCATTCCCACTCGGTGGCGTGCGCGACAAGAGGCACAGGCCTGATCATTCGCTCTCCGTAAATCAGCGCGAATGAGTAGATCACCGCTACGGGTAGGGATTCTTGGCGCCAGCTTTGGCGGCGCTGTTCACGCACCCGCTTTTGCTGCCCACGAAGACTTTCAGGTCGTTGCGATCGCGTCACCCAACAACGCGGCTGAAGTAGCTCGCCTGCGCAATATTCCTGCGGCATATTCCAGTCTCGAAGCAATGCTCGCTGAAGCAAAACTCGATGTGCTCTCGATTGCAGCACCGCCCTTCGCCCACTACCAGGCGGCGCTTGCCGCGCTTAAGCGCGGGCTCCACCTGGTTTGCGAAAAGCCGTTCACGCTGACCGTCGCAGAAGCCGAAGAGCTTGTCTCAACAGCCAAAACGACTGGGACCGCATGCATCATCGCTCACGAATTTCGTTTCTTGCCCACCCGAATCGCCCTACACGAGCTGATCACCAATCACCACCTCGGCGCCCTCCGTGAGATCGAGCTCGTGCAACAAGGTGGTTTTCTCTGCAGTGAAAGCCAGCGGCCGCGTGGTTGGTGGTTTTCCCGTGAACATGGGGGAGGCATCGCGGGTGCGTGGCTCTCGCACCTCATTGACGCCGCCACGTGGCTCGCAGGACGTCCCCCGCTTACGAGCAGCGGCCTCATGCGCACAGCAGTGCCCGGACGGTACGACACTCAGGGCAGCTTCACCAGCGATGTCGCAGATGGCGCCTTCGCCCTACTCGATTATGGCGACGGACTCATTGCTCGACTCTGTGCCGATGGGACGCTCCAGGTTGAAGCATCGACCGTGGCGGTCCACGGTTCGCTTCGAACTGCAATTGCCAGTGGAACCTCCATCCATGCGCAGCAACTCTTTACCATCGACGCCGAAGAGCACGCCGAACTCGAGGTACGCCCCATCGCCCGACCAGTTCTCGCGAGTATTCACGAAAGCGTCCCGGCCTTCACGGCAATGCTCGATGCCTTCAGCGCAGCGATCGAGGGACAGCCGCATCACGCAGCAAGCTTCGAAGATGGACTGGTGACGCAACGGGTGTTGGCCAGCATTGGGTACGGAAGCTAGCACAGCGGCATCCGCTTGACGCAAGGCTGACACCAATAACATTTGGCAGAAACCTTACCGATGGATAGCAGATGGAACATCTGCGTAAAAGTCAGGAGATACTGCCTAGGATCATCATTGCAGTATACTTTTGCATTGCCTTGCTACGGCTCATTGCCCCGACACCCGAAGCGGTCGAGCGATTGTGGCTAGAGTGGCTAGGTAACCATATTCTGCAATTCGGCATTCCACATCAGCTCGGACCCGAAGCGTTACTCAGTGCTGGCTCACGCTGGGTACCACAAGAGTGGCTCTTTGCACTCATACTCGCTTGGTGTGCACAGTATAAGCTCGATCTCTTGCCAATTATCATTATGGCCTGCCTGACAACCGTGCCCCTCATTGTGACCTATGTTCGGATGCGAAATATGCACGCAGACCAAAGCGGCATTATTTTTGCGCTACTTTGGTTAGGCACGGTCATCAATGCAAATCATATCGAAATGAGAGCTTCCGCTGCCGCCTTAGCAGCGATATCCTTAGCATTTGCAGCAATATCTTGTAATGACCGACGCCAGTTCTTCCTTCCTATTATCGTGCTTCTGCTCGTCAATATTCATGCAAGTTCGCTTTATATTGCAGTTTTGCCGAGTGTTGCACTTATTAGTAATCTGATCGTACATCGTTCGTTCCGAATAACAGAACAACGCTTACTAATAGTAAGCATCGCTTGCTTCTTAGCGTCGCTCACATCACCATTCGGTTTTTCACTTTATGAGTATGCATGTTCATTGGGAGCAGGTTCCATTCACCATTACATTTCAGAATGGACACCATCGTTACGCGATCTTGCACGAACTGATGTTTTTCTCTTGGAAGCAGTCTTGAGCGCAGGGCTATTATGGGCGTGGAAACACAAAACCCTCTTGACTCCAAGCGATGTGTGCACTGTCCTTACCTCAGCAGCAATGATGCTCTACGCACAGCGCTTTATACCGCTATTTTTCATTGCTACTCTTCCGTTCGCATTAAAGAATGGGATGAGAATCGAGCTCCTCCCGATGCGCATTCTCGAAAAGTCGCGCGTTCTTAATATTATCGTTTTAATCAGTGTTGCTCCATGGATATTTGAGGCAATGCACAACACAATCCGGTATCAGCATACGACCATTGCGAATCGCCCAGGTTTATTTTTTGCTTCCAGTTGGTTTGAAGCAGCGCGAATAGGCGTACCAAGCAAGGAGCGCGTGTATTGCACTCAGTTTGCAGAGTGCAATGCGTTTCTCTGGTTAGGAGCAAGCACCATCCTCGATGGACGATGTGACCCATTTCCAACATCAATCTGGCTCAAAACGATTACAATTAACAACGGAAGCAGTGGTTGGGAAAAAACGCTCAATGAATTGCATGTCAACGTACTCGTCATAGAAAAAGACCACAAGAAACTCGATAAGGATATTCGAAATATTCCGCAATGGAAAAAAATAGGCGAAACGTCGACGGATGATATCTTCTTATTTAGGGAGCCTCAAGGCTTGCGCGATAACCCTAGCGATTAATGATTGTTGGAGTGAGCACGAAAACGACATTGGTCTTGCTCATTTGGTAATTCGTCGAGCTAAACAGCTTGCCAAGAATAGGCAAATTCCCTAAAATCGGCCATTTTGCGATCGTTCGCGATTCAACACGGCGAAGCATTCCACCCAAAACTACGCTTTCTCCGGGGCGCGTGACCGCGGTTGTCGACAATTTACTCGTGGTAACACCAGGAATCGAGAAACCGTTTTCGACAGCCGCATTCGCCTGATCTAATTCGGAGACTTCTGGCGCAATAACCGCTTGAATGGACCCATTTGGCAGGATCGTTGGCGTCACTTTGAGTTGGACACCATAATCCTTCCATCCCACACTCACCGAGTTACTTCCGCTACTAAAAACGTATGGAACTTCCCCACCGACTAAAAAGTCAGCTTCAGTTCCTGGTACGGTTGAGAGATCGGGTGAGGCAAGCGTCCGAGCGTGCCCCTCGGTAATTAATGCTTGTAGGGTGGGAGCAAATAAATAGGTTCTGAAGAGCCCTGTCCCGATAGTCGCGCCCTTGCCCGGGATCGCAGGCGCCGCACCCTCTATCAAGGGGAATAATGGCGTGCCCAAGCTATATGAATCGTCTTGAGGATTAAGCAACGCAGACTGTAAGTAGTTGCCCAGATCGCGCTGACCAGATTCATCAACTTCTAGCACATTGATTTTAATATCAATTACAGCGCTGGTCGCGGTTTCGATTCTATCAACGACCTTGCCGTCCGCACTGAGAAATGGGCCAGCCAGACCCTTGACATGTCCCAACACGCGTTCAGCAGTAGCACGATCAGCGACAAAGCCGCTCACGACAACGTTTCCTTTTCCATCTGGATCAACCCGAATACTACTCGCTCCAGGCATCTGATGAATTTCTTGGAGTAACGCACCTAAGGGATGTAACACCGTCACAACATTGAGGATTGAGGCTTTTTCCTTCCCTCCACTCCCTTCAGCGAATTGACTGAGGATGCTACACAGGCGCGCATACTCTTCGTTGGTATTGACTTGACCGTGAACGACAACCATATGCCCATGGGCACTAACGGAAACGCCAGGCAGATCCACACTCTCACGAACCAAGCTCGCAAAGTTATCGACTTCTTGCTGAGTCACTTCAATATTATACGAAATTCTTCCGTATTTATTCCAGATAAAAATAGTGGTGTGTCCTGGCGCCTTACCATTCACTACGATCTGCTGCGTACCGATAGGCAACACTCCAGCAATATTACCATCACCGATAGCTATGCGCCGCAATCCCGGTTCAGGAAGAATAATCGAGTGACCTGATTGCAAAGTCAAGGGACGTAACGATTCGTCCTGGGCAAGTGCATCTAGTTCACAAAACACCATGCATATCGCAGAAATAGGAACTATTATTAATGAAGATACTTTCATAATATGGTATGCCTTCCAAATGAGAATCGAATAACCTATCACGCACGATTATGACACATTCTGGACACATTAATGCATTAACACAATTCATTTTTTATGTAAAGCTCTTCAGGGAGAATTGAACGAGCACAAGTTTACTCAAGCATTACGTTTATAGGTAGAAAACTCATAACCATCCCCAAGCGAAACGTCGATACTAGCATAAAGAAACAGATGTATCGAGCAACGGATAGCGCACGCTAGCCGTTAACACATTCCCTACTTGCGGTCAATTCACTTCGTTGAGCCTAGTCGAGTGAATGAAGAGCATGGTAAAGTGAGTTCGTGGACAATCGGGTCCCAGATACGTTTGAATCGCTAGGATGCCGTCAACTCGACTAACTGAGTTGACATGACTAAGGAGTAGTATATGTTAAAGAACTTTTTCGCAATGCTCAAAGACGACAGCGGAGCAACACTCGTTGAATACACCCTGATCGTTGCGATCGTAGGCATTGGTTCGATCGCTGCGCTTAAGTCCTTAGGTAGCAATACACAAACCGCACTTAACGGCATGGCTACATCAGTCGGAACCCAACTTTAGGCTTAACGTAATGTGGCTTGCGTTCACGGCCATGGGTCGGCTTCTGAACGCAAGTCACTCTCTCGATCGTACATCCAAGGGGAAGCACATGACACGGTATCGCATGCCCATCATTGTCTTTATGATTCTACTATGCAGTAGCGCGCTGCCAGCCCTAGCAAAAAAAGCGCCTCAACAAGAAGCCCTTACTGCGGTTGCGGCGGCCAGCAATGGTCACGATAGCGTTCAGATTAGTGGCACCGCACCAGCCGGTGCCACAATTTGGTTGCATGTCACCGGTTGGATATCAAGTGATCTGCCTGAAATACCACTAGGTACAAATGATGGTTACGAGCATGTAACAGCAGATCTTTCAGGACATTATGCAACAAGCGTTTCACTCGCGACCGATAACTGGGAAGGAAGCATTGTGCAAATCGATGCAAGCGTTCCAGACCAGCATCTGCATGCTTCGACCATCTTCCACATTGGAAAAACCAGTCCCAATATTCATAGCCGAAATGATATCGTTTCAGACCATTAATCACTAGCCCGAGGAGCAGCAAGGGAAGGAGCATCATGTCAGCACTATTCGAGCACAATTTTTTATATGGTGTTATACTTTGCGCCTGCCTACTGGCTGTGGCGAGCGATATACGGACAAGAAAAATACCGAATATCATCCCCGGCGCTGTATTCTTGGTAGCCGTTATTACAAGTTGCCTCCACGGCCTGGGTTCCTTTTTCGCCATGTTCGCCCCAGCACTCGGAGTCCTAGGGCTGGGTTCTTTGGCTTTTTCCCGGCAATGGATAGGAGGAGGGGATGTCAAACTACTGGCGGCATGTGCGGCCCTCTTACCATTTAATGAAAGCATTTATTTTCTTCTCTTTACGTGTGTTGCAGGCGGAATGTCCTCCATTGCAATGCTCACCTATCAAGGGAAGCTGCGTGATACCCTAGTCAGCACCTTCACCATTATCCATGGATTAACAACTGAGCCGACCCTACCGATCGTTCCTCAAACCAAAACGTATTTTCCTTACGCAGTTTCTATTGCGTTGGGTGCAATAATACTTACAATCATACATAGCTTCTCACCAGATATGTTGAGGTTGTCCTAAGATGAAATCGCAGAAAATTATTTTCATTATTGCGTTGACTGTGGCAGCAGTCACAATCCTTTTAACGTACAATTATTTGACGGCCATTAACAAGCCCCAAGTAACAGTTGCGACACGGAACATAGTGATCGCTGCTCAGGATATAGCAGCGCGGACCACGATCACGCCGGCTATGTTGACTACGGTCGAGCGTCCTGCTGATAGCATTGATATTGATGCATTCACCAACCCGAGCAAAGTCAGCGGCTTCCTCGCACTAACCAGCATTCCGAAAGGAGCGGTCATTACCGCATCGCGTATCGGCAAGCCAGATAATGCTCCGTTACCAGTCCGCCTAAAAAAAGGAACGCGCGCGCTAACCATTCCCATCGATCCGGTGAGTGGCGTCGCGGGATTCATTGAACCTGGTGACTATGTAGATTTGATTGCGGTTATGAATCGTGGCGATGATGCAGGGAAAGTCAAAACGTTTATGCACGATGTGCTCGTCATTGCCATCGGGAATACCATGGAGCAAGCGAGTGACCCGCAAGCGTCTCAGGCACAAGCCGCGACCACCGCCACACTAGCCGTCACACCCAAACAGGCAGAGGTTATCACCTTGGCCTATTCCGCCTCGCAAATTCGCTTGACCTTACGCCCACCAGGTGATCGAGACAACCACAAGGATGATGGATTTAGCCTTCCCACCACCCCACCCCAACCAATACAACCGATGGTGGCAGCCCCAGCAGTTGAGCAGCATATTGCCCCGGCAACACCGGCTCCGACGCCGGCCGCGCCGCGCAAGCCAGTTGCCCATGACTTGATGGTTACCGTGATTGATGGCGACCACGTGGTCGGGAGCGACAAATAGTGAGTGCCTCAATTTTTGTCCTCATTAGTGCAAAAGGCGGCGCGGGAAGCACCACCCTGTCACTAGAGCTAGCTCAGATTGGTCGTAAACAACCAGGCGTTACTTTGGTTGATGCCGACCTGACCGGACGACGCAGTCTCGCCGTGCTCATGGACAGCATTCGCGCCAGTGACGAGGCTCGAGTTGACGGCAGCTTGTCACTCATCCACTCACCCAGTGGCATTGACATGCTCGAACTAACGCCTAGTATCCACGCTGGCTTCACCCTGAAGCTACCGACCGTTGAAAATATCACCCAAGAATTAACAAAAAAATCGTCTCTCATTTTCGTCGATGCCCCCCAACCCTTTGCCGCCGTCGTGCGTCCATTCATGACGCGAGCAACCCGGTTTATCCTCATCGTTGAGCCATCGGTCTTAGGCATTACGAGCGCACGGTCAATGCTAGTGGAACTCGTACGCTTTGGAATACCCGTTGCGCGAATGATGATTATAACGAATTTACGCGACGGTAGACCGGAAATCGCCAAAGCTGATATCGAGCGTGCACTTGGCAGTCCAATCACGTGTGAAATACCCCCGCGTAGTGATCGTAGGTTTACGAAGGCAATCGAAGGCTTGCGCGACATTTTACTGCAATTACCACCACCCGATCTACTAGACAGCCTTCAACCTTCGACCAATACTCCAATAGGCGACCGACGCGATGTCCATCGTCGCCGCGCTGGCGGCAGCGACATCCAAGCAGCAGCTACGAACACGCCGAGTAAAAATTATAAAACATCGACGCCTCATCCCCAAGAATCCTCTCCTGAACGGGCAAAACTCAAAGCTGAGGTGCATGCTGCACTAGCTGAACGCCTCGAAATTTCGGCAGGGAGCATGGTAGGGAGCGACGCAGCGCGTCTCGCTGAAATGAGTAATGAAATCAAGGACACGATTTCTACTTTACTGGCGGGGCGTTCAGAACTTACCTCTGCGGAAGAAATGGCTTTTCTACGGCAAGAAATTATTGATGAGATTCTCGGATACGGCCCTTTAGAAGAGCTGATGCGCGATGAGTCCGTTTCGGAAATCATGGTCAATGGAGCCAAACAAGTCTACGTTGAGCGGAAGGGCCAATTAACACTCGCAACGCAGTCATTTCAAGATGACCGCCAATTGCGGTTAGTTATTGAGCGCATGCTTGCGCCAATTGGGCGACGCATAGATGAATCCCAACCTATGGTTGATGGACGCCTGGCCGACGGCTCTCGTATTAACGCGGTAATCGGTCCCCTCGCCCTCGACGGCCCATCCCTGACCATTCGTCGTTTTGGCAAGCGTCGACTACAATGTACGGACCTCATTCGCTTGGGCGCGTTCACCGAACCAATGGCAAATTTCCTGAAAGCCTGCGTAGAATCACGCTTAAACATTGTCATCAGCG
The DNA here is from genome assembly GCA_903829325.1 of uncultured bacterium. Classification (GTDB taxonomy): domain Bacteria; phylum Vulcanimicrobiota; class Vulcanimicrobiia; order Vulcanimicrobiales; family Vulcanimicrobiaceae; genus CAIKPM01. The sequence goes on from CAIKPM010000062.1 coordinate 43,054, forward strand.
GCGGAACTGGTTGTGGTAAAACGACCTTCTTAAATATGCTCTCTAATTTCATTCCTGAAGGCGAACGTATCGTTACAATCGAGGATGCAGCCGAACTCTTTTTAAACCAAGAGCACGTTGTACGGCTTGAGTCGCGTTCAGCAAATCTCGAAGGTCGCGGTGAAGTCGGGATTCGTGAACTTGTCAAAAACTCGCTACGCATGCGACCTGACCGGATCGTCGTTGGCGAGTGCCGTGGCGGTGAAGCTCTCGACATGCTCCAGGCGATGAATACCGGCCACGATGGGTCGATCACAACCGCCCACAGCAACTCCGCTCGCGATACTATTTCACGTTTGGAAACGATGGTGATGATGGCCGGCTACGATCTGCCTATTCGCGCCATTCGTGAACAAATTTCCAGTGCGATTGATATGATCATTCAGTTGTCACGCATGCGCGACGGCTCACGCAAAGTCGTTTCAATCACAGAGATTGCTGGCATGGAAGGCGATGTGGTCACCATGCAAGATATCGTAAGCTATCGTTCAGAAGGCTTAGACGAACAACAAAAGGTCAAAGGACGCTTCGTTTTCTCAGGTGCACAACCACTCTGCTTGAAACGTTTTGAAGAAAACGGCATTGCGTTTGATATTACTGAACTCGCTGGAATGAACCCGAAAGCGACAGTACGGTGATCTTGCATGAATGAGCTAATACTTAGAATAACTCCGATTTTGGTTTGCCTTATTGTCGGCATAGGTATCGGTTTGTTTGCCTATTTCGGCAACGCTCATGCGGTCAATTACAGCCAAAAGTACATTGCGCGATTCAGTGACAGGCTTGATCGGGCAAATATCAAAATTCGCACCGAAGAAGTAGCGATTGGATTGGTCATTGCATCCGTTATTGCTTGGGGTGGATGCATGTATCTCTTACGAAGCAATCTCATTATCGCATTATTCTCATTCATACCTTGTTCTCTTTGTATTTTCGCTTCATTTGGTGTTTGGGTTAATATACGAATCAAAAAAAGGCTGGCACAATTTGAAGTACAACTTGAGCTAGTATTACGCATGATGTCAGGGGCGATTCGATCTGGCTTAGGGTTGCGGCAAGCCATGATCATGGTGACAGAGGAGATGCCGGACCCGGCAAGGCACGAATTCAATCTTGTGCTTTTACAAACAAATATTGGCATGGGGATAAATGATGCACTGGAGCGACTTGCAATTCGCATGCCTGGCCATGAAATTACCATGATGACAAAATCGATCGCAATCCAGACACAAACGGGAGGAAACCTAGGAAAAACGCTTGATCATCTCGCTACGACAATAAAAGAGCGACGCAAACTATATAGAAAAGTCAAAGCAATTACATCCGAGGCTACGGGAAGTGCCTATGTAATTGGAGCACTCCCAATCGCGGTAGGTGGAGTCGTCATGGCAATTCAACCCACGGTCCGCGATACGTTGATCCAAACACCTGGTGGACACAACGTGTTGGCGATTGCGCTCATTTTGGAAGGATTAGGAATTTTCTCACTTTGGAAACTTCTACAATTTAAAGTGTGATCGCATGTCAACACATATACTTCTTGCTGTAATCTGTATCTTGGTTGGTTCGCTCGTAGGGTTTGTCATCTACATGATGCTTCCCAAGCAAAACGAGCTACATAACCGTGTAGCTCAACTTTCTGCGACGACCAGCACAGCACAAAGCATTATGGTTTTTGAAAGAATATTCGATCACGGTAGCAAAAACAAGCTAGAAAAACAACTACAAGAAGCCGGATGGTACGATCGCACCCCAGCTTTTATTGGCATGGTCCATATAAGCTGCCTTGTAGTCAGTGTTCTTCTCGCGCTGTTCTGCTCATTAATCCTGCAGACCAATATCTTCGTTGCATTAGCCTTGCCTATTGTAGGATATGTCGCACCGCGTAAAGCATTGAAGGATGCGATCGCAAAGAGAAAAAGTGAAATCGCCTGCGAGCTTCCTGACTTTCTTGATGTAGTCTCGTCTAGCGTTACAGCTGGCGTTGCGCTTAATGGAGCGCTACTTACGGCGGTTGATATGTGCAGCGGCCCCTTAGGAGATGAGTTCCGCGCAACGTTAGGAGATATCCGCATGGGCCGCTCACGCTATGAAGCCATGACTGCGATGGCGGAACGAGTGAATCAGCCCGATCTCTCGCAAATGATCACCGCGATCACCCAATCTGAAAAAGTCGGCGGAAACATCAGTGCATTATTAGCCGATTTAGGCCAGGATGCGCGAGAAGCTCGCCTCATGCGGGCTGAAGCAAGGGCGGGTACACTCCCCACGAAAATGACGATACCGATGGCCGTTTTTCTCTTACCGGCCCTCTTTGTTATTATGCTCGGTCCCATTGTCGTCAATCTTAAATCAGATTTTTAGGCATTATCCATGAGTCAACGTTTATGCAATGTCACGACCGGAACCATCCTTGCATCCAACGTTATTGAGGCGAGAACGTTTTGGCAGCGCACCGTTGGATTTCTTGGACGTGAGCACATCGCAAGTGACGATGGCCTGTGGATTAGTGACTGTTCGAGTATCCACACCATTGGCATGCGCACCGCTATAGATATTTTTTTCCTCGATCGCCAAGGTTATGTACTCCGCATCGCCCACTCGGTCGCGCCCAATATCGCTCACTTGAGCTGCCCGCTAGCCACGACCGTCGTCGAAACGGGCACCGCTGTCCACCTTGGCCACGATGTTTTAATTGGCGATAAACTCGCCCTCACGTAAGGCCGCACTACGTTCGCGTGCAAATGCCAGCATTTCACGATACGCCTGACGCTGTGGGACGAACCACATCTCTTCTGGTTCTCCCGCGAATAAATCGGCCCGGTATAAGCGAATCGCAGCCGTATAATGCGCGATTGCATCACCTCGACTGCCCTGTTCTTCTGCAGCACTAGCGGCGTTGATATGCGCTTTGAAACGGCGCACGTCCACCAAGGCCAGATCAAGATTTACGCGTAGTCCCTGGGCCTCACTCACAAAAAGTTGTTCAACGACATTCTGCTCAAATGCCGTAGCCAATGCTTTACGGATATTGCTACAAGCTGTACGTAAGCTCTGAGATGCCAAATGCCGATCTGCTTCGGGCCAAAATGCGGCGATCACTTCGGCCTTACTCGCTCGACCCTCCGGGCGAATTGCGAGATATCGAAACAGTTGTTGGTCGCGACGCCGCATCCACACAACTTCACGCTCGCCAGAGCGAACGATAAAACGCCCAAATAAACGAATCTGCAAAGGCGTTTGAGGTAAGATCGGTGCAACTGGGAGGCTCCCCAAGAGCGCACCGACCAGCTGGTAGGGACGCACCACTCCGCCGATTCGCTGCACAAAAGCACCGCAGGCTTCTAAACGACGGCCCTCCTGGTCGCTGAGCGGCTTACCCTGGAGCAGCGATTGAAAGAGCTCTTGCTCTTCACTGCCGAGACGCTGGAGTTCACCGTCGATATATTCACAGAATGATTGTCCGGATTGTAAGAGCCATTTTTCGTGCGCATCGACCAAGCTCTTATCACCTTCGACGGCAGAGCGTAAGACCGCGGTCACCGCAATCGCCCAGCCATCACAACCCTCGCATATTGCCGCAAGCTGCTCTTCATGCATAGGCAAACCAAAGTTTTGAGCGATCTTCTCCGTTTCTTCGATGCTCAGGCGTAGGAGTTGTGGTGGACTACACTTTGCCAACCCGGCAATCTCCAAACGCTGTAACGGTAAACCCGTCCGCGTGCCCGCAGCGAGGACGCTGACCTGCGCTGGCAGATCCGAAATCAAGCGAACAAGCAGCTGCTCTTCAGCTTCACTGAGGCGCTCAATGCCATCGAAGACAATTTCCGTTGGGGCACGTGATCTCAAGGCGGACAACACGGCACGATATGAATATTCTCCATCGTTACACAAACTCGCAAGCATAGTTTCAAGCAAGCGATCCGGATGTTGATGTTCCAAATGGAAATAGAGTAACGGAGAGCTACGCGTACGAGCATACTCAACCAGCGCGGTGGTCTTACCCGCACCAGCAGGCGCGAGACAAACCCGTAAAGGTAAGTCAACGTACCGTGTTACCCATGTAAGCAAAGCTTCGCGGACGATTGTCCCCGAAGCCAGACGCGGCAAAGAAAACGGCACTTACCGACTCGCAGTTTTGTCGATCCGAATAGGCACAACAACTGTTTCTTGGCCATTTCGATCGGCGAAACTGATGACAAGGGTGTAGCTACCAGCTTGTGCATCATGTGGGATATGCAAGGTTGCTTGATCCCCATCGACGTTAAAGCTTTCAATCACCAGCCCGTGGGGGTCTTGGAAAGCCAGATGGAGATCAGCCACCGCTTTGGTGACCCGCAAGGGGATGACCATTCCGGGCCTAAGCGTCTGGGCAATAATCTGCAAAGGCGCACCACGTAAGGCACGAAACGCGACAGGCGCGGGAGTCGCTGGAACAATCGTTACCCCCACCACCGAATCGGCGGAAGTATCATCTTTCTCGACATGCAAGGCCACACGCATAACCTGTGGATGAGGAACGGTTGGTGCCATAAATTGAGCGACACCCCCGGGCGCCAGCGGTGTGGCTGCCCACACCGTATCCTGGGCGTCGAGCAAACGAAGCAAGCCACTTTTCGCAAGATATCCATACCGCACGGTAATACGATTTCCGGCAACAACCGTTGAATGGTCAAGCCCCAATGCCGTAATCGCTGCGGGATGAATCACACGCATAAATAAGTGCGGTGACGGCGTCGCCATTGCTTTGACATAGACGGTCCGCTCGTCAGCCCCTAAAAGCGTATGTTTCGAAAGCGCCAGCGCGTAAGACCGGGTCGTTGCGACCGCAGGCAGATGCAGAGGCAAGCTCCCCGTTTGTTCGTGCAATATGCCTGACGCGAGCGTTGCCCCATCGGGCGCGGTCACTTGATATTGCACATCACCTAGGCCGCGCACTTCGTACCCAATCGTCACCGCGCTTCCGCCTAAGGCCGCGCTCGGTGCAGAAACAGCCACGATCCGCGGCTGCGCTAGCCCGCTGAGAGCGAGCACGATGCTACTAAACCCAGCAAACACCAGCAACGCTGCCCGGCGAATCAGGACGCGATAATCTCGTCCAGGCGGAATCGTGTCAGACGATAGATCGATGCCATCACCATGCATTTCTATCGTAATCCGTTCGTAATTGCCGAGAAATGGAAGTGGCAAATCGAACGTCACCGCAACGCCTGAAAACGGCAAGACCGCAACAGAAGCACAAGCCACCGGGCTACCGTCGCGGCCAGCTCTCACAGCATACGCATGGCAATTCAGCACCGACGTTGACTCATTCGCAATACGCAATTCGTAACGCGCTAGCCGCTTTCGTTCGTCGTAAAACACCAGCTCAATGTCACTCGCCACACTGCCGGACGGCAGGACAACTGCATTGCGCGTGCCGCGCTCGTAGGTGAACACCTCAAGCGGGAGTATATGGGATACTTTCGCTGGCACAATTGCAGTCGACATCTCCCTCTTACTATCGGCATCGCCTGCAAAAATTCTCGCTCTTCTCCAGGAATATGCGCCCGCAATACGAGAGACAAGGCCAGTGCCACGTGCTCTGATTCCTCTGCTCGCCGTGACCTTTGTCGATGTGCTGGGCTTTTCGATTATCATCCCTCTGCTGCCATTTTATGCTCAGCACTATGGGGCGTCAGCACCCGTGGTCGGCTGGCTTATTGCAACCGTGGCGCTCTGTAGCCTCATTTCTTCGCCGATCCTCGGTGCACTGAGCGACCGACTGGGACGACGCAATATTCTGCTCATCACCCAAGTCACCACCACAGCCGCGTATTTGCTGCTCGGCCTCGCAAACTCGCTGCCTCTCCTGTTTTGCTCACGGGTTGTCGAAGGTTTTGCTGGAGGCGGCTTGGGCATCACCCAAGCCTATATCAGCGACGTCACCACACCCGAGCAACGTGCCCGTGCTTATGCATTACTGGGCGCGACTTTTGGCATCAGCTTCATTCTGGGTCCAGCACTCGGGGGAGCCTTAGTGCGCTTTGGCTACCCGGTTCCATTTTATACCGCAGCGTTTGTTTCGCTGATCACCATCGGCCTGACGCTCTGGCTGCTGCCCGAATCGCATACCCCGCCCAGCCACCATCCGCCGCTGCGCGACACGCTACGCGCGCTCTTGGTGCCGCAAATGCGCCGTCTACTCCTCATCCAACTGTGCTTTTCACTCTCGTTTACCATGTGGGTATCGGTGCTCGCCCTATTCTTGCAAAAAAATCTTGGCTTTGGTCCGAGCCAAACCAGCTTGTTTTATGCCAGCTCCGGCGTGATTGGCGTGATCATGCAAACCCTGATTATCGGCCACCTCGTTGACCGCTTGCGTGAACGGCAAGTCTTGCTCATGGGGCTAATCTGCCTCACCGTTGCCTACGGAGCCGTCTTCAGCTACCATCAGTTTTGGCCGCTTATCTGCTTAAGCGCACTCTGGTCGATCGGCTCCTCGCTCACGCGCCCAATGCTCAATGCGCTGATTTCTCAAGCCGCTGATCCCCAACAACGGGGAGCCCTCATGGGCGGAGCCGACGCAATCAATAACTTCTCGTTCGTTCTGGGCCCACTACTCGCGACGTGGATTTTCGCGCAGAATGACCAATGGGTGGGCGTCTTACCGGCTGGACTCGCGTTGCTTGGAGTATGGTTCACAGCTCGGCTAAGACTCGAGCCAGCATCATGATCAATACGATCTGTGAAGACACCCTGAGAAGCAGTCTCAAACGCTACTTTGGCTTCGAAGACTTTCGCCCGTTCCAGCGCGAGATTATCGACGCGCTCCTCAATCATGAAGATGTCCTCGCACTCTTACCAACCGGCGGAGGCAAATCACTCTGCTACCAATTGCCTGCGCTGGTCAGCGATGGCATTACCATTGTCGTCTCGCCCTTGATCGCCTTGATGAAAGATCAGGTCGACGCCCTCAAGGCAGCGGGCATTCCTGGCACCTATGTCAATTCAACACTCTCACCGCAAGAAATACATGCTCGTCTGCAGCAAATCGAAGCAGGTCTGATCAAACTCGTGTACATTGCGCCTGAGCGTTTGTTGACGAGCCATGGTCTCGAGCGGATTGCACAGTGGCCGATCGCCCGCTTTGCAATTGATGAAGCCCACTGCATCAGCGAATGGGGGCATGATTTCCGGCCAGAGTATCGCCGACTGGCCGAATTGCGTAAACGTTTTCCGACCATTCCCATCGTCGCGATGACCGCAACCGCGACAACGCGCGTGCGCGAAGAGATCGCCCAACATCTGCATCTGCGTAACCCGCGCGCATTTGTGGCTGGCTTTAATCGCCCGAATCTTACGTATACCGTCATTCCTAAAGACAAGCCGAATGAACAAGTCTTGCGGTATATTCGCGAACGTGGAGATGAGAGCGGCATTGTATATTGCGCCAGCCGCAAAGCCACGGAAGCAGTCGCCGAATATTTACGCGCAGGCAATATTCCCGCAGCTGCCTATCATGCTGGCATGGAGAATAGCGAACGTTCTGCTACACAAGATGCGTTTTTACGTGACCGCATCCGCGTTATCTGCGCCACCACCGCCTTCGGCATGGGCGTGAATAAACCCAATGTCCGCTATGTCGTCCACTACGACTTACCAAAGAGTATTGAAGGGTATTATCAAGAGACTGGCCGTGCCGGCCGTGATGGACTCCCGAGCAGCTGCCTATTGCTCTTCAGCAGAGGAGACTTCGCCAAACAAGCTCGTCTCCTCGAAGAAAAGCCGGCGGGACACGAGCGTAATCACGCATTCGACGCGCTTTCTCGCATGGTCGCTTATGCGGAGAGCGTTACATGCCGGCGCAAAGATTTGCTGGCCTATTTTGGTGATAACCTCGAACAAACGTCTTGTCAGGCGTGTGATAATTGCCTAGAACCACGCGAACGCTTTGAGGCGACGACCATCGCCCAAAAGTTTCTCTCGTGTGTCTATCGCATCCGACAATCGAGTGGTTTTGCGGTAGGCCTCAAGCATATTGTTGATGTGCTCACTGGCAAAACAACCGAAAAAATCAGTCGCCTCGGCCATGACCAACTCTCAACCTTTGGCATCGGCAACGAACACAATAGTAAAGGCTGGGAGCACATCGGTCGTGAGTTGACCGCGCGAGGGTTTCTGGCAAGCTCTCACGACGGCTTCCCAGTGCTTTCGCTCACCGATCTCGGGCGCCGCTGCCTCACAACCAAAGAAGCCATTTTCTTAACGCGTCCGCCGGCGGCGAAAGCGCCCAAACGCGCCGAACTGCAGCTAAACGATCTCAATAGTGAGTATAATCAAGCACTTTTTGATACTTTACGCATCCTGCGCCGCCGGCTCGCCGAAGAGCGAGATGTCCCGGCGTATGTGGTCTTTTCCGACGTGACCTTACGGCAGATGGCGCGGGAGACGCCGACAACCGTCGAAGCATTCCGCGCAATCAGTGGAGTCGGTGAAAAAAAAGCGGCTGAATACGCCGATGCATTCACCCAAGCGATCACGGCATTTCTAGCCGCAGGCGAGTGAGCTGATTTCAAAACTTGTAGCTATGTAGGCCACTAATCCAAATATTCACGCCGAGATAACAGAAAATGATACTCGCAAACCCTAGCAGGCTTAACCAGGCTGAACGAATGCCACGCCAAGCATGACGCGTATGCAGATGCGCGTACGCGGCATAAATAATCCATGATAATAGCGCTGCAGTCTCTTTCGGATCCCACTGCCAATACGCGCCCCAGGCTTCCTTTGCCCACCAAGCTCCGGTAATAATGCCCACCGTCAACAAGGGCAAGCCCACCGTGATGACCCGATACGTCATGATATCTAAGCTTGGTAGTGAGGGCAGAGTATTGAGCCAGAGCGCAATCTGGTGGCCGGTTTCAGCTGCGCGCTCGATGTTTGGTGTACCCCCGCTCAAGCGCTGCGCAAGCAAAGCTTCGCTGACATCGTTCTGCGCGGTTCGTTGTAAGGAACGCTCAAAGCCAGCTTTGAGCAAATAGATCGCGGACAACGTCGCTGCGATCAGAAACGCCGCGTACGCAGAAACGACCAATGGGACGTGAATCTTGATCCAATACGATTGAAGGGCCGGCACCGCAGGCATCGACCCTTCATTCCACGTCGACGCATAAGCCAAAAACCCAGCCGCCAACCATTGCACAAAGCCACCGAGAAACCACAAGCGATAACGGAAAGCAAAAACGAGAAAAAGCGTAACAGACATCACGCTAAAGAGCGATAACGAACCGTATAAATTCGTTAAGGGCCAAATATGAGTTGTGAGATAGCGCACCGTCAGATCAGCATATTGCGCTAGGCATCCGATAATAGCCGCAGCCACACCACAACGCAACGTCCATTTCGTCGGTTGCAAGAAATAGATCGTGAGCATAAGAGCGCCCAGTAAATATGCACTAAGGGTAGTAAAAAAGAGATCTTGATCGAGCATTATTTCACGTCACTATCGGAAGCTCCGCATCGCGGAGCGCTTGTACTAAGGCAGTAAATTGCTCTTCAAAGATAAGGTAGCCTTTTACCGTGGATGCAGCCAGCGATAGCGACCAGCTCGTACCGGCACCATCAATCCGGGCATATAGCCGCGCTGGCAAGAAACCAAACGAAATGCACAAGCCTGCCAAAAGCACGAAAGCACCCACACCAACCAATGGGATACCTGGATCAAAACGATATTGATACCCCGTGTATAAACGCGTTTGGAGTGGCCGAAGGACAAAGCCGCCCCCGACATCCGCGTCACGACCAAATGGAACGAGGACATCACCCAGCTTGGTCGCCCCGTCGTAAACCGTCAGGATGACTCCAGGGTTATTCGGCCTTGGATCGAGAGTCGGCAAGCCGTCCGATCCAATTGTTCCAACGAATCGAGCGTATTGAATGGTGCGAGTTGTACCCGGCAGCACGAACGACGCGCCCTCTTGTACGGGTGCGGCCGCCAGCTTTGCCAAGACATGGCGCTCCTGAGTCACACGAAACTGGGTCGCAACGCCATAGGCCGCTTGATAGACCGCTACACCGTCGAGGTCGAGAGGATGATTGACCCGCAACGTGGCGCTCCGCAAGACACCGTCGTGCGCACGTACGTGCAACCGTGACACATAATCAATCGGCTGATAAACGATTCCGCCTTTGGTGACAATCGGCTCAATCTGGTAAAGAAAAGAATCGAGGTGCAAGGTCGCGCCCGTTTGCGGGATCGTCACCGTACTGCCCACCATCGTGGTGAGTTCACCGCTATAGCCGCGCGCCCAATACACGCATGTGCCTGCTGCAATCAGCACAAAACCAACATGGGCGACTAACACTCCACGCCGTGCCCAATTCGCCTTATCGGCAAACGTCCACTCGACCGCATCCAGGGTGCGTAAGCGAATACTCCAGCCACGACTACGCAAAAATTCCTGTAAGCGCTCACGTAAGACCGCTTCTTCTCCGTGCCACGCGATGCGGGCATTTAATGCCATTTTTTCAATCTGAACAGCACGCAACGGGGGCAAGCGCGCGGGAATAACTCGCCGAAACGTGCACACCGCAAGCGACACAAGAATAGCCGCGATCACACCAAGATACGCATTGCTATGATATATCGTATCCGCATGAAGGCGCAAAATACAGCGGGCCAATGTCGCCGGATACGTTGAAAAATAATACGCTGGTTCGCGCCCCTGATCGATAATGACACCGATAAACGTCAGGACACCCCAAAACGCGAAAAGCGAGACCGCGAACAATACGTCAGAAAAAAGTCGAAGAAATTTTTCTCGCCAAACGAGCACGTTCATTCCGTTTTGGTTCCCTCTTTACTCCAAGTTTTGCTCAGAACAGCAATAACGGCGATGCTCAATTCATACAGCACATACATGGGCACAGCGAGCATTAACATCGTGAGCGGGGAACCGTCGGGTGCGGCAATGCCACCCACAATCAACATACCCATGAGTGCATAACGACGCGCTCGCCGTAACCCCTCAACCTGAACCAAGCCAACCCGCGCACAAGCAAGCAGCACCACGGGCGTTTGAAAAATAACAGCAAACGCAAAAAACAATATTAAAATCAGGTTGAGTGTAGGACCTATACCAAAAGTCGCCTCAGCAATTGCGCTCGTCATGTTCAATAACGCGCTCACGACCCGCGGTAAAATCAAGGCATGGCAAAACCAAATTCCGACCACAGCTAACAAGAACGTCGGAACCAAGTACGCATAAACCCGACGCCGTGTCTTTGGGTGTATTGCCGGTACGGCAAACATCCAGATCTGGTACAGAATAACCGGAAAGCTGAGGACGATGCCACCGAAAAGCGCGAAACGAAATTCCGCACCAATCACATCGGTCGGACCGAACGCATGTAATGTTATCCCGGGAAAATACCAGGCGACCAAGGTATGGATAATCCACGGCGCTGGCCCAAACAGACCAAGTGCGCAGATGCCAACAGTAACCACGCATACCAACAACCGCTGACGCAACTCGCGCAAGTGCTCAACTAACGTCATCTCGCCGGTATCCCAAACGATCTCGGCCAGTCGAGACATTATTTTTCTGGCTGTCCTGGGTCAACCGGTGGCTTCTCGGGTGCCGCTTCTTCTTGCCCCCGCAAAAATTCTTTTTTCGCCAAGCCAGCGCTACGCGCCAGTTTCGGCAACTTATCGGCTCCGAAGAGCAGAACTGCTACTCCGACAATCGCCGCAACTTCCATCGTTCCGAGCATACAAGACTACCTTTCCAAACTTTCAACTAAATCGATAAACGGTTGACGCTGGGCCGGATCCAACGGCTGCAAGGCCTCCACAGCTTCACCTAATGTGGCCCGCACCAGGGCACGACTCTCGGCAAGCGCAGATCCATCCAAGACATTTTTGATTGCCTGCTCGCGAGCACTCGCATCCCCAGCATAATAAGCCAGCAGCGCTTCTTTGGTTGCAATCTCAGGATCTGACAGAGCATAGATCACAGGCAACGTCACTTTGTGTTCCCAGATATCGTGACCGACTGGCTTGCCAAGCTCGGTTTGATTCCCAACAAAATCGAGTAAATCATCATACATCTGAAATGCCATGCCAAACAGTTCAGCAAAACGCGTCAACGCAGCAATCTCTTCTGGATTTCCCCCACCCATGATGGCACCACATCGAGCTGCCGCAACAAAAAGCGATGCGGTTTTCTTGGTAATAATCTCGCGATAACCCATTATATCTAGGGTGATATTATCCAGCGAGCGTAACTGCAGCACTTCCCCGTCACAAATATCCGCTAAGGTGGCAGAGAGAATATGCGGGATCGGTGCAGGATAGGCCGATGTGACATTTTTAAAAATCCAAGCAAAGAGATAATCACCCGCAAGGACACTGATGCGATTACCAAAATCGACGGCAGTTGCATTGACGCCACGGCGTTGATCGGCCTGGTCCACAACGTCGTCGTGAATCAATGTTGCCACATGAATAAGCTCAATATAGGCAGCGAGCTCCAGATGAGCTTCAACATCAGCACCAACCGCCTGAGCGGCCAATAACGTCAATCTTGGCCGCAAACGCTTGCCACCAGCTGCAAGCATGCGACGAATTGCTTCAGTGATCAATGCATTATCTGTCGCAAACGAGGCACGAAAAAAATCGTCGATCCTCGTGCGTAAATCTACCTGATTGGGCGCAGTGCTCATGGTGCCGCGCCAACGTGTAAGGCGATAGCCCCGCCGGCTAATGCGATCGAGCGCACCTCAATAAAGCCTGCAGCGCGAAAACGGTCAGCCAACTCGTGGGTCGGGGGAAAATTGGTCAGTGAACTCGGCAAATATCGATAAGCAGCCTTTGCCCCTCCAAACAGCCCACCAAGCAAAGGAACCAATCCATAAAAATACGCCCGGAACATCGCGCGAAAGAATGGATTTGGCGCCTGAGAAACATCCAAGTTGACAAAACGCCGACCCGGGTGCAACACGCGTTTTACTTCACGCAAGCAACCGTCTAAATCAACAACATTGCGCATTGAAAAGCCCATAATCGCACCATCGAAGGAATCGTCGGGGTAAGGCAAGGCTAACACATCGCCCTCGACAAAGCTGATCTGCTGGGCATTCGCGATCGCCAAAGCACGCCGTCGAGCGCCCTCGAGCATGGGCGTACAAAAATCCAACCCAACAATCTGCGTGGTTGGATCCCGTTTCAAGAGTTGAAAGCTGACGTCACCGGTACCGCAACATAAATCGATCACCGACGACTTTGGCCCCAAAGCCAATTCACGGACAGCGCGCCTGCGCCACTGTTCATCGATGCCAGCCGTGAGCAAACGATTGACAAAATCATAACGTGGTGCGACCGATGCGAACATCTCTCGCACATAAAGTGCTTTATCCATAGCGTACCATAGCCACTTCGCTCTTCAGAGGAACGAGTACTTCACCTCAAGATTGAAAGCACTCTCGGCGATACTCTCTCTATGCAGGAGCAAAACCCTAACCACCCACGCCCTCTCCTTGGCGCTGAAGCGTTCTCAGGCTCGGGCGACCCACGCCGCTTCATCGTCAATCTGATCGGCATACTGGGCTTCGTCGCGATAGTACTCGCTAGCCATTCACAGCACTACTCAGATTTTTCGGTATTCTTTACCGCAGGCAACCTCGTAGGCAGCCGTGTGATCGAACACCTAGCCACCGTGAGAGCCTGGCAGATGAACCACCACCTCCTCCATGGAGCGTTTGTGTACCCGTTCGGTTTCGCATGGCTCTATGCGGGGTGCAAGCTCCTACCCATTCGCCTGGCAGATGTCATCATGATCGCGGTGAACATCGTGCTAGCAGCACTCCTTTCACAACTCCTAGCACGCCGCTTTCAGCTCCAACCCGCTCTTGCGCTCTTGCTCACGTTTGCCTGGACGCCAGTCATTATCACCATCATCTACGGCCAGACGAGCATCCTTGCACTGCTCGTGGTCCTCGCGGCATGGCATGCGCTCAGACACAACAATGATTTTTTGGCAGGGGTAGCCATCGGCTTCCTCTTCTATAAGCCTACCTATGCGTTGCCATTTTTTGCCTGGAGTTGCGTGAATCAACGCTGGAAAATCAGCTTGGGCGCGGTGCTCTGGCTTCCAATCTGGTACCTCTTAGGGATCAGCGCAACCGCAGGGGACATACGCTGGCCGCTCGCTTGGATACAAAATCTCGCGGGATATCATGCCAGCGATACCCACTATAACCAGGCGGCTTTCGTAGGCCTACCCGGCATTCTCGAACATATGGGTTTACCGCTTTTTGTCGTGCTGCCGTTGGTCACAACGCTGTTCACCATCCTTATAGTGCGCACGCGGGCGCAGCCAATCGAGCAGACCTTCATGCTTACGAGCGCATTGATTCCCGCGCTCACGCCACACGCGTTAGGCTATGACGCGACGCTCACCCTGCCAGCGTTGCTGACTGCATGCCTGAGCACTCGCACCTTGCCGCCACGCTCATTTTTCCTCGCCTACGCAATCGGACTCGGGTGGATTTTTTCGAACGTTATCGGCTTTGATATGCTGTCTATTCCGATCTTTTTTACTCCCTTTGCACTCATGCGACCACAAGGAAGTCTCCCAGCAAGCAGTGTCGAACGGGCGATCTCAAAGGGAGGACTCCATGCCGAACATCTTTGAACAATCGCTCCTCAACGAAACCGAACGTCGCAACGCGATGTTTGCTGGTGACATTTTTCGCGAGCATCCCACACGAGCATGGAGCGCGCTCGCTGACTTTGCCCGAGCACGCATCGCCCAGCATTTTGGCAACCTCGACCCGCGCCGGGCGCAGCATGAACTCAGCGTCGAATCCTTTGTACAGCTGGTTGCCGGACTCAAAACCGATTTCACCAACCATCCAGAAACAAAACAACTGGTACGCGCAGTGCTCACCGAGACTGGACACGACGTCCCGTCGACCGTCTTCGACGTACCACGTCTGCGCGTTGTGACTTCGGATGGCTATCTCAGTGCTGGCGTTGGTTACGCGTATAAAACTCACCGCGACACCTGGTACGCAGCACCAAGCTGCCAAGTGAATTGGTGGGCTTCTCTGTATGATCTTGAACCAAGCCAATCTTTGACGTTCTACCCAGCATTTTTCACACGTCCGTGTGCAAATACCTCAGCCGAATTTGATTACGATGATTGGCAACGCAACGGCCGTACGTCCGCCGTCCGCCAAATCAGCAAAGACACCCGGCAACATCCTCTCCCGCTCGTAGACCTACCCGAAGCAGAAGCGATTCGTCTTGTCATGCCTGCCGACCACTACGTGCAATTTTCTGCCGCACAACTCCATCGCACCACGCCTAACAGCTCAGGATTGACCCGCTTCTCTATTGATTTCCGCACCATCAATCTTCAAGACTACGAACTGCAGCGCGGGGCACCTAATGCAGATAATGCTTCTCGCGGCTCAACGATCAGCGATTTTTTACGGGCAACCGACTTCTCACCACTGATGCCGCAGCTTTCATCGGTATAACGAGTGGAATTCGATCCGGCCGCCAGCACCCATGATCCGCGTACACAAAGCTCTTTTGATGTAGAACATCGGATCAAACGCAATCAGCAATACGCTCAAAGCCCCGGTTCTTGGATGCTGAAACTCGAGAGTTTCGCCAAATATGTTCCCCGACAAAGCCTGGCGAGATTTCTCGCCAGGTATGAAATGTTCAAATTGATCGAAAATGTTCAGGGGTCGATCGTTGAATGCGGAGTGCAATATGGCGGCGGCCTGATGTCCTTTGCCAATATCAGTACGATTTGTGAGCCGTATAATTTTCAACGGCGCATCATTGGCTTTGACACCTTTACAGGCTTCCCTGAAGTCAGCGAGACCGACCTCGCTGGGGACCCACAACGCAAATCAGAGCATCTAAAAGTTGGCGGGTTCGCCGCTCCCGAGGCGCGTGAGGATCTAGACAAATGGATTGAGCTCTACGATGAAAACCGTTACCTCAATCATTTCCCCAAAGTCGAGCTAGTCGTCGGCGACTTTCTGCAAACCTGTGGACCATTCATAGCCGAAAACGCTCACCTCGTTGTCAGCTGCCTCTACTTGGACTTTGACCTCTACGCACCGACAAAACTCGCTCTAGAAACATTTCTACCGCGTATCCCACGCGGCGGCTTGATCGTCTTCGACGAGCTCAATGAGGCTGTTTTTCCGGGCGAAACCGTTGCCGCGCTTGAGCTCGACCTGATCCGCACATTAAAAATCCGTCGTTTTCCCTTTGAGCCCCGTATGGCATACGCGATCGTCGGCGAGTAAGCAAAAATATCGAACTGCCCTTGCTGGCTGTCCTCACGAGCGTGATCAGCCTGTATGGGTGTCACGCTTTCATCGTATCAAGCATTTACCGCAGCACTGAGCACTGCTCACTCGGTTCGGCTCACCGCGTATACGTTGGGAAGCGGCGAGACAGAGCGTGCTCTGATTGCGGCCGCAGCTCATGGGGCAGAGGTTCGTGTCTCCTTACCCCAACAGGTTTACGACGATCCTAGCGGCGGTATCGCCAAGCATAACGCGAACGAAATTGCCATCCTAAACAGCCACGGCATACAAGCACAATTAATCGATAACACCGCGATGCATCTCAAAGCGGCGGTCATCGATGGCAGCGCTTTTTATGATGATAGGAACTGGTGTAATGGGGACGATCTTATCGTCGATTCTACCAATCCCCAAGACATCGTCGCGACCACAAACGCTCTTGCTGGCGGACCTGCCTCAGTCAGCACCGATGAGATCGCCCTTACCAAAGGAGCTGCGATCGCCCAAGAAGCGCAACTTCTGACAACGCTTACCGGGCCAATCATGCTCGAGACCGAAAATCTCAGCACCTCATACCTCACCACTCTCCTACGTGAACTCGCCGCTCACACTCCCATGCGCATTCTCGTCAAAACGAACGCCCAGCAACCCACACCGCGACTGGCAAAGCTTCTTGCTGCGCTGCAAGCGAACGGCGCAGTGATCCACACAACCAACGAAAACGATAAATTCTGCTTAGTCGGCGATCAAGCGTGGATTGGATCCGCCAATGCGTCGGGCGGCGATCCAAACATGAGCGATTGGGGTGCCCGCATCACCGACCCTGGCAGTATCGCTCAGATCAGAAGTCGCTTCGAAAAAGCCTGGATTCATAGTCGCCCAACGGTTATTGAACCACCACGCCAAGACCCACCGACCCCTGTGGTGGAGAAAGCCTGAAAACATGGATTTGGGTAAGCGTGCGCAGCCGTCGGCCACGACGTAACTGAATGGCCATTTGACAATCGCGGCTAGGCATCGGCGCATACCACGACAATTGAATCCGGTTGGGCCCTGGTTTAAACGCAAGGCTCATATCGCTGGTCACATCCGGAACCGCGTAGACACCTTCGAGTCGACCGTTCACCTTGACCCGAAAAACAACATTCGTGCAGACTTGCGATACATGCAACATATACGCGTCATGAATGCCGATAATGACCCGACCTTGAGCATCTTCGACAGCGCTGTCGTGCGGGAGGACCATCATGACAGGCGGACCCGGAGTTTCGGGAATAGGGGTCACATTCGGAACGAGCACTCCAGACGTCGGTAAACTTGTAGGGTTCGACATCGAGTCGCTCGCTGGAGAGCCTGGAGTATCAGTTGCTTCGGGATTGAGTGATACCGCTTGCTGGACAACCGTAAAATGCTCGGTATGCACGAGAGTTGCTCCCAGATAGAGATCAACTTGATACGGCCCCAAAGCCCAACCCGACATCGGCGGCCGCTCGGAGAAGGTCCCCTGTTGGGTATCGCTAGCCACGGTGACTTCTTGCTCATCTAAGACTGCCTTAGTGCCGCCTTGGGGCGAATCAGCCATCCAAACCGCGCGAATAGGAACATTACGGACGTGCTGGGCAGAATACATCACATAAATGGGCTTGCTATCTGAGGAAAATTGATCCTTAGCGAGCGCATTATCTTTGTCGTCGGTCAGGTAAATATCGGTGAGAGCGGGGCTGGGGGGTTCAGCCGTCGCGACAGGGCCGGCGACGCGCCTGCCATGACAACCCACCAACCCAACAACTAGAAAAAATAATCCAAGACCTACTGCTAAGCGGTTTGT
Source organism: uncultured bacterium (assembly GCA_903829325.1). GTDB lineage: Bacteria > Vulcanimicrobiota > Vulcanimicrobiia > Vulcanimicrobiales > Vulcanimicrobiaceae > CAIKPM01. Next base: position 61,238 of record CAIKPM010000062.1, read on the forward strand.
CTTAGACACCCGTCATCTCACGCTGCACATGCCGAAACGCGCTCGTCCCAGGATACTTTGCAACGGTGCCAAGCTGATCGGCAATCGCCAACAAGCGATTATATTTCTCAACCCTATCGCTACGCGACAACGAACCAGTCTTGATTTGCCCCGCACCGGTAGCCACGGCCAGATCGGCAATGGTCGTGTCGCCAGTCTCACCGGAACGATGCGAAATAATACAGCGATATCCCGCGCGATGGGCAAGATCAACGGCATCAAGCGTTTCCGTCAAAGTCCCAATTTGATTGACTTTAATCAAAATCGCGTTTGCGACGCCCTCGCGAATACCGCGCGCCAAACGCTCGGTATTCGTCACAAAAAGATCATCGCCAACTAATTGAACGCTGCCGCCCAAACGCTCGGTCAGCAGGCGCCAGCCAGCCCAGTCATCTTCTGCCAAACCGTCCTCGATGGAAAGAATGGGAAATTTCGCGCAGAGATCGGCATAAAAATCAACCATCTCGGCCGCAGTGTGCGCTGACCCATTTTTTTGCGGATAATATTGGCCGCCATCATAAAATTCCGTCGCTGCCGCATCAAGCGCGATGCCGATATCATGACCGACCCGATAACCCGCGCGTTCGATCGCGACAACCAAAACTTCAAGGGCCTGTGCCAGATTGTCGAACGGTGGAGCATACCCACCTTCATCGCCAACCAATGTACTATAGCCACGCTCATGCAAGACCTTGCCCAAGACATGAAAGATCTCGGCACCTGCGCGGACCGCTTCCTCAATTGAGGGCAGGCCTACGGGCACAATCATGCATTCCTGAAATTGCAAAGCGCCGTCGGCATGCTTGCCGCCATTAATCACGTTCATCATCGGCACAGGAAGTGTGGCTGCACTCGGGCCGCCCAAGTATCGATAGAGCGGCACCGCTAAGCTGACAGCCGCCGCACGTGCGCAAGCTAAAGAAATACCGAGCAAGGCATTCGCACCGAAATTCGCCTTATTCGCAGAGCCATCGAGCTCAATTAGCTTTTCGTCGATTTCTCGTTGAGCGGTAACGTCCAAGCCCTCGAGTGTCGGCCCCAGCATCTCATTGACCGCCGCCACGGCTTTGCGCACCCCTTTGCCATGATAGCGCTGAGGGTCTCCGTCGCGCAACTCCACCGCTTCATGCGCACCAGTTGATGCACCCGATGGAACCATCGCTTCTTCAACCGCGCCAAAGCTCGTCGCGACTGATACCGCCACCGTCGGATTGCCACGTGAATCAATAATCTCACGTGCATGAATACTCTCGATCAGTGGCCGACCACCGCCACGCAATGACTCGTTTGACACGTAGAGCCTACCTCTATAGAAGATAATGAAGAATGAAAAAGTGCTATCTAGGAAGCGATCAGCCAGGAAGCCAGTGCAGGCGGACGGGCGAGCAATTCTGATTCATCAAACCAAATGCCGATCTCGCGCGCGGCACTGTCGGCCGAATCGCTGCCGTGCACAAGATTGCGCCCAATCGTCTGAGCGAAATCGCCCCGAATCGAACCTGGTGCGGCCTTAATCGGGTTGGTTGCGCCAATCACTGCACGGGCGCCCTCAATGACATCGCTTCCCTCGAGCACGAATGCGACGAGCGGTGAGCAGGTAATGTATTCGACCAAACCATCGAAAAATGGCTTGCCCTCGTGCTCGGCATAATGCCGCTTCGCAGTCGCGCTGGTCGGTTGCACCAGCTTTAAGCCGATAACAGTAAAACCACGTCGTTCAAAACGGGTCAGGATTTCACCGACGAGCCCACGAGCAACAGCATCGGCTTTCGCAAGGATAAGTGTACGTTCAATTGGCATAGCAAGACCGTGTTTACGGCTTCTGGCTCAACTGAGCCTCTTCGCAATTCTTTGGAGGCTAGCAATGCTTGATGTCGCCGCGGTGCGCGCGCTGCTGGGCGGGACCCGCTTTCACGACGTTCACCTCGTAGCACAAACAAGCAGTACAAATGATGACGTGTTACCCCTCCTTGCCCGCGCAGATCCCACCCCGCACACGATTGTCGCTGAACATCAAACTCAAGGCCGAGGACGCAAAAACCGCCACTGGCTTTCGGAACCAGGGAAAAGCCTACTCTGGACGACGACGCTCCCCCCCGTCCCAGTCACGTCGCTCTGGGCGATTCCCTTCTGGGTCGCGCTGCGTGTCGCTGAAGGCATCACCGAAGCAACAAGTATTGCCGTCGCGCTCCAATGGCCTAATGATATTTTACTCGACGGACGTAAACTCGCTGGCATTCTCTGCGTCTCGCGCGTTCATGACGCCGAGGCCGTCGTCGGCTGCGGGGTTGGACTGAATTTTAGCCGCCCAGAAAAAAACTTCGATCTAGAACAACCAGCCGCATTCCTCTATGATTACGCGCAGACGACCCGCGAACAAGTTCTCGCGTGTATCTTGCACAGTTTCCATCAAGAATTTGAAATGCTCTTTACGCCTACAGATGTGGCGCGTGCATGGGAACAGCGCGCCCGGCTAGCGGGCACGACGTATCGCATTCTCCTCGACGGCACATCACAGCCGTTTACTGCGACCGCCAAAAGCCTCGACCCGCAAGGAAGCCTCGTTGTGTATGAGGGCGATCAGGAACGCACGATCCATCTTGGCGACGCGCGGATCATCCGCTAAGGGAACGCTGAGCTAAGACGATTGCTGACGGGCCCGATTACGGCGTTCGCAGGACTCACAAAGATGAGAATCATGCGCATCGATGTCAAAAACGGTCGTTGCTACGGCCATAACACAGCGGTCGCTGTGGCAAGGATTGAGCCCAAAGAAACGCCCAACCGCATGAGTAGCTTGTTTCAGACTACGCTGGAAAAGAAGGTTCGCGGCATCCTGTGAGTCGGTCTCGGCGTGTAAGCGAGCGAATGAAAGCAACGCAACACGCTTATCGTCGCTCACCCCGGAAAAAACGAAGCGCTCTGAAGTTCGATAGAGATCAAAATCGGTGACACCGAGAATCACATCATCGGTGTAAGGATGCGCCGTCAGCACCCGTGCCGCCAGGGTGTTAAAAAAGAATTGATCACGTTCACGATTTAAAGCGGTCGCAGGAACGGACAAGGCGTGTTCAACGACCGCCTCTAAAAGGAAACGCTCTTCCAAACAAAGCCCCAAACGTTGCAAGAACGACTGATCGAGGCGATTGACCGGCACAATACGCAAACGAGACACCGGCTCTGTCTTCTCTTGCCAACGGAAGCCCTCCTCGCCGCTTGCTCGCTTGCTTGCTGAGCGAGAAACAGCACAACAAAGGAACCGCAGCATGATCGTCCAGATCGGGATCGACCTCGCGAGCATTGCACGCTTTGCGTTTTCCCCAGCTCAAGCGGCCTGGTTCGCGCGAAGAATTTTCACGCCAGCCGAAAGCGCCTACGCCGCAAGCAAACGCTATCCCGCACAACACCTCGCAGGCGCTTTTGCGGCGAAAGAAGCCTTCCGTAAGGCATTGGGCCGCGGAGTTGCTTGGCGTGACGTGGGGGTCATTCATACCGCTCAAGGAGCGCCGACATTCGCATTGGGAGAAAGCGCCCAGCGCGCGCTCGCCACCCTAGGTTCGGTACGCGTGCACCTCAGCATTTCGCATACGCATGACAACGCGGCAGCCACGGTTATTATCGAGCATGACTGATCAATCACCGCAGGTTCTTACCTTCGCCGGCTTTCGCGCACTACTCCCCACACGAGCGGCGAACGCTGATAAGCGTTCCTCGGGGGCACCGCTCTTGCTCGTCGGAAGTGAAACCTACCCAGGGGCGGCGGTACTTTGCGCTCGTGCAGCAGCCCGAGCGGGCGCTGGCTACGTCACGGTCGTGACACCACGCAACGCCGCCGCAACAATTCGTGCCCACCTGATCGAACAAGTGGTGATCAGCTTTGATGAAAGCGAACCAACCCAAGCATTCGAACTGCTGCTTCGCCTGAGCGAACAAAGTCAAGCCCTCGCCGTGGGGCCAGGCTTGAGCCTCAGCCCCGATATCGGCGCAGTAGTCTGCGAACTCCTCACCAAGACCAGCCTACCGGCGGTCATCGATGCGAGTGCGTTGAGCCTCTGTCGGCCGGTACTCCACGAACTACGCAAACGCCCTTGCATCCTCACACCGCACGCCGGTGAATTCGCTCGCCTTAGCGGAATTGACCAGCTTGAAGAAAGCGAGCGACCAACTCGTTTGCGAGCGTTTGTGAACGAGAGCGGACTCACGACCCTTCTCAAGGGGCAACCGACTCTCATCGATGATGGGCAAAGCCTGCACCAAAATCCGACCGGAACAAATGCGCTAGCAACAGCCGGCACAGGCGACGTGCTGACGGGTATCATTGCAACATTATTGAGCCAGGGACTCAGCCCCGTCGACGCTGCCCGGGTCGGAGCGTATTGGCATGGTCTGGCTGGTCAAGCTGCCGCAGAACATCGCTCCATAGGCGTCCTTGCTGGGGATCTCCCTGAACATTTAAGCACCTCGATCAGGACGCGGTAATGGCGATGATTTTTTTTCGAAATAGGACGTTTGTTTGCAGAACGTTTGTGCGTTGATGGCGAACGAAGTTCCACCATGTGGATAGCACTTGTCGCCATCCATACAGCGAACGTCTAAAAGCGCGCACCTCTCCCTGCTGTCGTCCGGAAAGAATCATGGTAGTAGAACTGCTTCGTCCTCAAAACATATCTCTCCAAGCTTCCAGCAATCGCACGACGACGAGCAGTATCCATCCGCCAAATCGGCGCACCAGCAAACGCAGCGAGCCGACGTCAGCGCTTGAATTAGCACGCGAGCTCTCGAATAGCGCTGTATACGATCCAGCGAACGTTGCGTTGCTCGCCCAACTAACCGAGCAGCAGCTCCCCCAAGGTTCAACAGCAGAACGCTTGCAGCTCTACTTCGCACTCAGCAGGCTTTTCGATCAACAACTCTCCCCCAGCGAAAACGCACGCCAGATCGTCGATTTACTGCTCGATCATGTCGCTCCACTTGTACAGAGTATCGCACCCAATTTGCGTTGGACGCCCTTAGCCAGCATGGCCAGTTTGTTTGACCACCCAGCGGTTTCGAATACCGCCCGCCTGCTCGGAATCGGTCAGTTTTGCGCGCTATTCCCGATCGCTCTAGCGGACGCCGCTCCGCACGATAAAGCAACTGTGTATGGCATTCTGCACGACATGCACGCTCGTCGCGCGGTGAGCACAGCAAACGCAAACCGTCTCCTGGCCAGCAACATCAACTCGCTCGCCAGTGCGATCCGCGACGCGCAACCACGGCTACGCCGACAACTACTCGAGCAACACATCGCATTGCTCGAATCTCGCAGCGGCCTCAGCCTTCAGGTTATCGGTCAAGTGCAGTCAATTATCAGTGAATATGCTCCACTTGTGGGTGAGACACTCACCGATAACGATCGCAGCGCGTTTGAACGCAGCGTGCGACGCTCGCTGATTTAGGCCAGCGTTCTAGTCTAACCCCGGAAAGCCAAGGCGGGCGAGCGCCGCGTACGCAACGATCCCGACTGACGTCGCGAGGTTGAGGCTACGTACCGCTCGACGACGCATCGGAATCCGCAGTGTACGGTCGGCATAATCGGCCAACACTGTGGCGGGTAAGCCTGCGGTTTCGCTGCCAAACACAAAAACTGCCCCGCTCTCAACGGGGGCTGCGGTATACGCTCGCTGTGCACGCGTTGAAAAATACCAAGCACGGGCAGCCAGATCCGTTGCAAGAAAATCGGCTAACGACGGATGCACCACCACGCCCAGCTCAGACCAGTAATCGAGACCAGCCCGCTTGAGAGCCCGATCGCTCAGCGAGAATCCCAGCGGCTCCACCAGATGCAATGCTGCTCCGGTTGCGGCACAAAGTCGCGCGACATTGCCGGTATTGGGTGGGATTTGCGGATGAGCCAACACAAGATGCAGCGGCGCATCTGCAACAGCTGTCAGCGCAACCAAACGTTGTTCAGGTTGAGCGACCGATTCAAACATTGATACCTGCATCATCAAGAAGTAATTGCATAAAAGCAGGCTCGTTGATTGGCGCCAGGACAAGCGCAACCCCGCCCGCAGCTTGCCATACCGATTCGAAGGCTTGCGCATCATAGCGCCCCTGCACATCGGGTAGGGCAGGATCATGAACGAGCACCGCCGCTGAGGAATCGGTCCCGCGCAGGACAACGAGATGCCCCTCGGACTCTGGGAGTGGGGCACCTGGCAAAGCACCCCGCTCCCAAGCGATTGGCAGAATCAGCGGCAAGCCTGCATGAAGAAAACTCAGGGCTTGATCAAGCGTAGACAGATACACAACCGCCGCCTGCAGATCATACCGTGCGGCGTACGCAGCCGCGAACGTCCAGTTACCGGTGCCTGCATAGGCTGGATCGGCAATCGCGCCGGCGACAGTCGCCACAGTCTGGTGCAGCCGTGGTTGCCTTAAGATGTCTGCCCAATAGCCCATGACCATTGCGAGCGAAGCCGGGGCGCACCAACCACGTTCTCGACCAACGTATTGCGAGAGGGCAGGCACCGAGAGCGTCAAGGCCTCAGGCAGCGCGGGTGCTGGTCTAGCGGACGAAATGGATAGCGACCGATCAGGCGGTGACGCCAAAAAGAACCTTGCGACATCAGAGCTACGTACATCCAAGCCCACCAAAGGCACGGCGCTACGCAGCACATCGACCTCAATTGCGACAAACGCACCACGAGACGAACACGAACGCCAAGGCTCAAGCTCGACATACGGCAACCAATCACTCTGACGCCCATCTGCCGCATGAGCGCGCACTTGAATTGAAATAGGCTCGCGAGCATTCCACGAAAGAACACACTCTTGCGCAAGCGGCAAGCGAAAGTGCTGCTCGCTCACATGGCCAGGTGAGGTAACGAAGCTCATCTCAACGCCACCGCCACTGCCATGAATTCCAGAAATTACTCCCGTACGGAACCGGCCGAACACCGACCAGCCTTGTCGTCATCGCCACGGTCGCGCGTTGCCAACTGAGCACAAAGACAGGTGCGAGAGCATGCAAACGTTCTTCTTCTCGCTGATAGAGCGCACGCCGTCGCGTAGGATCATTCGTCGCGCGCGCGGCCGCAGCGAGCGCATCAACCTGAACATCGTGCAGAAAAACGGTATTGCCACCGTTCGGTGGTTGAGCACTCGTCACCCAATCTGCGGTATTGTCAGGATCAGGGCCACGGGTATCGGCGGCCCAAGCGAGTTGATATTTTCCGGTATACAGTGGACCATTTTGAGCAAAGAGGTAGCTTACAGGCAGATTTTTCTGCTCGACTTGAACCCCCAGCGCATGAAGATCAGCCGCAATCTGAACTTCAGCCTCTGCGCTCGTCGTATTGACATTCGAACTCATGATGCTGAGCGCCAAGGGCTGCCCCCTGCGCTGACGCATTCCGGTACGCGAGCGTTTCCAACCACTCGCATCCAACAAACGCGCTGCGGCTTGCACGTCATACGGATAGAGCGGCAAATGCGGAGCAGCAAAACTCTGCGGAAAAATATCGCTGACTGCGCGTTGCCCCGCCCCATGATACACACGCTCCAAAATGCGCGACCAATTCACTCCTTCGATCAGAGCCAAACGAACGCGGACATCTCGGAGCACGGGATCACGCACGTTCATATCAAGATGACGATAGCTCGCGACCAGATGATCCGCAGTAACAATATCTGGAAAGCTGCGCACGAGGTGCAAGCTATCCTCAGGGAGCTGATCAACGTAGTCTATTTCGTGAGCATGCAACGCCGTCAGCAAGCTACTCGCCTGCGGCAAAACCACAAAACGCAGCCCAGTCAACGGCGCGACTGGCCGCCAATAGCGACGGTTTGGCACAAATGTCAGCGAGCTGCCATGCTGCCAAGAAGTCAGCAGCCACGGCCCGCTGGAAATCGGGAAGGCATTAAAACGCGCTTGATTGAGATTTGCCAAGCCCGCTAAGAGATGCGCAGGCAAAGGCGGGTACGCCGCATCGCTTCCACCCGCGGCAAAAAGCGTCACAATAGTCGCGTCGACATGCCGCAAATCGAGCACAACGGTCTGGCGATTTACTGCATGAATGCTGCGAATATTCTCCCACCCGCTGCGTAATTTGGTGTTATTGGCGGGATTGAGCACGGCGCGCCAGGTGAACACGACATCGCGCGCATCGAGTGGGGCACCGTCAGACCAATACACATGAGGGCGCAGGTGTAACGTCACACGCAAGCCATTTGCCTGCACATCGCCATTGGCGACTGTGGGAACTCGCGTTGCCAACTCGGGGATCATCACCCCGCGATCGTCATAACGAAAGAGCGGAGCGAAGAGCAACGCGCTCACATCATCGGCAATCGCCGTATGCGTAAACAATGGATTGAGCGCATCAGGTTCGGCACTCACCCCCACCCGCAACTGGGCGGACCGTGTATCAGGCTCTCCAACACGAGAACACCCAACCGCACTAATACAAGCAATCAGGCTCGATAAAAAGAGGATAGAGCACAACTTAAACCTTTGCATCACTGCAATAGCTTTGCTCGTCATCCAAAGCAAGCCTTGAGGCACCTCAGCAACCCCGTACATATGCGGTCAACAAAAAAGATCTCGCCGCGTATGGTATGATATCACGCATGGAAAATACCGTCTCCGCTCCGGTGCTGGATCTCGATCAGCACCCGCTCGTTCATGACAGTAATGAAGAGCATGCAGCAAGCCTTTCGCCCATCGAGAAATTCTGCAAAAAAATTGCTGATGGCACAGGCTCACCTGTCGCCCTCGGCTTAGCGGTCGCCGTACAATGCCTATGGATCCCGATTGGGATCATCACAAAAAAAGATCCGTATCCATTCGCGTTCTTGCTAACGTGCTCAAATATTTTGCAATTGGTGTTAATTTTTGTGCTCGCGGTTGGGCAGCGTCAAGCGGTCGAGCATGCAGAATTACGCGCAGAACACGATCATAGTTCTATATCCCGCTTACTCTACCACCAAGAAGTCCAAGAAAGTATTCTCTTAGCATTAGCAGCCAAAACCGGCATCGAAATGAGTCAAACCGCCGCATTAGTCAAGTCACTCACCGAAGACCGAGACAATAATAATATTTAGGGCATCTCGAAAAATAGGGAGTGATGGATTTGGTTTGGATTTTTCGTCGGATCAAGGAGCCAAAAGCCGCAGAAACGCAGAGCGTTTTAAGGGTTTTGGCGACGCAGAGCCGGCGGAAAAGACAAATCAAAGCCGTCGCTCCCTATTTTTCGAGGTGCCCTTTAGCCCACACTTTGCCCTAGCAAATCGCGCTGATCCGGTGGGACATAGGTTGCGTGTGCATGGATTGCGACCTCAGGCGGGATTTCGTGGAAAGCATAAATGCGAACGTCAAAACGGAAGCGGTGAACAAGGTCAGCTAGATATGGGCGTAGGGTCGCATGACAAATCATGCAATGTGGTTGCTCTGCTCCGCTTTGCAGATACGCTACGATAGCACTGCGTAACGGCACAAGGAGACCGGGATCAAGCGGAGCCGCACCCTGGAAACACTCGCTCAGACGAAGCGCAAAGCCAGGATCGAGCAAGAGTGGCCGTAGCACCCGAATCTGCCGTTGACGCAGTTGGAGTGGCACCAATACCGTGCGGACGCGTTCGATACTCTGCCGCTCGTCGTGGCCATCGCTTACGGCATCGAGCAAAGCCTCGAACGTACTGATCGGATCACGCGGCCAAACCTTCTCGCGCAAGAGCGTTTGGAACACTCGCAAGACCAACGGCAGAGGTAAACGCTCACCACCAATATCTTTCATGAGCGTAGGCACGGTAGTCCGTAGGTGTTCGATCATCGTTTGCAATTCTTGGCGCCCGAGTAAACGCGCAGCGTTGCAGCGCACCGCTTCTGCGAGATGCGAACCAAGAATGGAGATCGGATCGAAGACCAACGCTCCCGCTTTCAAGGCCTGCGTACGCTGATCGAGTGCAATCGCTCGCGCGGCTAAACCATAGACCGGATCACGCACATCGCTGCCCGATAATTGCACGCGCACCGCCGGCTCGGCAATCGCCAACAAAACATCGAGACGCAAAGTTCCGCGCGCCACAATTTCATCCCGAAAACGAATCGTATACGCCGAACGCTCGCCAAGTAAATCGTCACGCAATCGCACTCCAGGCAACACTATTCCCAATTCCATCACCAGAGCGCGCCGCACTTCACCAATCCGATCAAGCAACGCATCGCAAATCGTACCTTGGCACAAGGGCAAAAGATCTTGCCCAAACTCAATCGAGATGACGTCCACGCCTAATTTTGCCAATGCGGTTTCCGGCCGGCGATTTGCCGCGCGTTGCCCCAATTCACGCAAAGCGACTTCACGGGCGTTCGCTTGCTGCAAGCGCTGCTGAGCCTGCTGCCCGGCCCACGCGGCAAGCAGTGCCAAGAGCACAAACAACAGATGCGGTAACGCGGGCACACACGCTAGAAGGAACGCAAAACCTGCACTCATGCGCAAAACATCCGGACGTCGCAAGAGTTGAGCAGCTAAATCGGCACCGAGTGAGCCATCAGCTGCAACGCGGGTCACGAGCAACCCCATCGCAACCGAAAGCAAAAACGAAGGCAAACTCGTTAGTAAGGCGTTACCGATGGAGAGTAACGAAAAGGTAGACACCGCCTGGCCCAGATCCATCCCATGGCTATACACCCCTACGACAATCCCACCGATAATATTCAGCGCGACAATAGCTAACGCGGCAATCGCATCGCCCTTCACAAATTTCCCGGCTCCATCCATCGCACCAAAGAAATCTGCTTCACGCTGCACCAATGCTCGACGTTTTTTTGCAGTCGCATGATCAATCGCACCGGCATGCAGTTCTGCATCAATTGCCATTTGTTTGCCCGGCATAGCATCTAAGGTAAAGCGCGCCGCGACTTCAGCCACCCGGCCTGCGCCAGAGGCGATAACGATAAATTGAATCGTTATCAAAATCAAAAAAATAATAATTCCAACGATCAGGTTTCCCCGAACGACAAACGCACCGAAGGCGGGGATCAACGTACCAACACCATTGGGCTCATGCCCTTCAGTCAAAATCAAACGAGTCGCTGACACGTCAAGAGCCAGGCGAAATAACGTTGCAATTAACAGCCCGGGAGCAAACGCCGAAAACTCGAGTGGCTCATGAATAATAATACTCATTAACACCACCACGCCTGCAAAGAGTAAATCTATCGCCAAGAGCGCATCGAGTAAAGCTGGTGGGAGTGGTACAATCAAGATGCCAATAATCGCGAGTACGATTGCCGCAACAATATACGTTGCGATATTGCGGGGTGCTTTCATCGTACGCCCTGTTCCGTTTGCGACAACACAGCCGCAAGGATCGGTGCCACCAACGCATAGCTATCGAGCGGAATCGGTGCACCAATCTGTCCGTACGTCCAGAGATAACGAGCCAACGTAACGTTCTCGACACAGGGTACTCCAGCCGCATTGGCAACACGACGCATTTCTTGTGCCAGTTGATCGATGCCCGCGCTCACAATCTCGGGTACCGCAATCTGCGGTGGCGCGTACCGCAACGCAATGGCGACGTGAGTAGGATTCGTTATCACCACCGTCGCGCTGCGTACCGCCCTCACTCCGCCACGTAACAAAGTTCGATGACGCCGTTTGCGCTGACTGCGCAAGTGGGGATCCCCCTGCTGTTCTTTGGATTCACGCCGTAACTCATCGTGGGTCATGCGTAATTTGTGTGCACGCTTGCGTAAGCTCACCGCGACCTCGATTGTTGCGACAGCGAATCCAACGCACGCCAAGACCCCTAACACAGCCCCAATCTCCCGCCACGCTTCATAGCCTAAAGCAAGAGGACTATGCAACGCCAAACTCCCAGCAATCATTGCACCAGCGAACGGCACGACGCAGGCAAACGCACAAGCCGCACTCAGAGCCGCGCGCGCAAACGCGAATACCGTTGCGCCTGAAAACAGCTGCTGGAGTTGTGGGCCCGGCGCCAAGCGGTCGGGTTTGAAGCGCAGTGGGCTCAGCTGAGCACCACTCGCAAAAAGTGCGACGGCACAACTCAATCCACACCCACAAGCGATCGCAACAAAAATCGGAGCAACTAAGGTCCAAGCAGATGGCAAGAATACATGCCAGTCGCGCCCATCGTTCAAGCCAGTTCGTGACATACGCATAACCGACGTCCTCAGCAACACGACAGCTGCGCTTACCAAGCGGCCAACCGTGAGGTTGACGATACCGGCCACCCCCACAAAGGCGAGCAACGTCGCCAACTCCTGAGCCTTGGGGACATTGCCCTCAGAACGCGCCTGCCTGAGTCGATGCGGCGTAGCAGCAAACGGTTTCTCACTCATGCGCCACCGGCCAAGCAATCCAAGGCGTTTCGCCCAACACCAAGAGGTTTGGAGCAACAGCCACGGTGACAAATAACGCCGCGGCAAAAATGATGGGAAATGACAAGGCAAAGGTCGAGAAACGTGGCACGATTCGCCCCAACGCCGCCAAAGCCAACTGAGAGAAAAAAGCCAACGCAATCGCCGGACCAACAATAACGAGCGCCGCATCCAAAAGCATCGCGGGCACGAGCATTGCATACTGGAGCATCGTCGCAGCGGTGGGAACGCTACCAAGCGGCAAAACGTGGAACGAGCGCACGAACATCAGCACCAAACGCTCGACACCGCCGCCCAAAAAGAAAGCGGCGAGTAAAGCATTTGACCAAAGTCTCCCAAAACCAGAACCGCTCGGCACACTCGCGCTTGGCAAGCTCGCGCGCACACCAAGATAATCATCTAACGCCCGTCCACCCGAATACGCTCCGTCATAGAGTACGGCCAAGGCCATGCCCATCGCAGCGCCAATCGCCATTTCGCGGGCAAAAGCGAAACAGAACTCCGCCGATTCGCACGCAATATTCCGTGAGATCGCACCGGAACACGTAACCGTCAACGCAGCAGCCACAATCAGTCGTACGGTCTTGGGGGTTGCTGGATGCGAAAATCCGGGGGCCTTGAGGACAAAGCCTGTGCATCGTGCAAACAGCAACAAACTCGTTATAAAGTTCACAAGGAGCGGACGATCAACGGCATGACCGCGACTCCATGCCGTAAAAGCTGCGCTAGCTGATCGAACGCATTCTGCGAACCGACAATAATACAACAGCCAACGCAAAAAAATTTGGGCAAGACACTGAGCGTTTGCTCTTGAACCTGAGTGACCGCCTGCAACAAAGCAATGCCGGTACCAACCAGCGTGCCAACCAACAACACCGGCAAAGAAATCGCCGCGGTGACCCGCAGCGATTCATGCAGTATAAGCGAGAAAATCTCCATGCAGGCGAGCGTAACGCGAGCATGTGAACGAATTATGTCAGCATATTTGCGGCAAGTAAAGCGGAAACAATCGCTCGTGTCGCGGTGGAGCGATTGAGTGTATAAAAGTGCACCGCGGGAGCTCCGTGCACCAGCAAATCGGCACACTGCAAGGTAGCATAGGCCACGCCTAAATCAACCACGCTCGACTGGTCATCAGCTCGATACACCAATTCATTGCGCAGTTTTTCGGGTAAAGTCGCTCCACATAAATCAGTAAAGCGCTGCACCTGGCGATAATCAGTGATCGGCATAATACCTGGAATAATGGGCACTTCAATCCCAACCGCCCGAGCACGCTTCACGAAATCCCGATAACGTTCATTCTCAAAAAAAAGCTGGGTAATCAAAAAGTTGGCACCAGCAGCAACTTTTGCTTGCAAGTATCCTACATCGGCAACAATATCACTGGACTCGTTGTGCCCTTCAGGATAACAAGCTGCACCGATACAGAAATCGTATTCAGCGGCTAAAAAAGCGACTAGTTCATTTGCGTACTTGAACTCTTCAAAAGTACCGGCGGAGCTTCCATCAGTGGGCAGATCGCCACGCAGAGCCAAAATATTTTCGATGCCGGCTGCGGCTAATTCATCAAACAAGGTCCGCAACGTCGCCAGGCTACTGCCAATGCAAGTGACGTGCACCAGAACTTCAAGGCCCAATTCGCGTTTTATCCGCTTGGCGACTTCGATCGTTCGCTCGCGCGAAGAGCCTGCAGCACCATATGTCACTGACACAAATAAAGGCTTGAGCGGGAGCAGCGTACGCGCGGTATCGAGTAATTTTTCAACGCCGGCATCGGTTTTGGGGGGGAAAAATTCAAACGAACAGGCTTGTTTACCCGCTTGTAGGGCAGTCGCAATCTTCATCGCAGGAGCTCTTCTCACTCGATCAGCGAAAACTCTGCACTAGGCCACCACAGACCAAGCCCCACCCATCGACCATCACAAAAAGTAACAATTTACATGGCAAAGAAATAACTGGTGGACTCAACATCATCATCCCCAAACCCATTAACAGAGCCGAAACAGCCAGATCAATCGCCACAAACGGCAAATATAACACCAGGCCGATGCCGAAGCCATTCCGCAATTCGTTGACAACGAATGCCGGCACGAGCACAGTGAACGGTGCTTGTGCCAATCCCTCGCGTGCGGGACGGTGTGCCACACGCGCAAATAAGACAATATCCCGTCGCTGTGTTTGACGCAACATAAAATCGCGCAGTGGCTGACCGGCCCGCTGCATCGCCTGCTGACGAGAGATCTGCTTGTGTTGATACGGCACGAGCGCTTCGCGAGCGATTCGTTCTCCTGTGGGGGCCATCACAACGAAGGTAAGCACAAGCGCCAAACCACTCAACACAGCATTCGGTGGTAACGCCGAAGCACCAATCGCTGAACGGACCAGCGACAACACAACGGCAATCCGCACAAACGATGTGGCCAGCATCAACAGCAAAGGCAAGCACGAGAGTAAGGTAAGCCCAGCCAGCGTATCAAGCGGTAAACTCGCTCCACTGGTAAGCGAAAGCAATGTATCCATCGCGCTAGCCTACCCCAGTTCAATAAACTAGGGGTTAGACGAACGTTACGTGGGGATTGCGGGCGATAAAATCTCAGAAACGCGGATGCCAAAATTATCGTCAATAGCAATAATCTCACCACGCGCGACCAAACGCTCGTTCACTAAGAGGTCAACCGGTCCACCAGCAAGGCGATCCAGTTCAACAACCGAGCCTTGACTGAGTTTGAGTACA
This sequence comes from uncultured bacterium, assembly GCA_903829325.1. Taxonomy (GTDB): domain Bacteria; phylum Vulcanimicrobiota; class Vulcanimicrobiia; order Vulcanimicrobiales; family Vulcanimicrobiaceae; genus CAIKPM01. The sequence continues at coordinate 76,405 of CAIKPM010000062.1, forward strand.
TCGCGGATTAATAACTCCGCCTTGCCCAGTTCCACCGTGAGTTTCACCGGCACGCCAAGTAACAAATCGATATTTTTGGTTGCAGTAGGCGAGGTCATGATATGCTGCTTTCTCCAGACGTTCCAATAAGCAAAGCGTTGTGGCCATTGGCAATCCCACACGTTCCGTGAGCGAAGCTCACCGAGCCCGTCATGAGCTGCGCATTCTCTCCTCTGATCATCGGCAAAATATCGCCAATATGAAGTGCTGCCAATTGAGCCAGGGTCAGTTCGCAATGCCCCGCGACTACGCGCACCGGTATGGGAACGTGCGCCAGCTCTTCGAGAACACAATATTCACCCGTCGGCTCGGGTGGGTCACACGCGACGATCACTCCGAGAGACAACGGCTGCGCGAGGTTCATACGGACTTCAAAGTAGCTATCCGCCTCGGCCAGCGCAGCGTAATCATGCGTCAGATGCAAGCTGAGTAGCTCACCGGCTAAGGGAGCGCAAAGCAGCGCGATTTCTTGCACCATTGCCTGCAAACTCTGCCGTTCGAGCGGTGACAAACTCGCCTGCGGCCGGAGAACAATATCGCCAAAGGCTGCCGTAAGCAACGCAAATACGCTCTCGCGACGCAAAATCAACCAAAAGCGCCCAGCGGTTGCTTCGGCGAGAAAAACCATCGAGCCCGGCAAGATGCCCTCGAGTACGTTGCTCGTCAGAGCGATAGGCTCGAAAACATCAACCGTTTTTCCCTGGGCAAGCTTGCCGCCAAATTGCTCACGCAGCGCCTGGGCAACCGAGCACGCCGTATCGAGCGGCAAGGTTGATATTTTGCGAAATTCAACCTCACGCAGGCTACGACCATCCGACTGCGCCTGAGCAGGCCCAAAGCACAGGATCTGTCTCATTTGACCAAGTCCAGCGTACTTTTCTCCAAGCCCATTTTCGCTTGGGTTGCAGCCGTCATCGCCTCGAGTTGGGCATAGAGATCGTGCAATCGATCAACGGCGCGGTGCATATCGACCTGACCAGCATCGCGACGCCCCGGCTGCAGCAAAGCAAAATTGCCATCTCCTGCCCGTCCAAGATGCGGCTCAATGCCAAGTGGAGCACGATCACCCGAGGGACTCGGGATCAATTGCGTCCCAACAGGAAACCGCGCTAAGGCAAGTACGCCGACGCATACGCGTTCCTGACGGCGCTGCTGACTTTGGGGATCGATCACGCTACGGGTATAGCAAAGCGCTCCATCGCTCTCGATATGCAACGCGCGAACGCGCCCTAAGGCCTGATCGTGCGCGTCGAGCTCGAGGCTAGTCGGTGCTGCCGACCCGCCAACAAACCCCTGCACCCGACGGCCATCCGAGGCTTTCAACACACCAGCCTCAAGCACAAAGCCGCCGTCACGCGAAAATGTTCGCCGCCCAGCAGCATCAACCAACACAAACTGGGCATCACCCGGCGCCGCGACACTCAACGGGGCCACCGTCGGCAGCGAACGCACCGAACTGCGCACGTCCGAGTCTACCGGAGTAAAACCCGGCAGATTGCTATGCAAAACCTCGCTCGTATACTCAGCAATTTTATTCTGCACGTGCAAAATAGTCGTGTCCATTATTTTTCCTCCGCATAACTAGCAACATTGAGCGCGATCGAAGCATGCGCGCAAGCCTGGGCCAAAGTCGCAAGCGCCTGGCGCATTCGCGCTTGCAAATGCCTCGCGCAGAGAATCGTGATATGCAGACCCGAACCAAGATCAGTCACGAGCATACACACACGCTCACCCTGGGGCAGCGTCAAAACATAGTGGCTACGCACCACCGTGCTAGAACGGCGCCAACACCAAGGATCCTCCGGGTGCAAGCGGCGAGCACGAGATGCCACCGCCGAGCGCTCACTCGCCATTGCACCCTGCGAAAAGCAAACGTGAGACTTATCCAAGCGAGGATGAACGACGCCACACTTCCCCGTGCCAGCACGTGAAATAGCAGCGCCAGAAACGCGCGGTGGCACAGGCACAAGTTTTTCGGTGCGCCGCTCGGCTGGCGACAGCGGGCGCAACGCCGCGAGGTGTAAGGCATCGCGCCACGCTTGCGAAAGCGTGGCAGGATCGAGCATGGGAAGCCGAATCGAGAGGGCCGAGAAATCCGTAATCGTCATACCTGCGATGTTGACGGATTTCCACTACCGCTACATCATCAAAATATGACCGAATATCGAGGGGTTATTGCGTTTGGTAATGGTTAAACGAATCCATCACGTTAGCAACATACGCCTGAGTCTCCGCGTAGGGGGGAACACCACCATATTTGGCAACAGCAGCGGGACCGGCGTTATACGCAGCAACCGCTAATTTCCAATCACCAAAACGATCATACAGCCCGCGTAAATAGCGTGTTCCACCGGCGATATTTTGACTTGCTTCAAACGGATTGCTCACGCCAAGAGAAGCTGCAGTTGCTGGCATTAATTGCATTAATCCCTGTGCTCCAACCGGCGAAACAGCTTGGGTTTGGAAACTGGATTCATTGGCAATCACCGCTTTTATTAAATTCGGATCGACGTGGTACGCGGCTGCACTGCTGGCAATCAAAGGCTCGAGCGACTCAGGCGTAGCGACGCGTGCGCCATTTCCACCGACATTGGTACCGAGCATGCCTAAGCGCCCAAGCGCTTGGCTCATCATCTGATCAAATAATGCTTTTGCTTGCGGATTAACCGGCACGCCAGAATTTTTCGCAGCAACTGAGCTCGTTGCAGCGTTGCTCGCACCTAGCTCCTGATCGAAGACCGATAATTTGCTTTGAATCGCAGAAATTTCTGCAAGGCAATTCATGCTACTGCTCCCTCGTTCGATTCACGACTAACCTGTTGAAAGCGGCGCAAGACACAACCCAAACGGACGGGCAACCGTGCATCGAGCACACCATCGCGCACTTCCAAAATAAAATCGCCTGGTTGCAATTCTCCATCAACGACCATCGGCAAAGAGCAGGTAATCGTATTCAAATCCGCCGCACTCACCCGCAGACGCAACGGGCCTTCGCGTTCATAGCGCCGCATCGCTCGCTGGGTGATTTCAGCCACATCCGCCGGAGCTAATAATAACTCGCGCCCTAAAACTTCTTCGGCTAACGAAGTCAACAAGCGGTCCACCGAGCATTCTAACGTTTCTAGCGCATAAGCCCGAAAGTGCTCGAGTTCGCGGAGAAACGCTTCCTCTGATACTGCCTGTGTGTCGCCGGTGACCGTCCCAACTTTAGTTTGCGGTGTTGTCGTGACGCTCTCCAATGACATGTCGGCTCTCTCTCTGCATGACGTTGCATCGTCATACGACGTAAGGGGCGACGACGTATCTTGAGCGTCGCGCCCTATCCGTATCGGCGCAAACATCTCGGTAAATGAGCGAAATTTACTGCTCATGCAAAAGTTGTTCCCAAGTCGGTACGAAGACGCTGACTGGGCGAGTCATCCGGGCCACGATTGCCCCGCGCTCTTCGCTCGGATAGAGATCTAACACCGCCGCTGCCGTAACGGTCGGCAAAGCGCTGATCACCGCGGCCGCGGTATGTGCAGGCTCGCCAGCGAGCAATCCGAGCACCTCACGCGGCGCGATCCCGCTCGTCGCCGCCGTCGTGACCCGAATCCGTGCTTGCTCACGATACCGCTGCAACGCACGCCCTAGTCCTGGCGACAAGCGCCGCCAGCTCCAAACGAGCAAGGCCAGCAACATCCCCAGCGGTGCAAGCCACCAAAGGATGCTCCAGAAGACACGACTTCCCGCGCCAGAAGGCGGCGGCGGTTGGAGAAAAGGAACGGCTTCGACCTGCACCAACTCGCGCTGCTGCGCCGAAATGCCGGTTGCAGCAAGCGCCAAAGTCCGCACTTTGTCCAAATCGATGCTCCGATTCGCATCAACCAGCACCGCGACCGAAAGATGCGCCAATTCACCTGCGGTAATCGTGGTCTGTCGATCGCGCACGATACTACCATGATCCTCACTGGCTTCGTGCTCACTATATTGCTTCTCGCGACTATTCAGATGCTCATCATGCTGTTGTAACGCCAAGGCCGAACCACCAACCGGTAAGCGCTCGATATCATGCGCTAGCTCGGTATGGGCTTCGTAGAGCGCGTGGACCCGCACGATAGTCGTTCCAGCGCCAAAAGCGCTATCGAAGGCAGTCTGCAGAGCAGCTCGCGTACTCTCCGCCTCATCGCTAGGTTCTTGATGGGCATCAAGCGCCACGCCATGATCATCAACCAAGACGACTCGCTGCGGAGCTAAAAACGGCACGGCACTGGAAACAAACGAGCGAATCCCTGCAATCGCCGCTGCCGAAAGCACTACCCCCGGCCGCAGTGCCAAACGAACCGAGGCACTAGCCGCACTCGAGTCTTCATCAGTGAAAGTCCCCTGGCGGGCTGGCGCGATCACGACGTTCGCCTCGCTGATTCCGTCCATTCGACGTAGCGCCAACGCGATATCCCCCGCTAAGCCGGTACGCGACTGCTCTTCCAAGAGCGCATCGGGCGTCAATGCCGATGCCTTAGCGAGAGTTTCTGCTGACGTCGCAATGTGCTCATGCGGCAAACCCGCCAATGAGAGCCGGAGGAGCAGCGTGTTGCGGGCGCTGTTGTCAACCTCAATATTATCGACGGTGCTGAGATGCGGCACATTCCAGGCTGCAAGCTGGGCATCGACTTGACTGAGCTGCTCGCTTTCCAGCGGTGTCGCAAACAAGGCAACCGTTCGCGGCCAGCACCACCACAGTGCAAGAGCGATTCCGACGATACCCAATGCTGCCGCTGCAGAACGCAGGCGAAACGGGCGACTGGAATTTGTCCAAGCGCCAACAAGCGTCTGAAAATGGTCCATTAGAGCGACATATTACCGAGGGTTGACGCCAACTGGCTCACCCGTGAAGCGATCGCCACCGCGGTCGACAGCGCAACATCCGCCGTCGCTTGGCTCGTGGTCATGGCAAGCAAGCTGCCTTGACCCGTTGCAAAATCACGCTGCGCGGCTTGGGCATGTTCGAGGCTTTGTGCGACCGCGTCGTAAGCGGAGCGAAACCAAGTCGCCGCTTGATCAGTAGCAGATCCGAATAGAGGCAGAGTGCCTGCCGTATCCGGCAAAATTGATTCGATTCTCATGTCCGCCCCATCGCTATTGTCGCTTCGGCGAGATGTTTGCTCAGCGAAAAGAGGGTTGCGTCGCCTTCGTAACTGCGCTGGGCCTGCATCATGGCTAACATCTCGGTGACGATACTCCCACTAGCAACATGCTGAGCCTGCACCCCGCAGATCCGAGGTGCACCGCTTGCATCGGTCGCCACACGTGGCAATAGGCGGGTAAAGCCGCTATGCCCGGCAACTTGCGCCGCCGCAACATTACGCGCCAACAGGTCAAGAGTGCTGCGCTCGACATCCATCGCTTGCGCAGCCAAGCTCAGTCCCGGGATAACGTCACCACCAAGCGCGCTCATCCGTGCGTGGCTTCCTTGCAGGCCGCGAAACGCGCATGCATCGCTCCGAGCAAAGCCTCGGCAAAAAGACTTTCTTGAGCAACTTGAGCACTCGCGACGCCTCGCTCAGCAACACTAGCCGTGCTTGCAACGGCTTTTTCTGCGGTTTGAAGCCGCGCCTGACTTTGCTCAAGCACCTGGGTCAGAGATTCAGTCGATGTGATCATGGCTGGAGCATACGAAGATCATGCTACCAAGCAATGAACGGAACATGAGCAACGTATAAGAACAAGCCAAGCAGTCAGAAAAGAAAAATCGAGTCGGCAATATTGCCGACTCGATTGAGGTTGTACGACGGGTTCGAAGAACTAGCGCTTCGAGAACTGGAAGGCTTTACGGGCACGCTTACGACCGTATTTCTTCGATTCTTTTTCACGAGGATCGCGTGTCAATAAGCCATGCTTGCGCAACGGCTCACGCAGCGAAGCATCAAGATCGAGCAAGGCGCGAGCAATGCCATGACGGACAGCTCCAGCTTGACCGGCCATACCGCCGCCCTCAGCTTTGACATGGATGTCGAACCGAGTCAAGCTCTGAGTCACATCTAGTGGTTGGCGAACAATTTGCTTGAGGCTTTCGCGGGGGAAGTACTCATCGATAGACTTCTTATTGACGAGGATGAGGCCTTCACCTAACTGCAGACGTACACGCGCGACGGAACGCTTCCGACGCCCGGTGCCTTGGTGGATCTCTTCGCTCAAAGAGTGACTCCTGTCGGACGCTGAGCTTGATGGGGATGTTCTGGGCCGACAAATACTTTTAAGCGTCCTAACTGGACATCGCGGGTGCGATTTGTCGGGAGCATCCCACGAACAGCACGCTCTAAGATGCGTTCAGGATGCTTGTTGAGCACGTCGCGAGCGGTTTCTGTGCGTAAACCGCCCGGAAAACCACTGTGACGATGATAGACCTTCTGGTCCCACTTTTTGCCACCGAACTCGACTTTTTCAGCATTGACAACAATGACAAAATCACCGTCATCGATATGCGGAGTCCAAGTGGGTTTGTGCTTACCGGAAAGCAGCCAGGCGATACGTACGGCCAAGTTGCCTACACGCTGACCGGCAGCATCGATGATATACCAACCATGCTCGGTCTCGGAGGTCTTTTGGGAATACGTTTTTTGAAGAATACGATCTTGAGTCACGCTCACAACCCCCGTATGGTAGGCGACCAAAGCCTAGCTTGTCAAGACGTAACAGCTACCTGAACCACAATCAGCCGCTTCCTGGCCTGTGCTCAGGTAACTTCAGCGCTCGGCAACAACGACGGCAGCGTGAAGGAGCTATAGTCGGGGTAGGTTACCCCCGCCAAGTACAGACCTGCAGCCTCAGCAGTCATGCCTGCAGCACGACGATCACGACACGCGAGGATACGAGGAATGTCACCCACCGGTCGACGACCGCTGCCGATCTCGAGTAGGGTGCCCACGAGTACCCGCACCATCCGATGCAAAAAACCATTACCTTCGATATCAAAGCGAACAAGCTCATTGCAGCGCTCGATCTTGACGCCATACACCGTACGCACCGTCCCGCCTGATTGAGGCAATTGGGCGCAGAACGAACGAAAGTCGTGCTGACCACAAACAGCCTGAGCGGCAGCGAGCATCACAGGCACATCGAGTTGATGGTAATCATGCCCCGTGAAGCGAGAGCGTAAGGCACAGCGCTCGCGCCGATTCAGCAAAAGATAGATGTAGTGACGCTTGACTGCGTCAAAGCGCGCCGAAAAATCATTCGCCACGACGTGGGGTTGATGCAGGGTGATGGCCTGCGGCAACAGACTGTTCGCCGCGATCGATAAGCGTTCGAGTGGAAACGCTTGGGGAGCAGCAAAATGCACGACCTGTCCGCTGGCATGGACGCCAGCGTCGGTGCGACCGGCACAAATAATCGAGGTGGGACGATGGAACAGCTCGGTCAGGACCCCTTCCAACGCAGAGGCAATCGTCGGCGCATTGCGCTGCCGCTGGAAACCGAAAAAATCCGTGCCATCATAACGAACGATGGCACGGACCTTCTGCATCGGCGCCTCCGTTATCGCGCTAGGCTGCAACGCGCTGGGGTACGGGGCGTTTTTCATCAAGATCTAAGAGGTCCGCCCAAGCAGTGACATCGGTTCGTTCGGGAGCGACCGAACTGCGGAGTTCGAGGAAATACTTCTCACCGTCGCTGCCGGGCTCCGGAGCATGGCGTAGCCATTGTTCGTTCCAAGCTGCAATCTCGGCCGGTGATTTTTTCTCAACAAAAGGCTTCACGTAATCGGCGATTTCCTGGGGGTTCTGAGCCTTGTCGATGACGGCCAACAACGCTTCGTGACCGATGCCTAAAAAGCTAAATACGGCGGCATCCATGGGACAATTATAGTGATATTCACCGATGTTGCCATGTACTTTGGCGTGCCCTTTGTCGATCGTCCGCTGTAACTGAACGATACCGTGCAATTTTTCTTTCACACTCGCTGGATAAGCGGTGGTTAAATCAAGTCCTTGACTCATGAAAGATACTCCTCACCGAAAACGGCGCTCAGCTTGAGCGACCAATCCCATGCAACGCCTAAGCGGTGGCAGAAGTTGCATACAAGGTGCTGACCGCCTGGCTGAGCTCGGCCAAGTAGCACTCTACATTACGCCGCCATACTTCTTGTGCATTGAGTGCCTCATTTGAGACAAGTCCCGCCATCGCGACATCGAAGGTACTCAACAGAAGTTGAAAACTCCAAGATGGGACGGGCAATGCCCAAAAAATCCGTGCCCAGCCCAGATATGGCTCGGGGAGATTATAGGGACTCGCAAAAGGTGGTGCAAACGTTTGCCCAGACCATTGCGACTTCGTCGCAATGCACCAAACGAAAAGCCAAAACGATGAAAACAATTGTTGCGGCCAAGAAAATGCTTCTTTATGAGGCGAAATCGAACCATAATCGATTAAGGTCGCTGTGCCATCAGGCAAAAGCAATACATTCCACGGCTTAATATCGTTGTGATAAAGCCCCCGCTCTTCCAAGACGACTAACTGCTTGAGAACATCACGAATAATGCTCGTTACATTGTAAGGTTTATCTGCCAAGATACAATCGTAGAGTAACTCTCCAGGTAACGAATCCCGCACTAACCATGCTTCACGGTCTTCACGGACACCCCACGCATGCAACTGCGGCAACGGCATAAAACCTGGGGGAGGCTTTGATAAAAAAGCGACCTCATTCAGTATCTCAGCAGCATTGAGACGCGGAAATTTATCGCGCAGGGAATAGACCTTGGCCAAGCGTTCACCTTGAAAAAAATAGCGCCGACTCCCCCCGCACGTCTCGCCCGAGTGGGTGTGCGATGAACGAGTCATACTACGAAAAAGATCCACCTGGTTATCCAGCTGCCACAAAAAATTGCTGGCAAAATACATCGGCCGCATAATCGTAGAAAGGTGAGTTGGAATCCGGCTTAATTCGTGAACAAAGGCAAAGCCTGAGAGTAAATCACGTTCATCAGCAGGCAAGGCGGGAGCCCAGTGCACTGGTTCCTGCGCTAAGGCTAATTCAAAAATACAAGCAGCAACTTGCTTGCCAAGCCCACCAATCCACTGAGTTATCGCCTCATGCCCGTGTGCTGCTGCCATATGATGCACAACACTCAGCCCTAAAACCAAATCAACTTTACTCATATCGAGATAATCAAAGAGACGTTCTAAGTTAGCGGCTAAAAAGCTGACGCGCAGCTCTGGGTGTTCTGCGGCAAGCGCTTGGCACACCGCAATATTTTCTTGGAAATGATCAATCCCAATAACCTCAGCCCCAAGTTCAGCCAAACGCAGGCTTACATATCCCTGGGCACAGCCCATATCCAAGACACGTGGTGGACGACCAAGAGCCTGACCCAAAACCCGCCACGCTTGCTCGATCACCGCTAGGCGATCATCACAGTGACGCGCTACCTGCGATGAAAATTCAGGATGGCCATAAATTGGTTGATAGATTTCCGGCAACCCCGCCACAAGCTCAGGCACCGAAACTGCTGCTCGCTCCTCCAACTCAATCGCCATCAAACTGCTCCTTTGCATCACGTATGCAAAAGCCATCGGCAATTTTTTTTCAAAGCAGTAAAGAAATCGGCGCTTTTGCCGTAAACTGAGTTTTTCTCTAAGAGAGCATCATTCGGCGACTGGACGCTGCAGCGGAAAGAGAATGACATCGCGGATCGAGGCTTGATTGGTAAGCAGCATGACCAAGCGATCTATACCAACCCCGATCCCTGCGGTGGGCGGCATTCCATACTCGAGCGCGCGGACAAAATCCCAATCGGGAGCCGGCACTTCGGTGTCGCCTTGGGCTCGCTCCTCGATCTGCGCTTCGAAGCGTTGCCTTTGATCAGCCGGATCGTTCAGCTCGCTAAAAGCGTTAGCCAGCTCCATACCAACTGCGAATAACTCATAGCGCTCAACAACATCAGGGTCGTTTGGCTTGCGCTTGGCTAAGGGCGATAACACGAGCGGGTAATCCATAACGAACGTCGGCTCAATGAGGTGTGGTTCGACAATCTCGCCAAAGAGCTTATCGAGCGCATGCGCATGCGTAGGTGAGGGAGCGATCCCATGGCGGGCCAATAAGCCGGCCGCGCCTTCAGGCGATAATAATTCTTCTCGGCTCACCGAACCGTAGCGTTCGAATGCCTCAAAATAACCGATCCGCGCGAATGGCGGACGAAAAGAAATAACCCGTTCGCCGTAAGGGATCTGTCGATCGGCGTGGACGAGCTGAGCAAGATGCGCAAAGAGCGCCTCGTTGAAGTCCATCATCTCATACACCGACCAATAGGCGGCGTATAATTCAAGCATCGTGAATTCCGGATTATGGCGAGTATCAATCCCCTCGTTGCGGAAAATCCGTCCGATCTCATAGACTCGTTCTAGACCACCCACAATGCAACGCTTTAGATTGAGTTCGGTCGCAATGCGCAAATCGAGTTGCAGATCAAGCGCGTTCGCGTGGGTGCGAAATGGACGCGCCGAAGCGCCGCCCGCAACCTGCAGTAGGGTCGGAGTCTCTACTTCAAAAAAAGCCGCATCATCGAGAAAACGCCGCATAGACGCCACAATCCGACTGCGCAAAATAAAGACGTCGCGCACTTCGGCATTAATCGCCAAATCAACATACCGCCGCCGATAGCGCTTCTCAACATCGACTAAACCATGCCATTTATCGGGGAGAGGCTGCAGCGCTTTCGCGAGGAGCGTAAAAGCGCTGACTCTCAAGGTCAGCTCGCCCAATTTGGAACGGAAAATACGACCAGTGACACCCAGGAAATCACCGCGGTCGAGCAATTTACACGCGGCAAAAGCCTCATCACCCAGCTCGTCACGCCGCAGGTACAGTTGCAGGCGCCCGGTCCGATCATGCAAATCCGCAAACAGGGTTTTGCCCTGATAGCGCAGCGAAAGCAGACGGCCCGCCACCTGATAAACCGGCTCGCCAAGGCCGTCTTCTGCAGTGAAGGCAGCATGAGTCGCGAGTATGTCCGATGCATGCGCATTCACCGGATAGCGATTGACAGCTAAGGGATCGTGCCCGGCAGCTTGCAACGCTTCGAGGTTGCTGCGCCGGGCGGCAATCAGTTCTTCAAGGGTATCGGACACGAAGACTAGCGCTTCGCCCGCTTCGGCGTCGAGATCGCCTCGATCGTGTACTGCACGACACCACGCGGCGTCGTGACATCGACGGTATCACCAGTTTTGCGGCCGATCAGCGCGATACCTAAGGGTGACTCGTTCGACAAGCGATGATTTGGCGGATCAGCTTCGGTCGAACCGACAATGGTGAAACGGAATGGTTTACCACTCGCATCCTTGAGCTTCACCTCTGAACCCAAGTTCACTTCGCCGGCCGGGTTATCGGAGCCATCGATCAAGCGCGCGTTACGGAGCATCGCCTCAATTTTGAGGATGCGTCCTTCAACAAAAGCCTGTTCCTGCTTCGCGTCTTCGTATTCGGCATTTTCTGACAAATCACCGAATTCTTTTGCTTGACGAATACGATCATTGACTTCGCGCCGATGAACGGTCTTGAGATCATCGAGCTCATCTTGGAGCTTCTGCAACCCTTCGGGCGTCAGGACCGTCTCTTTCTCGCTCACTCCATGTACCTCTTAATAACAGCTGACCGGGCTGACCACTAGCGAGTCAGACTCCAAGGCGACGGGCGATGTTCAGGTCCATAGCGCTTGAGTCCTCGCCAAACCGCACGAGCCAGACAAAATCACCACTGCAGGACCCGCGGCTGGAGTCCCGCCTCGAGGATCAAGGCGGCATAATCGGACTCGGTCGCTTGGGATTTATCGAGATAGGCCAACAGGGCGGCTTCGATCACGTTCGTCCCAAAGGAACGTCCGCCAGTCGCGGGAGTCGTCGTGATGAGCATCGCTACACCGCGCGCGGCGAGATCATCGATATCGGCCTGGGTCACGGTATTGGTCAAGACAATCTTGCCGTCCATGCGATTCGGCATAAAGCGTCGCATAAAATGAAAATCACCGGCAATCAATTGCGCTTCTTCATAATACTGCGGATATTTCGGCTCAGAGGGGCGTTCCTGGCTCTTGCCGGTCGGATAGAAGAATTGGAACGGCAGCTTGCACGCATCAGGCAAATAGCGTTTCGCAAGATCCTCAAAGGTCGCTAAATCACGCACCGGCTTATCGAGATCGAGCGCAAAAATAAAATCCCCGAAGAGGACTTGCGCGCCAGCCTCAACTAGGGCCTGGGCCATCCCAAAACGATCCAACGCGCTAACCATGAGCACGTTCATCCCGCGTAAATTCAGGCCTAACTCTTGCTGCAAATACGCGACACTGCGACGTTCGAGGGTATTTTTCAAGCCGCTCCCATCGGCGATCGGAGTTTGCTTCACCGCTTCTAACAGCCGAAGACCGTCACGCAATGCGAACCGCTCTTGCCCCGCGTAGAGATACACATCGATCCCGCCTAAACCCAGCGCATCGACCTGGCCATCGAGACTTCGCAGCAATGCAGTCGCGCGCTGGAGAGAGCCATCGACGCCAATCCGTTGCAGGGAAAACGCTTGCCCTAATAAGGAAATTTCGGCTTGATGATCACGCGTCGAAGAACCTAACGAGACTGAAACAACCCGCTTCATACACAACGCTCCTTTATACTGCCGTTCGTAGGGCCTCGGCAGCCGATCGTTTCCGGTCGATGTCTGCTTGCGTCACCGGTTGATCAAACGCACGCATTCCGCCCAAGACGAAGCCGCAACGCTCGGCCAGCGTGCTAATTTCTCGAACGCGAGCGAGTGAAATACCCCTACCAAGGGTGTAGTGCTCAAAGCGCCCCTCCATGGTAAGCACCATCGTCTCCGACATGCACGCCAAGGCCAGCCCCTCGCCCAGACCCAGATCGAAGAGCCTCCCTGGCTCGCGCACGCGCTCCCAACGTGGTGTCCCCGGCATACGCATCACGCCGCCCTCTATCACCAAGACATCAGGGCGCAATTCCGCAATCCGCCGCCCAAGGTTGTGGGGCAGGGAGAGCTCGCAGACGACTGCGCCTGGGCGTAAATCCTCGGGTTCGATCAACTCACGTGTTGAGGACGTTGCGGTAAGGATAACGTCGGCTTCACGGACCGCCGCGTGCACGTCGGTAAAGCAAGCGCTGTTCGGCGGAAGGATCGGGCCAAGCTGCGCCTGCAGAGTCTGCAAACGCGTAAGATTCGGAGCTACCAACAGCACTCGCCCAACATGGGGAGCCAGCAACTCCAGGCACGCCGAACCGATCGAGCCGGTGGCGCCGACCACAGCCAAAGTCGCTTGCGCAAGATCGACCTGCATCGCTTGTGCTCCGCGCAGCAAACTTTGCACGCCGGCAGCGATCGTGAGTGCATTACCGGTCGTTACGGGCAAAGGCGAACGCTGGGCAATGGTCACCCCGCCGTCACCCACGATACCGCTGAAGGCTCCCAGACCGACAATCTGGGCTCCAAGCTCGGCACCGAGTTCGATCGCCCGCAAAATCCGCGCAAAGACCTCTTCGCGCGGCAGACTCAGCATTTGTTCAGGGAGGAGTGGAGCGGCGACAAACCAGCCCTCGATTTCGCGTCCGTCCGGCGCCCGAACCCCCGTCACGTGACACGCGGTGTAAGCCGGCATCCACTCGAGAATCTTGCGAATGAGCGGCAAGCCTTTCCCGACAGCTCCCGGCTCGTAGCGGGCGACATCTTCGATTGAGGTCGGATGGATCACGAAACAAAACTTGTTCATCCGCGGCTCCGCTTACCGGCTGGGTGCTTCAGCTTCGCGTTTGAGCGCAGCCAGCATCATCTCGCTATTTTCGCGCACTTTTTTTTCGAGAATGGGCCCGATTAATTCGGCGAGGGTCGGCACCCCAAAATCATAATCAACCGTCAGAACCACATCGGTCGCTCCGGCCGCTTCGCTAAACTTCCACGCGCCTTGAAAGCGGTCCAAATCGCCTTCTAGCAAGCGATAGCGAATGCAAGGCTGGGCATCATCGAAACGGTCTTCCTCAGTCCATTCAATCGGTGCATCCTCTACCAAGGTCTTCCACTGCGTGATGACGCGATCAGCATGCCGCTCGAGCACGGTGATCGACTCCACATCAGGCATAAACTCCGGAAAACGCTCCTGCTCTTTGGCGAGCTGGTACACCACCGTCAGTGGCGCTGCGATCCGAATGCTGGTCTCGACGTACGGCAGGGTAGGCTCCTTTATGAGGATAGCGCAAGGCTGTTGTAACCCGCACAGACTCCTTTTCTCGCCGAACACACCCTCGCCTGGCAGCACCAACTTCCACCCTCCAGACAGTTCAGAAAAGCCAAACTTCTGCCGATACGCAGAGTATGAAACGCTCGGTGTCGACTCGCCCACTGGTCTCGGTCTGCATAGCGTCCTACAACTATGGACGCTTTATTCGCGATGCGATCGAGAGCGCTCTGAACCAAACGTACCCGGAAATCGAAGTGGTTGTTTCCGACAATAATTCAACCGACGAAACCCACGCAATCCTGGCCAGTTATCGGAACGATCCCCGCGTGCGCGTCTTCATTAATCCTGAAAACGTAGGGATGGTACCAAACCATAATCTCTCGCTCCAACGCGCGCAGGGTGACTACATCGTCTCGCTCTCGGCAGATGATATTCTGTTCCCACAACATGTCGATCTATTGTTGCGCCGGATCCTCGATCCGTTTGATCCTGTTCGGATCGCCGCCGGGCAAGGGATGTTTGTCACCGAAGAGCTCGAACCGATTACGCCTTTTCTGACGCTCGGGCACGTCACCGGAAGCTACAGTCACCGCGATGATTTAGCAAATCTCTTTTTCAATTACCACCATTTTATGCCGGGCAAGCTCATCGAACGTAGCGCTTATCAAGAAATCGGCTTCATCACCGAAAAGATGCGCACATCGCTCGATATTGACATCGCAGCGAAAATGGAGAGTGCGAATATTTCGTGTGCGGTTATCCCTGATATGGTCGCCGCAATTCGCAAACATGGCACACGTGCAAGCGAATATTCGCGCCATTTGACCGACGAAATCATGAATGATAAACTCACCATGATTGAGCTGGGCATGCAGCCCCAAAATGCCTGGCGGATTGAGGGCTACGAACGCCATATTATTACGATGCTGCAACGCGATATCGAACACGGAGCCGCCGCGGGTCAGGATCCGATCCAACCCGAGCAGCACGAACGCCTCCTGCGATTATGTACGCATTTCTCTGCACTCGCGGACACGACGCCGCAATGGCCACTCAGCGAACCGGAGCTTTCGGTGATTATCTTGAGCGAGGGTTACGTGGCCTTGCTCAATCAAACGCTGAAAATATTAGCCGAGCAAGGTATCGAACGTTGCGAAATTGTTGTCGTCCAAACGAGCGGATACGATCTGGGAGCGTGGGTGAGTCGTTTACCGCTAGCCAAGCAGATTCGCGTCGTGCAGATCCGCGCGTGTGCGACGCCGCTTGAGGCATTCCGCTGCGGCCTCGACCTAGCCCGAGGTGAATATGTCACCTATTTAAACGAAGGCCAACGCGTGCCAGCGAACACCTACGGCGATGTCATTCATCTGGGACGAGAAGCGAACAGTCAGGTGTTGGCTTTACCCAAGGCACTCGTCGACGAGTATTTTCCGCCACTGGTGGAACGCGAATCACGCCCACATCAGTTTGCCGATCCTGCTACGCGCGCGTTTGAACGCCTCCACGGACCGGAATACGGAATTTGCCAAATTATTCATCGACGTGGCATTCTGCGTCCAGGTAACACCTTACACCTGATGATGGGCACTGATGATGAAGCGACCTTTATTGGGAAGCTGAGCGCAAATTTCCGGACTTCCACGTTGAATCCGATGGCGCTGGCAGTGGGAGTATAGCGATGCACGACACACAACTCTTTGTGATCGGCGATAGTCAAACAAATTTTTGGAATGGCACCGGACACCAAGATGGTCACGATGAGATTCCCGGGATTCGTTCTCATTCGATCGCCGGCGCACTTGCCTACAGCCTCGTCAAGGACACCTCGATTACCGATGCACGTTTACTCGCTATGGCTTCGGTATGCACAGCCGCTTCCGAAGACTTTCGTGGCTGGATCATGTTCAATTTCGGCGCAAATGATTGCAACGGCTGGATATGGCGGCATGTCCCGCGTCTCGGCATAGAAGAGGCTGTCCGCGTCGTGGTCGATCGTTATATCAGCTTCATTTACGAAATGCGCGAGATTTATCCCAAGATCGCAATTTTCGGCCCACCGGCAAGCACCAAGAGCCCGTATTTCTTAGGTGACGTTGGCACCGAACCGGAACGCAATCTCCTGATACTACTGTTCACCAGCATGCTCAAAGCCCGTTTAGCCGCAGACAATATTCCGGTTATCTCGATCGCCCGCACAATGATCGCGCCCGACGGAACCTCACGGGAAGACTTGTACTGGGACAGCAACCACGCCTCGCAGGCGATGATGCCCTACGCCTTACAGCTCGTAAACCAAGCGCTTGGTTTGCAGCTGACCTTACCGAATATCGTGCCCATTAATGAATATCGCATTAGGAATTTTGAAGCGGTAGAGATCCACGAAGCGTTCGATAAGACCTGGCTACGGTTTGTGATTCCGCAAGGCTCACAATATATTTCTGAAATAGGTTTGTACGCTGATACGTTCGCCGAACTTGAACAGGTCGAAATCGCGACCTCACTCGATCGGCGCACGTATATTGCCTCATCGTATAATTTCAGTGATCATCAGGCTACGGCCCGACAGCGGATCTACCTCCCCATTGGTCGTTACGCTCGTAATGTTTTAGTGCATTCACCCGTGCGTCCAATCGAAGCAAATGATGTTGAACTCTTTAAATATGGTTCGCCAATCTCTGAATTTCCCAACTACTGCCGAGAATCGCTTTTCGCCTTACACGATCAGATTTTGCAACGCTCTAATCTGCCGGTTATCGCCGAGGAATTTTGTGCCACTCCCGCTGCTCCACGAGCATCGCTTTACGAAAGAAGAGTATGAACGCAATACAATTGTTGGTCATGGGTGATAGCCATGTCACGTTTTGGACCGGGAGTCAGCGCGGACTCGGACGCCAAGCACTCCCGGGAGTTGCAACCATCCAAATTCCGGAACCATTCGATATCCCGGCGATTAGTGCCGCAGTGCCGAGTGAATATCATGGTTGGTTACTGCTGCACTTCGGCGCGATCAATTATGCGAACGAAATTTGGCAACGTGCACAAACAATGTCGCTCAGCGAGGCCGTTCATGGCGTAGTGGAGCGTACCGTCGAGTCGCTGCGCTCTATTCAGGCGCGACATCCCCAAGTGGCGGTATGGGCTCCCCCCGCAAGCAACCCTGCAAAAAGCAGCGACATCGTTATTGGGACGCCGATTGAAAGAAATTTGGCAATCGTAACGTTTATCTCCATGCTGCGCAATGCCCTCACCGAGCTCGGCATTCCGCTGCTCTCGCTCACCGAAACGATGATTGCGCCCGATGGCACAACTCTGGCAGATTCCTTCGAAGACGGTGTCCATCTCTCGCAAGCACTTCTGCCTCAAGCCTTGCAGCTTATCAAAAACAGCCTCGGTTTGAGTTTATCGCTCGAACCGAGTCTCGCGCTCAGCGAGCAGCGCCTGAGCAATTTCGAAACAGTCGAACGAGTCGCGAAATTCGGTCTCGAATGGACTCAAATTGTGTTGCCAGGTCCAGCGGTGTATGTATCGGAAGCGCTCATTCTCAACGATGTCTTTGCTACCCTCAAGCGCATCACGTTTGCCAGCACCATGGATGATGACAACTACCCCTCGTGCACCTTAGAGTTTCGTGGTCCGGTTGGCGGCCCCAAAAACGTAACGGCCCTGCCAATCCACAACCACGCAAAAAAATTGCTGTTCTGGGCTGAAGGCGGTTGGGTCAACGCAGAAGATTTATCGATTTATATCAAAGTCTCGCCTCTGCACGGTAACAGCGGGTACAACCGCGATTCAATCTTCGCCCTGCGCGATCTCCTCGCCCCGCCGACTCAAATACCCGTATTGAGCGGCGAAGTTGCGCCGCGCAAAGGCAAGAAGCTCACCGCACTTTGATATCTCGATATTGCAATACCGAGACCTGCCTGCTAGCCCAAGAGCTGAATGACTGATTGGACAATTTCCTGGCGTAGGCGATCCCAGCCAAAAACATCGGCTGGCTTTGGTTTTTGCAAAATAACTCCACGAGTCTGATATGGAGCCCACTTCTGACGATGAATATAATAGAAGTTTCGCTCTAGCACCAGCACCACCGGACGCTTGAGCGCACTTGCCACATGAGTCGCACTCGTATCAACCGAGACAACACACGCCGCCTTGCGAAACAAAGCGGCCCACGCCAAAAATGGCAGATCGCCAATCACGAAATCAGCGCAGCCAGCCTGGGCGAAACGCTCGCCTTCAGCCGCGAGGCTACGGTCGTAGGTCAAGGCAACCGGACGCCCCAAACCGCGCAAGTCCTGAAGTAAGCAGCGCACAAAGTCTCGTGAAGCACCGCCCGCAAACCAGCGAGGAGATAACGGAACCAATACAAGACCCGCGGGATACTGAGCCACCGCGTGATGGTCTTCATCGGTTAGCCCCAACGAAAGCTCGGGCGAAGCAATGTGTCCGCCAGCGGCTTCAATCAAGGCGAGTACTTGCTCGACCTCATGAACCGCTTTCGCTTCAGGCCGAGGATCATACACCGCCGGATATGATAAGGGAATCAATGTTTTCGTCAAATTGAAATCCAGCAAACACCCCGCCTGAAAATCGAGCAAGGTATAACCAATCCTTGTTCGGGCATTTGTCGCACACACAAAAGCAACGTCCTCGATGCGAGGAGCCAGTGCGATGGCCAAATCAACGTCTTGAAATTTTTGCACGTATTCCGTTAATTGAGCAGTGTTATTTTTTTCAACCACACACAATGCATCAATATCACGAGAATTTTTTACCACAGGGGCATTGTATTGATTACAAACTAGCGAAATGTGAGCATCGGGCCACGACTTCCGAACGGCACGAATTCCCGCCGTCGAACAAATCAGATCTCCGATCGCATCCAAACGTGTAAGCACAATACGTTTGATTGGCTGGGCATCTCTTAAAGCAGAGACTACGGGCTCAACCGATGCAAGCGCAGGCACAGTACCGCTGCTCGACTCCGTGATAAACGGGTACACAACGCAGCCTTTGAGGTTTCCGCGGTCAATCGAATTGCGCAAAAAAGCCTCGTAGTCAGTGCCCGTCGGGTCAGACTCTTGCAACAAATCGTGGAGCTTATGCTTCGACCATTTATTGACGACATAACAACGCGCACCAGTATACGCCACGTTGGACAAATAATGGATTTGCACATTATTGAGGAGCAACATTTCCTCGACGGGACGAGGGAAAATTTTCCCTGCATCCTCCGGATTCCTCAACGCGATCTCCGTATACAGCAAATCCCAGCCACGCCCAGCGAGCAAATTGATCGAACGTCGAATGACCGACTCGGTACGCGAAGTGAAGGACACGCCTTCTTCTGCGATCACTAGGTAACTATCTTCGTCGAGGCTTTCCGCAACACACGCTTGGTGCGCAGCAGCCGTGCCGCTAGTCGGACGGAGCTTGAACTGCCAATCGCCCGAAAACAAATGGCGAAATTGTTCGCGAACGACCTCAACACGAGCGCTATCTTCAGCTCGATCGAGCAAATAATAAAGGTCAAACTTCATAAGAAAACCCGATAAGAGGTATGTATTAGGAGTACAGCCTAGCACAACACCCCAAAAAAGGGAACAAAGTAGCCTCTTCTTTGCATAAGCTTAAACCAGAAGAGGCAGGCCATAAAAATACAATTTGCCCAGAGTCAGAATCGAACTGACGACACCAGGTTTTTCAGACCTGTGCTCTACCGACTGAGCTATCTGGGCGCGGCCTCCCGCTTTGTGCAGGGGCTATCTTCTTCATTTAAGGACGAAATGGCGACGTTGAAGGGGCTCGAACCCTCGACCTCCGCCGTGACAGGGCGGCGCTCTAACCAACTGAGCTACAACGCCATCTGCTAGCGTCGACGTATGGTGGGCACGGTAGGATTCGAACCTACGACCTATCCCGTGTGAAGGGAGTGCTCTACCACTGAGCTACGCGCCCAGGTGCCCGCCCCACTACTTGGCGCGCATCACCCGAGCTCCTCTCCCAGGGACAAGATTTTTGCCGACCGAACGATCCTCCGGCTATGCTCCCTGACTTCCACCATATCACGCCATACCGTATCCCTTTTGCTGATCTCGATATGATGCAGCATGTCAATCACCGGGCATACATTCGCTGGGCCGAAACCACCCGCTCTGAGTATTTTGTCGAGATCCTAGGGGAGAAAATCAACGGGACGCGCGGCCTCATTCTCGTCAACGTGGCTTTCACGTATGAGCGACAACTCACGTTTCGCGAACCCGTTCTCATCGGCACCCGCGTGGCCCGGATTGGGCGCCGCTCGATCGACTTTGCCTACGAAATTTTCAGCGAAAGCCAGCAGCAGATCACAACCCGGGGTCGCACCACGATGGTCGCGTACAACTACCTCGACCACGAGTCTCTGCTCGTCCCACCCGAATGGCGCGAGAAAATTGCCGCCTACGAGCACAAACTACCCGAGGGCCTAGCTTGATCGAGCAGCACCGGCGACTGAGCCGCAATTTTTATCCAGCGCCACGCGTATAAGCGCATTGTGATGGGTAACGCGATTCTGGAGGGAAACGACGATTCAACATAAGGGGCACGAGCAACTTCGGTACGAGCAAGGATTCGGCATGCTCACCGCAGCGAGCACGGTTTTGCTCGATACTTTGGACTATCGCACCATGCTCCGTAATATTGCCCGCATTGTTGTCAATACGGGTTTTGCGCCCTATTGTGTCGTCGACGAGCTCGATGAGCAGGGGCAGATCCGCAGGCTAAGCTTAGCCCACGCCGATCCCATCCGTGAAACCCTGCTACAGCGCTCCTCTTCCCCTCTGCGCAGCCTACCCACCGACCATCTCGTGATGCAAACCCTACGCGAGGGCCAAGCCCATCTGTCGATGGACGAGACATCGCGGATCGATCCGTCCTTCTTCTACCATACCAGTGCCGACGTGTTTGACTCGATGATCACGGTGCCGATTATCACCGGCCAAGGGAGTATGCTCGCCGCGCTTACGTGCGCGAGTTCACTCGAAGGCGACGGACACCGCCTCAATCGCAACGACCTCTACTTTCTGCAAGAACTTGCCCAGCGAACGAGCAGCGCGATCGAGTACGCTCAGCGCTACGAGCGCGAACGGCACATTGCCCTCACCCTGCAAGAAGCTGCCCTACCCCACGCTCTCCGCCAACACGACGGCATCCATATCACTGCGGAATATCGGCCAGGGCATACCGAAGCAACAATCGGGGGTGATTGGTACGATACGCTTTCGCTCCAAGATGGGCGATTTTTGGCGATCGTCGGCGATGTAATCGGCCATGGCTTGAGCGCTGCGGTGGCGATGAGCAAACTGCGACAAGCGATGCAAACCGCCGCCTTGATTAACCCGGAGCCCAACTTCATATTGGATGCAGCCGATCAGATTTTACGGCTCCATAATGACAATATGTATGCAACGGCACTCGTTGCGCTCTACGATCCGGCCACCCACATCAGCACTTTTGCCTCCGCCGGGCATCACGGGCCGATCGTCATCGACCAAGCCAAGCACATTCGAGTCGTCACCTGCCAAGGCATGATGCTCGGCCTGCGCACTCCGGGCAGCGAACAACACACTAGCCGCATCACCCATCAGGTCGGTGACACCATCGTGCTCTATACCGATGGCCTGATCGAAACTCAGCGCGATCCCGATGCTGGTTTACGCCACCTTATCGAAACCGTTGGCAATGACCAAGTCCTCAATGCCCCCAACACCGCTGAAGCGCTTGTAAACAGCATGCTCCAAGGCCAACGCGCCAACGACGACCTAGCCGTGCTTACCCTGCGCATCGATGCCATCGAACGCGAATTTGGGCTGCATATGTCGTATCGCGAAGTTGCGCTCGCGAGTGAGGCACGCCAGGTCTTCTCGCGCTATCTCAGCCGTTGCGCGACCAGCACGAGCGATATCAGTAGCGCCGAATTGATTTTTGGAGAATTGCTCGGCAACGTGTCGCGGCACGCCCCAGGGCCGGTCGATATTTCTTTTTCCTGGCAAGCAGACGAAGCAATTTTGCAGATGATCGACCGTGGGCCTGGCTATCACATCGGACATACCAGCCTGCCAGCAGAATTATCCGAATCACGCCGCGGGCTTTTTCTGATCGACAATTTCTCAAAAAGCTGGAGCGTCCATCACGCAAACGCACGCACGACAACCCGGGTCGTGCTGCAAGATTTAACGCGCGCCTAACCACCAGCCAGAGCTCGGAAAAACCTTGCTAGGGCTTGATATAATCGTGACTTGTAATCAAGAGCACGCCATCACGTGTTTCCACCCGATACGTCACAAAATACAGACCGCCAGCGGTCATGACCTCGGCGTGAACAGTCGTGCCATCGGTGTCAGGCGTGCTCCGCAGACCAGTCATGCGCGCGCTGCGATTGAGGAAAGCTTCTTCGATCAAGCCACCACTGCCGGCTGCCAGCAGCCCCGTCGCGGTCGTCTCGTCACCGCGAATCAGCGCCTGCAAATACCGACGCACAACACGTTGTGCCGCAGGGAGATGCACGGGTGAAGCAGTCTTCGCGACGGTCGGCGTCGGAGCAAGCGTCGGCCGCGGGGGCGGCAGTGTCGGTGCGAGCGTCGGCGCGACCGTTGGCGCTGGCGTGGGGGGCCGGGTAGCAACAGGGCTGGGGAGACGAAGCTGTTCCGGCCGTGTGGGCTGAGGAACAGGCACCGCACGAGTCGGTTGAGGCGAGGCCGGAGTAGCCGAGGGCTGGGGATGTATGAACACCGGAGTCGGTTGCGGGGTAGCCTCACGAGCGGGTGTCGCGACCACGTACCAGGTCCCCTGCGGGGTAGGAATCGGCGGCAACCTCACACTCGTCAACACGGGCTTCGGCACGAAACTCGCGCGCTCACCGGGGGCTGTGGCCAAGCCCTCACGCACGGGCTGATGCAAGCGCGTGACGAGCAATTTGCCGCCCACGCCTAGCGCAAACCCCAGGCAAACCAAGCCGAAGAGTACCGGCAAAAGACGCGGACCAGGCTCAGGCGGGGGCAACGTGCGGCGCAGCATAGGCAGCAGTATTCCTTCCCAGCTTGCATGGAGCCCCCTCGGCCAAAGCGAAGTTTCTGCTATGGTGCACGTCGCTGTCCCCATCGATACAGAACTCATTAACACCGCGCAAAACAGGGTCTTTGCGTTGGCGACACCGATGCGTGTCGGCGAGCTCATTCGACTGGCGGTTATTCAAGCACTGGGCAAACACGCACCCGAAGACAAACGTGAACGCGTCTTCCGCACGACCCTCGAGGGACTAGAAACTGGTCGTTTTTCGCTAGACATCGATGGACGCCACTACGACAATCCCGAAAGCTATGTGGTCTGCAGCGGCAGCGTTGCGCTACGCTTCTTTGCTCGGAATCCTCAGCGATTCCGTAGCGCGTAATGCGCCAAACCCGTTCGCTTCGCACGGCGCTCGATCATGAACTGCGCATACAAGGCATTCGGCCAAGCAAAATCGGCCCGCGTAAAACGTGAAGGATTGTTGGCATCGAACGACTCGTGCAGGCGATGATCGCCCGTATCAGAGTTTGCGAGATCTCGCAAAGCGTGATCTTGCTCAAGCGGATCGGCGGTCGTAAAAGCCTGCATCACCAGCGCCAGCGGCCAAACGTAGCCGTGCGGGGTATGCGGACTGCCGACCCCACTCGCAAAGCGCCCGCTGTAATAGTATGGATTACGCTTTGAGAGCACAAACGCCCGTGTCGCTACATACACCTGATCACTCTGGGGCAAATAACCGAAATATGGAATAGAGAGTAGCGAGGGAATATTCGCATCGTCCATCAGGTTAGCGTGCCCCAAACCGTCAACCTCATATGCATACACCCGACCAACGCCGGGGAGATTCACAACCGCGTTACGTTCAATTCCGGTCTGGACTTGAACAGCAAGTCCCCACGCATTCTCGGCTTGTTTCTGATTGTGTAAGACGTCACGCTCGATCTGCGATAAGCGACGCAAGATAACCACAGCGAACATATTTTCCGGGACATTGTAATGGTAGCGCGCTGGATCATCCGAAGGGCGAAAGCCTGTCCAAATCATGCCAGTCTCGCGTACCGGCGTGCCTTCGCCTCGATTGGCGAGTTGCGGATTGCGATAGTGCGAACGACGAACGTGATGTTGCTCGTCGCGTAAAACGCGCAACACTTGGTCGAACGCAAGCTGGACGTCGCGGGTAAAGATCGAGCGATCACCAGTCACCTGCCAATAACGGCATGCTAACGCGACCGGGTAGAGCAAGGAATCGACCTCGAATTTTTCTTCGACTACATGATAATCCGCCGAAAACGCATTCGCGTAAGGATCGATCATGATATACCGCGCCTGCCGTGCCACCACTCCCCGCAAGGTCGACGCCATATCCGAATCGCCAACGGCCAGCGACATATAGGGCTCAACGACCGCGCTGGCATCCCGCAGCCATTCCGCTGAAATATCACCGGTGGATACGTACGTGGTGCCATCACGCTGCACGCTAGCGTGGCGACTGAGCGCTTCATCGTAGGCGGTCAGATAAATTCGCTCTAAGGTAGCGACAGTCGCAGGTGGGGCCGTCGCCTCGCGGACGCCAGCACCAGCGGTCGACCAACCAAAAAAAACGAATGTCAGAACCAATCCAAGCGTTTTCGCAGGGAACATAATACCGACATTATCGGCACATAAACCAAGAAACCAACGCTTACCGCCAGTTTTTACCAAATCGCAACGTTTTTTTTGCTCAGTACTGTTCATCGGTGCTGCAGATCATCACGCCTCAAAGAAAACCGCCGTTCTACACGGCACCTCGCAAGCGATCCGAGCCTCCTACAGGCTATAACCGTATAACCGAGGGGAACGTTCCAATCGCCAAGCAGGCAAGCATGCTCTTCCGAAGAGCGAGCACTGAAAACCTCTGCCAGGCTCTTCTTCCGCGAGTTCGAATCGGGATAGCGTCCTTTCTTCTGCGCAGGAGCAACTTCTGAGCCCACAGTCCTCTGCCGCCCCGCTCGTAGCCACCCAAGCGGCTTTTGATCTGATTATCGATGCATATCAGCGCCGTTTATACGGCTTCGCTCTGCGCATGACGGGCAACCGTGAAGACGCCGAGGAAATTGTCCAGGATACCTTCGTGCGCGCATATCGAGCATTAGGAAAAATGGACGAGGTACAACGAACGACACTGAAGTTGCAACCTTGGCTCTATACCATTACGTTAAACGTTACGAGGAATCGGCTCCGTTCCAAGAGACCAACCAGTGTGGCCCTTGATGCGTTAGCTGATCCAGACGCCCTCCTCAACAATGTAAATCCCGGTCTGGATCAGCCAGAAGATATCATCGAACGCACCGCCGATTTACACCTCGTTGAGCAAGCGCTGCTCCAGCTCCCGGTGCATCTGCGTGCCGCCGCAACCCTCCGATTCATTGAAGGGCGCAGCCATCCCGAGATCGCGGAGATCCTTGCCCAACCTGTTGGCACGGTGAAATCCCATGTCCATCGGGCAGTTCGCATTTTACGCCGCGTCCTAGGTCCGCATGTTGGGCGCCAAGTCGAAGATGGAGAGTCAAACGAGTGAGTACACTCATGCGTTGCTGTGACGTTGAAGAACTTTGGGATGAGATACGCGATAACGCCTGTGAGCGTACCGCCGCCGTCCATGTGCATTTGCGCGACTGTGCCCCCTGTCGCGAAACCTTCCGCCAGAATGACCAGCTCTTGACCCGCCTATCGGGGCTAGGCGTTGTTGAGCCTCCGGCAGATCTGCGTCATCGTGTTTTACTGCATGTCCGCATAGCATGTACTTCCCTTAAGCAGATCGATTCACTCACGCGGCTACATTCACCGATTGGGCCTCTCTTTGTCGCCTTTTGTGGCCAGCGTATTACGTTTTCAGCGATCGACCGAGGCGAATGTTTTGAAGAGATCACCAAGCGTATGGAGCAACGCCTCAGACATAGCGCTCAACCAAGC
Source organism: uncultured bacterium (assembly GCA_903829325.1). Classification (GTDB taxonomy): domain Bacteria; phylum Vulcanimicrobiota; class Vulcanimicrobiia; order Vulcanimicrobiales; family Vulcanimicrobiaceae; genus CAIKPM01. The sequence goes on from CAIKPM010000062.1 coordinate 102,651, forward strand.
GAGCCTCCAAGCTGGGTCCAAGCCGCGATCGACCGTTTTTTCAAAACGTTTGTGATTGACTTGGATTTGCTCGATATCTCAGAACTAAGCCAATTCGACCGGGCAGCCCTGACGCAAGCCGCCCGTATCCCACCTGGCGAAGTCCGCTCCTACGGCTGGATCGCGCAGCAAATTGGGCGCCCGCAAGCGGCGCGGGCGGTTGGTCGAGCAATGGCACGCAATCCCTTGGCCCCGTTCTTCCCTTGCCATCGGGTCGTCGATTCGTCCGGAAGCTTACACCAGTATTTTTATGGTCTCGAATTGAAAGCCCGAATCTTGGAATTGGAAGGCTACCCAGCAAAATCTGGCTAAACAGAGGCCCGATGTTGCACGAAGCCGGTCTTGAAGCATGAGCGATCCGCGCCTGCCCGCGATTCCTGATATACACGGCCATGCCAAGGGCGAACACAAGCCGTTCGCAGAGGAACGGCCGATCCCGTATTCAGCCCGACTTATTTTTCTGTGGTTTTATCACGCGGCTTCGCGACGTTCGCCGCGCTTCGTCATGGTCTCAGATCATGTCAACTACCTCACCTTTGAGGACCCCGCGGCGGTAAGCCTGGTGCGTCGAGCTCTCAAACTCGCTTTAGCCGGTGACCTCTACGGTGCAGCCGAGACTGCAAGTGTCGATATGCAGCATGCGCGGGTTGTCTCCGAGGCAATGCGCGCGGGGATGCGCTTCTCGATTGGTGCCGAGGTCGATAACGATCCCCGTAGTCGCCCCGATGCCCAAAATGTGGTCGACGCAATGAAGCCCGACGGCGTTATCCGCTCGGTTCACTTCTTGCCGATCGAGCACCCCGTGACCGGCGATCCCTGGATGTGGCCTTTCGACAATCCCGAGTTTAGCGACGTCTTTGGCAAAATCGGCGTGGAAGAAACCTGGGAACGCTACACAGATCTGATGGTCGAAACGATCAACACCCTGCCTGGTGATATTCTCGGCCACCTTCATGTACCTGGCAAATTTGGTCATTGGCCGGAAGAGCAGCGTCTCGAGGCGCACGAAGATCGCATCCTTGAGGCGTGCGCCCGACGCGGCATGGGCATCGAAATCAATACCCGCGTTTTCTACCGCTCTTCCGACCCAAGCGTGCATGCCCGTCACCTCGATATCTACCGCCGGCTCTTGCGTAAATGCCTCGAGCACGAGCTTCCGATCGCCATCGGCTCCGATGCACACAGTCCCAAAGATCAAGGCGGAGGCATTGCCAACATCCTCCCTCTCCTGGATGAAGCGGACATCAATGAGATCGTTTTTCCCATCAATGGCGTCTTAGCCCGCGTCGCTCTCCGTGCCGACCGGCCAATTAAATCGCGACCAAGTGTCGTGATCCAACCAGCACGCCAAACGATTCTCACCGAGCAAGAAGCCGAAGAGGCCGCCGCAGCTGCCGCAGCCGCAGGGCCTGAACCAGAGCCAGAACCGGAGGCACCGCCCGCACCTCCTCCCCCCCCAGTCGTCGAGGCGAAAGAGCCGAAACCAGCCGCGCCTAAAAAGGCGAGCAGCGCTCCGAAAAAAACACCAGCAAAAAAAGCAGCGCCAAAGAAAGCGACCAAAGCTCCCCCGGTGTCCGAGTAGCGGTGAGCTGGCTGCAGGTGCGCTCCCGTGCTGCGGCCTTGCTCGTGGCCGGCCTGCTGGTTGGTTGCTCACGCGTGTCCAGCACAGGGAACGGAAGGCACCCCTGGACCCAGCCCAACGTCCTGCGAATCGGGCTGACAACCTCCCCGGCCTCGCTTTCACCTATCCTAGCAACCGACACAACCGAAGGCATGCTGGCCCGTTTGGTCTTCGATCCGCTGACCGCTAGTAATGCCCAAGGCCAGACCATTCCGATCCTTGCGCGCGTTGTGCCAACGATAAGCAATGGTGGCATCAGCCGCGATGGACGCACGATCACCTTCCACCTCCGTCACGATGTCCGCTGGCAAGACGGAGTACCATTCACGAGCCGAGACGTCGCTTTCACGTATCGCGCTATCGTCAATCCCAACAACAACGTAGGCACAAATTACGGCTTTACCGTTGTTGATCACGTCCTCACCCCCGACCAATTCACGGTTGTATTCATCCTACGCCATCCGTTCGCACCGATTATTGCAACGCTGTTTGGTGATAGCGATAACCCATACCAAATTTTGCCTGCGCATCTTCTAGAGCACGAGAAATCGCTCAATGCTATTGCGTTCAATAGTGCGCCTTTAGGCACGGGGCCGTATATTTTCGAGCGCTGGATCCGCGGAGAACGACTCGAATACCGCGCTAATCCGCACTATTTCCTCGGCAAACCCCAGCTTGCCCATATCATCGTGAACCTGCTTCCCGATGAGAATACCGCTCTCAACGAATTACGCACCCACGAAATCGATTGGCTCTTTGAACCATCTCCGCACACCTTGCCGCAAATTCTTCGTATGGCCGATATTCGCACCACGATCACCCAACTCAACGCCTACAGCGGCATGCTGATCAATCTCAATCGCCCCAGCTTGCAAGACATCCGCGTCAGACGCGCACTCGCTGCGGCGATCGACAAATCGGCGATCGTTCGCCGCCTCACCTTCGGCACCGCGACTCTCGCCGATACCGATCTCCCCGCCTGGCTGTGGGCGGCAAATCCCCTCGCCCGAGCCGATCGCTACAATCCGACCAAAGCTCGCGAGCTGCTTCGGTCTGCAGGGTTCACCGTTGGTCAAGACGGCATCCTCACCCGAGCGGGTCAACGTCTCTCACTCCAGCTTTCCTACGCCCAAGGTAACGCCACGGCTGCTTTGGAGGCGGTCGCGGTGCAGGCTGATCTGCACAACGTGGGCATCGAAGCGCTGATTCATCCCTATACACCAACCCTGCTTTATGCTCCGTATGCGATGGGGGGCATCCTCGCTCGAGGACGCTACGACCTCAACCTCAGCGGCTGGTATTCGGGGACCGATCCCGATAACTCATCGCAGTTTCTCTGTTCGGCCCGCCCGCCAAATGGCTCCAATTATACCGGCTATTGCAATCAAGAAATGGAGCAAGCCCAAGCGGACGCTCTGGCTACATACGTCCGACCAGCGCGCAAAGCAGCGTATGCCCAGATCGAGGCCAACCTCGCGCGGAACGTACCCCAGATCTTCTTCTATCATCCGCGCAACTTAGAAGCGTTCAACCCCGACTTCCAAGGCCTCGCTCCGAGTCCCATCGTCGAATCATGGAACGCCTACCGTTGGCGCATCTAGGATGTTCCACAGCACAACTTGTGGAACGTAGGGATCTCTCCTCGCCCCTTACCTAAAGTGGGACTATGCATGGACCGTTTTTCTATGGACGATTTGCTCCAGAACGAGCCGACTTCGTCGATTGCGCGCATTCCGGAATTAAAGTGGCTCCGGCAAATTATCATGGAGCGGGCACTCACGCGTGGGGATTATCTGCTGTCCGGCGGTGCCCGAAGCGACTTTTACATCGATAAATTCCGGCTGTTTTCGGATCCGTACGTCTTACGCCGCATCGCTCGACTGTTCTCGCCGATCGTGGCCGAAAAAGGCCCCGACCTCATCGCCGGCACTGAGTTAGGTGGCGTCATTTTGGCGACGGCGGTTTCGCAAATGACCAATATCCCGATGATCGTCATCCGCAAAGCACCGAAGTCTTACGGCGCTTTTGCAGATGAATACGTCGAAGGCGCGTTTCATGCGGGGCAGCACGTTCTGCTCCTCGAGGATGTCGTCACGAGTGGCCGCGAAGTGCTCGCCGCCAAAGAACGTCTCGAAAAGCTCGAACTACGGGTCTCGGTGCATGCAGTTATCAGCCGCGGGTTAGCGCCAGTGCCATCGCTTGTGCAATTTGCGCTTCCCCGCAGTCAACCAAAAAACGATAACTAGCAGACAGCCTTAACAGCGGCCAAGACCGCAGCGGCGTGTCCCTCTACGCTCACTTTCGGCCAAACCTGGGCGATTGTACCGTCCGCATCAATGAAGAACGTTGAGCGTTGCACACCCAGCGA
>CAIKPM010000063.1 GCA_903829325.1 uncultured bacterium
GGTAGCCGGTCATCTCGCAAAACTCATCGAGTAGACGGCTCTTCTCAGCTCGCTTGGCCTGCTTATAGCGCTTAGCGTACACCTTTTGTAGCTCACGGCGATTGCTCTGCGTCACCCCATCCCCCTTGCCCCCTTCGGGGGGCTTGGGTAAGAATCGGGTTTGGCGCGATGATGGGCTCATAGTAAGATTTTAGCTGGCGCGATTCGGCCTCTTGGCAGTCTTGCCACTAGAGTGCTAAGATTGGCTGTGCATCGGGGGAGTTCGCGATATGAGTGATGACTCGGTCGCGCTAAATAAACGTCGGGCGTTTATCTTAGCGACGATTGTCTATGAGTATATTGAGACGGCTGAACCAGTCGGATCTCATACCTTGACCCAAAAGTATCGCCTCGGGGTCAGTGCGGCCACGATTCGTAATGAAATGGCTGAGCTTGAAGCCGCTGGGTATCTGGTTCAGCCGCATGCTTCAGCTGGTCGGGTTCCCTCAGACACGGGGTATCGCACCTATGTTGATCGATTGATGGAGCCTGTCGTGCTCGCGGTGGAAGATCAACGGCAGATTCGCAACGAGTTTCTTGCTGCTAGTCGAGAACTGGGCGATCTCATTGAAAACGCGACCAAAACCCTCGGCCGCTTAACCTCGAGCTTCGCGTTTGCGGTAACCCCGGCTCAGCAGACAGCGATGTTTCGTCACGTGCAACTGATCTGGTTCTCGGATAGAGCAGGCTTAGTGATTGTCGTGACTGCTCTTGGCGTAGCGGCACAGCGTAATTTCGATGTGACCCGTGCCGTAACCGCCGACGAACTCACGGGGCTGTCGAATCGCTTCAACGCAACCTTCGGCGGCAAGCGTTTCAGCGAGATTCAGGCGACTGCGGTGCGCGAGGTCGTCGCGAGTTGCGGCTTGGCCGACGAGCTTGCCGAGATCGTCTTGGGTGCCCTGGCCGCCTCGGTTGGTGATGAACGTACTGTCGTCTCAAGCGGGACTCAGCATTTTCTGGCCCAACCTGAATTTCACGATCTGCGTAAACTGCGCAGCATCCTGAACATGGTTGAAGAACAAAAGGCGCTCTACGATTTTGTTGCCGAAGCCATGAACACTGCTGGTGAAGCCCCGGTTGTTAAGATCGGTCACGAACTGGGTGATGGCGATGTTAGCGATTGTAGCGTTTTGGCCGTTCCGTATCGTACCAGTGAAGACGCGATCGGGATGTTAGCCCTGCTTGGGCCACGTCGTATGCCATATGGCAAGCTTCTGGCGATCCTTGCCGGAACCGCCAATTCGTTGACCGATAGTCTCGGTCAACGCTGATCCGTTGACCTATACTCACGAAGGAGCCTCATGCCAACCGATTACTACGACGTCCTAGGAGTTCAGAGGAACGCATCCGAGACTGATATTAAGCAAGCGTATCGGCGCCTCGCGCGTACTCATCATCCGGACGTCGCTGCTGACAAAGCCACAGCGGAAGCGAAATTTAAGGAAATCAACGAGGCCTATTCGATTCTGTCGGATCAGCAAAAACGTGAGAGCTACGACCGCTACGGGCATGCAGGTGTCGGAGCCGGAGCGGGTGGTTTTGGCGCTGGTGGTTTTACGGGGGCGGAAGGCTTCACCGATATTTTCGATATGTTTTTCGGGAATGTGCGCGGCGGAGCCGAGAGCGCCGCAAGACGCTCCGGACCGGCGCGTGGGGCTGATCTACGGTATGATTTAGTCATCACCTTAGAAGAAGCGTACACGGGCGTTGAGCGCGAGATCAGCTTTAACCATTTAGCGAGCTGCGAAACGTGTAAGGGCTCCGGCGCCAAACCCGGCACCTTGGTGGTCTCGTGTGATCGTTGCTCGGGCACAGGGATGATTCGCGGAGTGCGTCAGACTCCCTTAGGCCAGTTTATGTCGCAAACCCCATGCAACAAATGCGGCGGAGAAGGTCACACGATTCCCAGCCCGTGCGAAACGTGCCATGGTCGGGGCCGTGCCGAACGCCAACGGGTCATGCAGGTGAAAGTCCCCGCCGGGGTTGACGATGGCAGCCGTATTCGCATCGCCGGTCATGGGGAAGCCGGCCAACGAGGCGGCCCGCCGGGCGATCTCTATGTCTATCTCGTGATCTCTAAACATGAGTTTTTCGTGCGCGATGGCATGGATCTGTCGCTGGCGATGCCTGTCGCTTTCGCTGTGGCTGCCCTCGGCGGAGAAATCGATGTACCTTCGCTTTCGGGCGCTACGCTCAAAGTCGACATTCAGGGTGGCACCCAAAATGGCACACGCTACCGTTTGCGTGGGCATGGCATGCCGAGTGTGCGTGGCGGAGCGGCGGGCGATTTGTATGTGCACGTGCAGATTGCGGTACCGAAGCAGCTTTCGAAACGCGAGCGCGAGTTGCTCGAGGAACTCGCGACGTTGTCGGGTTCAAGCGTCGATGAACGCTCATTTTTCGATCGCGTGAAAGACGCATTTCGGCCTGAGTAATCGAGCGCCACGTCGTTTCTTTTTGCCTGGACAGCTGAGCCAAGGGCAAGAGTGTCGACTTGACCCTGCCGATAGCCACAAATTACGTACGGTGCTGCGAGCAGCAGTCGGCGAGTTCGTTGAAGTGCGTGATTCGACGGCGGCTGTATTCGAGTGCGTGATTCTCGGCCTCTTACCTGAGGTTACGGTGCGCCTTGAGCGGCGTTGTGAGCAGCCAGCCATGACCGAGCTTGCGATTAGCCTTGCGCAGTGCTTGCCCAAGGGCAGCAAAATGGACTACGTCGTCGAGAAGGCTACCGAATTGGGGGTCATTCGCTTTTTGCCGGTGCAGAGCGAGCGCGTCATCGGTGCGCGAGAGGGTACGGGGAAACTCGACCGTTGGCGGCGCCTCGCGCGAGCTGCCGCGGCGCAAAGTGGTGCCCTGGCAATCCCCGAGGTGAGCGAGGTTGTGGACTGGAGCGGCTTGCTCGCGTTGATGCCAGGTTACGATCGCGTGCTCATTCCTTGGGAGATTGCACCGACCAAGCCGCGCGCGCTTGATGCACTAGTGAACGGCGCGAGCAGCGTGCTCGTCGTGATTGGCCCCGAAGGTGGCTTGAGTTATCGCGAAATCGAGCGAGCGCAAGCGGTTGGCGCTCAGACCCTCTCGTTGGGTCGACGTATTCTGCGCAGCGAGACAGCTGGGTTGGTTGCAATTAGCGCGATACGCTACGCGGCGGGCGAGGTCTAAAGGCGGTTTCGTCGTATCCGAGCCTGCCATGAAGTTTTCCCTCGTTATCCCCACCTACAACGAAGCCGGCGGGATTCGTCGCTTGATCGAGGCGCTCGCTGCAACATTCCGCGAGCATCAGCTCGACGGAGAGATTGTGGTGGTCGATGATAATTCGCCCGATGGCACCGGGGCGATCGTTGATGCCTTGGCGCAAGAATACCCCGTGCGCTGTCTGCATCGTCCCGGTAAATTAGGGCTTTCCAGCGGTGTGATCGATGGTTGGGCTTTCGCACGGCCTGAATCGGAAGCGGTTGGGGCGATTGACGCTGATTTTAGCCACGATATTGCTATTTTGCCCAAGATGGTGCAGGCGCTCGCTGACGGCGCTGAATTAGCGATCGGCAGTCGCTACGTTCCTGGCGGTGGAATCGAAGATTGGCCGTGGAAGCGCAAATTTACGTCGCGAGTTGCGATTCTCTTAGCTCAACCGCTTACTCCGGTGAAAGATATTACCAGCGGATATTTTCTGGTGCGGCGCAGCGCTTTGCAAGGCGTTGAATTAGATCCAATCGGTTTCAAAATTGGCCTGGAAGTGATCGCCAAAGCGCATTATACTCGCTATGTCGAAGTGCCGTATGTGTTCACCGATCGCGTTGCGGGTGAGTCAAAACTCAATGGGGGCGAAATTACGAATTATCTTCGCCAATTAGTCCGTATTTATCGCCGTCGTTTTTTCGGAAAAACCGCTTAGGTGCCTATTCCTGATTGGATGCGCTTACCGCGCGCAAACGCTCCGCAAGAACGCGATGCAACGTTGTGGGAACGCTGCCCAAAATGCAGCGAGATGCTCTATCGCAAAGACTTAGAGCAGCACCTCTGGGTGTGTTCGCGTTGTGGACATCATTTTCGCATGCATGCCTCTGATCGTGTCCACATGTTACTCGATGGCGAGTTTCAAGAAATTGCCGCGCAAGTTGCTCCAAGCGACCCGCTGCATTGGACCGATAAACGAACGTATCCAGCGAAAATTGCGGCTGATCGCATCAAGTCCGGTCTCACCGAAGCGATTGTCGTCGGGACCGGTACCTTGGCAGGCCAACGCCTTGCACTTGGTATCATGGACTTTAGCTTCCGTGGTGGCACCATGGGCAGTGTCGTCGGTGAGCGCCTAGTGCGCTTGTTTGAGCATGCGTTGCATCACCATTTTCCGGTGGTGCTCTTTACGGCGAGTGGTGGCGCTCGCATGGAAGAAGGTATGCTGGCCCTCATGCAGATGGCGAAGTCGAGTGCTGCAGTGAAACGCTTTACCGACGCGGGTAATTTCTACGCCGTTGTATTGACCGACCCGACGACCGGTGGGGTTTCGGCCTCGTTTGCGTTTCAGGCCGACGTGATTATTGCGGAGTCGAAGGCGTCGATTGGTTTTGCCGGGCGACGGGTCATTGAACAAACAATCCGTCAGCGTCTCCCTGAGAATTTTCAAACGGCTGAATTCTTACTCGAAAAGGGGCAAATCGATATGGTCGTTTCGCGCCATGAACTGCGAGATACGCTGGCTCGTTTGTTGGGCTATGTCGCTCCCGCTACGGTGCCCGCATGAATGTCATTGTTGAACGTGAGAAAGGCTTGCTCGAGCTAGAGGCTCGCATCGCCGAATTACGGAGTGTGGCGGCTGCCCAATCGGTGGACCTCCATAGCGAGATCGGTGTCCTCGAAGCGAAGGCGACCCAAGTAGCGCAAGAGATGTTCGGGGCGATGACCCCGTGGGAGCGCGTGCACATGGCGCGGCACCCTCGGCGGCCGCTGGGCAGTGACTATCTGCTTGCCTTGGACGCGTTCGATGAGTTGCATGGCGATCGCCATTTTGGGGATGACGCTGCTTTGGTTGGTGGCCTTGCGCGCTTGGCTGGGCGGAACGTCGTTGTGCTGGCCCAAGTGAAAGGGCGCGATACCAAGCAGAATATCGCGCGAAATTTCGGAATGCCCGCTCCGCATGGATATCGCAAAGCCAAGCGCCTCATGGAGCTCGCCAGTCGTCTGGGCTTGCCTTTGGTGACATTGATCGATACCCCCGGCGCAGATCCAGGGATTGCCTCTGAAGAGCACAATCAGTCTGAGGCGATTGCCGCATGCTTAACCACGCTTGCCGGTGTCAAAGTCCCCGTGGTTGCGACCGTCATCGGGGAAGGCGGCAGCGGCGGGGCTTTAGCGCTTGGTTTAGCCGACTATGTCATTATGCTCGAGCACAGCGTCTATTCGGTCGCATCGCCGGAGGGCTGTGCGGCTATCCTCTGGGGTGACGCAGCGAAAGCCGATGAAGCCGCCGCGCGCTTACGCTTAACCAGTGACGATCTCAAAAAATTTGGCATTATCGATGAGATCGTGCCTGAACCGCTGGGCGGCGCGCATCGCGACAGCACTCAGACGGTTGCAGATGTGCTAGCGGCTATTGGGGGCGCTTTGGATACCTTGGCTGCACATTCGCCCCAAGAACTGCTTGATGCGCGGTATGCTAAATACCGTAAAATGGGTGCATTTCTTGATACCGGATTACCGACGGTGGGTGCGCGATGATCAAGCTTGGCAATGTGGCGACGAAATTGACTGTGGTGCTGTTCGCGCTAGCGGTCGTGGTCCAGTACGTGCGGATTATTGATCGAAATATTGTTGTTGCGGCTCATGTCAACCGGCAAGAAGCTCTCGTCCGCGCCTTGCGCGCCCAAACGAGCCGAGAATTACAACAAATTGCTCGCCTCGAACGCCCTGATGGGGCGATTCCGGAGATTCACGAGCGCTTGCGGTTGACCGGGCCAAACGAGGCGATCGTTTATTTGCGGCACGATGGCGATGGAGCCGCGGTCCACACTTTCGGCCCACTGCTTCCTTAAGTGCGGATGACGAAGCGATAAGATCGCGAATCTCCCACCAGTTTCTCAGGGAGACTTGCCTTCTAAGGAGAAGAAGGTATTCGTGCTAATCAACCAGACGCGTATCGAACCTGTCAAAGTGCCTGGATGTTTTGTGCGCATTCAGGGCACGTATAGTTCCTTGCGGGTCGCTGAGCAGCGGGTTGCTGATTTTATTTTGGGCAACGCTGAAGAGCTCATCCATCTGACTGTGACCGAGCTCGCTGAGAAAACCCAGACGAGTGAATCAACCGTAGTGCGTTTATGCCAGAAAATTGGCTATAAAGGCTACCAAGAGTTCAAGATCATGCTCGCGCGTGATTTGGTCGGCCCGACCGAACGCGTTTACGATCAAATTGAAGTGACCGACTCTCTGAGTGCGTTGAAAGTGAAAGTCTTTCAGGCGAATGCCCAGGCGCTCAATGATACGATGGAAGTCCTCTCTGATCTCGAACTCGAGCGCGCGGTCAGGGCCTTGACCACGGCGCGAAAATTAGAGATTTATGGGATTGGTGGCAGTGCGCCCTTGGCCTTGGATGCCTATCACAAGTTCATGAAACTTGGGATTACCGCGGTATCGTTGTCGGATAGCGATTTGATGGCGATGTCTTCGTCGTTATTGAAAAAGCACGACGTCGCTTTAGGCATCAGCCACACTGGCGCCAGTCGTGATGTCTGTGACGCGATGGAAAATGCGAAGGCCGCCGGAGCCACGACGATTTGCATTACACATCGTGCGACCTCGCCGATTACCAAAGTGTCCGATATTAAACTCTTCACGGCCGCGAAAGAAACTGCGTTTGGTAGTGATGCCATGTCGAGTCGCATCGGACAATTGACGATTATTGATACCTTATATGCGGGTATTGCCTTGGCCGATTATAACGGCTCGCTCGCCCTTATCCAAAAAACCCGCGAAGCTTCAGCCTCAAAGCGGTACTGAATCTGCGCTAAAGGGACCGTGGGCAGGTGTGCGAATTGGGTGTGCGCTTGGGATGATGGTGGAATAGGTAGACGCAACGGACTTAAAATCCGTAGCCCGTGAGGGCGTCCGAGTTCGAGTCTCGGTCATCCCAGTCCAACGAGCGCCATTGCATGAACTTGCCCAGGGAGAGGTTGTTCGCTGAAGCTGGTTGTCTGTCTCTTGCACCCGCGCGATGATGTTGCGCTAGAAGCTGCGCTGCGCTTGCGTGATGTCGATCCAACGCACGTGGTTACCGTGCTAACGCTCGATTCTGTGTGCAAAGACGATGCCGTGCGTAAGCTTCTCGCCCAAGGAGCGGATGAAGCATGCGTTATCGCCGACGCCGGCTGGGAACAGGCCGATCACGCGTCGAGGGCGGAGTTGCTGGCGGCCGCTTTACGGGTGATTGGTTTCGATGTCGTCTGCTGCGCCACGCTGTCGGCTGACGAAGGCTTGGTGAACGCGCTAGCGGGTCAACTTGGTGTGCCGTCGATGACCCAGCTCCGTGGGTTTGAGCAAGTTGGCGAACGTCTCCAGGGCGAGCGCGTTCTCAAAGGTTTTGTTCAGCGACTTTCGGGGCCGATTCCGATCGTTGTCGGTATCGGGAAGTCTGCTCCCCCCGCGCGCTACGCTGCCCTTAAGGGCATCATGGCCGCGAAGAAAAAGCCCCTGCGTCGCTTCACCGTGGCCGAACTTGGTTGCTCCGCGTTACCAGCTACCTCAGCTGCTTCAGCGCCTGTGACAAGCGTGCCGAAGGCGCCCGTGCGTATCGTCCAAGGGCTCGAGCCGGCTCAAGCCGCTCAGGCGATTCTCGCGTTTCTCCAAGAGCGAGGGCTGTTGTTCGCCCAATCCACGCCGGAGAGCGACGGTGAGTCCTCGGTTGCTTTACTCGTTCCGGTAGGACTCGAGCTTGTCGCGCAAGAGCCTTTGCCCCAAACTCAGGTCGCGTTAGAAGATGCCGATACTATCGTCAGCGGTGGTCGTGGCTTAGGTGGCCCCGCGCCTTTTAACGGGATGCTCGCCGACTTGGCCGAGGTTCTCGGTGGGGTGGTTGGAGCTTCGCGAGCAGCGGTCGATGCTAGTTGGGTGCCCCATGCTCAGCAGGTGGGGCAAACCGGCAAGACGGTGCAGCCGCGTTTGTATCTAGCGATTGCGATTTCTGGGGCTATTCAACACCGCGTTGGGATGCAAACAGCGGGGACGATCATCGCCATCAATAAAGATGCCCATATTCCACTTGCGGAAATTGCCGATTTGCTCGTCGTCGGCGATGCATTTACTCTGGTACCGGAACTGACGCGCCAACTTTGTCAATTGAAGGGGATTTTGTGATATCTCGAGTTCTTGCTCAGCGTACTGCCACGGTGATGCTGGCTGCGCTGTCGTTCTGCAGTGTCATGCCTACGGCTGCCATAGCTCGCAATCATCCTGCGGTACCAACTCCCACCGCCACCCCGGATGCAGGCGCGCCGACTCCCTCACCCACTCAGTTGATTCCTGGGCTTGAGGCGCAACTCAAAGCGTCGCCTAGCGATGTGACGACTGCGGTTCGTTTGGTTCAAGCGTATTTGCAGGTTGGCCGACCGGCTGCTGCTCACGATTTGGCGCAACATTTGCTTGCGAGTGGTGTTACCAAGAATGCGAAGCTCGACTTTTTTAACGGTGCAGCACTTCGTCAGCTAGGCCGGTATCCTGAAGCCATTACCGCGTTCCAAGCAGCGAGCTTGTTGGATCCAACCGATGCCATGCTCTTGGTTGAATTGAGCAATGCGTATTTACAAGTCAATCGCATTGATGAGGCCGATCGTATCGCCAGACGCGCACTTACCTTTAACACGCAAGACCCGCGTGTTTTCATTAATTATGGCGTCGTTTTGGCCGTGCAAAAACGTTTTGACGACGCGCGCCAACAATTTCTTGCTGCCGCCAAGCTAGACCCAAGTAATGCTCTGCCTCAATTACTCGCTGCTCGCACGTACGTTGATCAGCAGCAGTTATCATCGGCATTACCGCTGTATGCTGCGGTGCTGCGCACGAATCCGAACAATATCTCTGCCTTACAAGCCGAAGTTCAGTTAGCGGTTGCTCAACATCGTATTGCCGATGCGATCGCTTATGACGAACGCCTCTATAGCCTGGCACCCGATGATCAAAATAAAGCCACAGTCCTTAACGACGAGGCCCGAATTTATCTGAGTGTGAATGATACTCAACACGCTGGGCAAGTGGTCGATCGCGAAGTCAAGGCGTTCCCGCAGCTCGCTCTTGCCCACATTTCCGCGGGAGATTTTGCGATCTCTCAAGGTCGCGAAAAAGACGCGGTTACCGAATGGACGACCGCCTTAGGCCCTCAGCAGAACAATACATTTGCCTTGATGCGCTTGGGTGTTTTTGCCCTGCGCAAAAATGATCCACAGCACGCCGGACTGTTCTTTCAGCGTTTGGTGTCATTAGACGCTCGGAACGACGAAGCGTGGTTCCATTTAGGCCAAAGCGAACAACTGCTCAATCATTTTGATCGGGCGCGTGAAGCCTTCCGTCATGCATTCTCGATTCGCCAAACCGTTCAAGCGTTTGCGGATATTGCGAGTTGCGATTACGAATTACATATTTACAGTGAAGCCTCGCAAATTTTTGATCAATTGCTGATCCAAACACCGAAGTTTGTGTATGGCAATCCGAATTTGTTGTATATCGTTGCGCGGACATACGATCGTGCGAATCAGCCTGCGAAGGCTCGTTCGGCATATTATCGCTTGCTCAATTCCGTCAAGCGTGGTTCGAACGATGAGAAGCTGATTCGTGGATACATCGCCAATCTTGGCAAAGGTGTAGCGCGTTAGTCGGCTAGGTGGCCCGACCGTGATGCCAACGCTGATTTTTGTGCTGCGGGTGCTGCTTGGCGGGGTGTTTTTGCTCGCTGGGTTGCTGAAGGCGGGGCATCCCGCAGCCTTGGCGGTCACGATTACGGCGTTTCGGCTTTTGCCGGCATTTGTGGTGGTACCCTTGGCGGTGTTCTTGCCATTCTTTGAAATAGGCCTAGGCGTCTATCTGGTTTTAGGGCTGTTTACCCGCGCGGTTGCTAGCCTCGTGTGCTTGCAGTTGGTAGTGTTTGCGGGCGCAATCGCTTCTGTTGTGGCCCGCGGGATCGTGACATCGTGTGGCTGTTTTGGTCCCGCGGACTCGGCACCGGCTTCGTGGTGGGATGTCGGACGTGATCTGGCCTTGGCTTGTTTGAGTCTCGCGATTGTCCGCTTTGCCCCTGGTCGTTGGGCCCTCGATGCCCGCTTATAGAGCTGTGCTCAGGTTTGGAAAAGGAGACTCTTTCGTATGAACCGTCGTTTGTTATTGTCGATTACGCTGGGTATCTTGGCGCTTGGAGCCATTATTGCCGTCGGGCTTGCCTCGCGTGTGCCAACGGCGGTGACGCGCCCGACTCACGTCGCGACCCTTCGTCCAGGCGATCCGGCGCCGCCATTTCAAGTGGGCTTTTTTGATTCGAGCACGGTGAAGCAGCCGATTTTGCTGGAATTATTTGCGACGTGGTGTCCTCATTGCCGTCGTGAAGTTCCGATTCTCAATGCGATTTACCAAAAGTATGGCAGCCGGGTGACGGTAATTGCGGTCAGCTCACACAGTTTAGGTCAAGACGAACAATCGCCGGAAACCCAAGCAGATGTGATGGCGTTCGCGCAAGCCCTCAACGTGCAGTATCCAATTGTCTTTGATCCTGATCTCAATGTCGCAAATCTCTATATGTTGCAAGGTTTCCCGACAATTGTCGTGATTGATGCGAATAAAAAAATCTCGACGATCACGAGCGGCGATCAAACGAAGGCTCAGCTAGAGCGCCGCCTACGCGCGGTATTGTAAAAAAACGTTCGGGGGGCGCCCTTTAGCGCAGACTATTGGCGATCTTGAGCAGCTCTGGCTTGCTCAAGTCGCCGACGAGGGTGAAGCTACTGTGCGCGCCCTGCCAGGTCAAAAGATTGTTAGCGCCGTCGGCCACGAGCTGGGCGTCGCGTTCGCCTATTTTGACCGATTGGGCATGAAAGCCGTTCACGCCGGCCGGGGTGTTGTGCTGATTCTCAAAAATCGAGAGCGAACGAATCCCATCCGAATACAACAAATGCAAAAAGGGAACGCCTTGCAAGGTCGGATAGGTCGTCTGAATCAGCGCAAAGCCTTCGGGTAAAAAATGAGGATCAATGGGAGTCGGGGGTTTGTTGGTATCGGTTTCACCCGACCCCGCGCTTTGAGAACGGTTGGCTACGTTATTCGTAACGACGATGTATCCGCTAGGCGCGCTCGTACTGAAGGTATTTGCGGGGAGTTTATTCGTGTAGCGTAGCTTCTCGAAGCGCATCTCAGAAGCAACCGCTCCATCACGATGGAACACGACCTTCGAGAGTATCAAATGCGTATTGCGCTCAAGCCAGATGCTCATGGTTTTTTCGCCGGTATGGCGATTGATCAATGACAGTGAGATGACCGGATAACCAGCGATCATTTCATCTTGACCATATTCAGCACGATAATTTCGGGCTAGGAGAGCGAAATTTTGAGCGGTGCTGAGATCATCAGGATCGTGTTCAACCCTAATCACGAAGCGGTGGTGGTGGCGGTCGCATTCGTAGCGGCGATTGCCACGCTGCACGATGGTATTGCCGTAGAACGCCTCTGGCGCCAGATACGTGCGGCGAGTTGCATTGGGCGCTAGGTGCTCGATACGTACCAATGTTTGGCGCGAGCCACGTGCACCAAAGTGAATGCGTTCAACCTGAGCTGTGTATGACGTTGTGAGTGGTGCCCGCACCCCTGCTTGGAGCAGCGCCAGCGCAGAGTCCGCCGCATTCGCGTTGAGCGGGAGCAAGAATGCGAAAGCGCAGGCACTCGCGCACACGAGCGCAGGTAAGCTTCGTCGGTTCATTCCTCGTCGGGCGTTTCTTGCAGAGTCGCTGCGGATTCGAAAGTCGGGGCACTGAGATGCTCGGCTAGAGGCATGGTCACCATCGCCTCGGTGTGCCTGTCGAGGAAGGCCGCAGCGGAGATCTGAGCGATCGAGGTGGACACGCCCGATGAGTGTGGGCTGAGCAGCAAGACGCCCAAAGCAAGCGAGGCGACCCCTCCCAGCGCGGGCAACGCGATGCGCGGCCGCCAAAACGATTGCCAGTTGAGCATGGAGACCCTACGCTGCGGTGTGGCTGCTTGGCGAATCGCATCTGCCAAGCTGGCCGGAAGCTCGCGTTCGGTGGCCTTCCCAAAGTTGTGCAGGCTCTCTCGGAGTGACAGCTCACTGCTGTAGGCATCGTGGCAGAACGAACAATCGGCCATATGCAGATAGACCTCTGCATCGGCTGCGGCGGCGAGCTCGCCGTTAACGTAATCAACCAGTTGTTCGGGGCTACAGTGTGGTGTCATGATTGTTCTCGTATCGGGAGGAGGAGGTTGCGTAAGAGGGCACGGGCGCGATGGAGGCGAGAGCGCACGGTGCCGATCGAGCAGCCCATAATATCGGCAATTTCCTGATAGCTGTATTCTTCCATATCAGCCAAAACAATGACGCGCTTTTGTTCGGGGGAGAGCTTTTCAAGGGCCAGTGTAATATTTGCGTCAAGGCCTTGGTTGATGTAATCATCGATGGGGGTAACCGCAAGGGGGCGACTTCCACCAAACGCTTGGGGGCTGTTATCTTCAGGAATCTCCTCTAAGTAACGTCCTTTTCGTCGCCGAAGTTCGTCTCGGTGCAAATTCGTTACGATACGGTAGATCCATGAGATAAACGAGGTGCCTGGTCGGAAGGAGCGCCAAGCACGGTAGACCCGGATGAAGGCGTCTTGGGTGAGGTCGCGAGCGTCGGCGTCGTTTCCGGTGAGCCTATAGGCAAAATTATACGTCGCTTTGCCGTATTTTTCGATCGCTTCTTCCAGAAACTCAGCCTGCTCCATGAACCGTCACGCTTCGGCAAGGCAAAGGGGCTGCCTGCTGCTCAGGGAAGCCCATCTGCACGCGAACCGCCTCGCTACACCCTTGTTTTGGAGGAAAAATTCTTTGCGTTTTCGTCTGTCCGCTCGTCTTTTTTCTATTGCGTGTGCTGTGAGTTTCGTCTGTGCCCAAGCCATACCAGCTGCGGCTCAATCGATGCAAGCCACCGGGGCTGCTCAAGGGGTGATGGCGTCGAATGATCCTCAGGATCTCGTGCGCGGGCCCGATGGCAATCTGTGGGTGACCGAACGGGGCAGTAACCAGATTGCGCGGATCTGGCCGAACGGTGGGGTGACTGAATATCGTGCGAGCGCTTCGCCGGATGCGCGTCCCTTCGGCCTGACCGTTGGTCCCGATGGCAACCTCTGGTATACCGAGGCTGGGCGCGATTGCATCGGACGGATGAGCCTGATCGGTGGCCTGACCGAATACTGTGCGGGCATTCCTTTGCACGCAGGCTTGCGGCATATTACGGTGGGCAGCGATGGAGCGCTTTGGTTTACCGAAGGCGCAATCGATTCGATTGGACGCATCACACTCAGTGGTGCGGTGACGCAGTATCCTTTGCTGCACCGACGCGTACTCGGACCGGATGATATCGTGACGGGCGCCGATGGCAATCTCTGGTTTACCGAATTCAGCGGCGATGCGATTGCGAAAATGTCAGTCGGTGGGCGTGTGCTGCATTATCGGGCGGGCATTTCTGCGGGAGCGCATCCGCATCGCTTGGTGCGTGGCAGCGATGGCAACATATGGTTTACCGAGTACGCTGGCGACCGCATCGGTCGTATCACGCCGGGGGGCAACGTCTTGGAGTATCACCTTGGTTTAACGCCAGGCAGTGCTCCGAATGGGATTGCTCGGGGACGCTTTGGCGATCTCTGGTTTACCGAGACCGCTGGTCATCGGGTCGCCCGCATCACCAAAAGCGGCGTTATCAGCGAATTCGGTGCCGGCCTTACCCCGGAAGATGCACCCATGGCCATTGCGGCTGGCAGCGATGGCTATCTCTGGATTAGCAACCAACCGCGTCTCGTGGAACGCTTGATTTTGCCGCTCAATCCTTGAGCGGCAGTGCGCGTAATCGGTCGAGGATAATCTGATCGGGCGAGTACGCTGCGGCAATTTGATACCAACGTCGTGCCTCACCAATTTTCCCTAAGCGTTCGGCATCGTAGGCGGTCGTAAAAAAACCGCCGGCGTAATATTCTCTGACGACATCACCGAAGCCATTCGAGAGCCAGCGGTCTTCGTAGACTTGGGCGTAGCCAGGTTGCGATTCCAAGGCCACTTCGGTAGCGTAGCGTTTTTTGAGATCGATGTTGCTTTGCAAGGGCACCATGCGCGAAACGATCCCTTCGGGGATCGCGTATGCCTGTGGTCCGGCAGCGTGGAGTGGCCGATCACCCGAGACGTAGAACGGGCGCGGATTGTGGGCTGCGCTGAGAGCTTCGATGAAAAAATCCCGACTCACGGCGGGCTCGACATTGCTGCCAACCTCTGCCGGGACGGGGATGTCTTTGGCGAGTTCGTCGCGGTAGCCCGAGGAGAAGAGGTAACCGTGGATGATCACCGTTACGTCGGGGCGCCAGTGCTCGATCGGGCCGAAGTAGGCGAAGTCGCCATTGATTGCATCGCCACACGTTTCTAAAATAGCGTTCTTCGGCAGCGCGTTCGAGATGTCGCGAAACACCAAGCGAGGGTCGTGCACGTTGCTCAGATTGAATCGCGGGAGTTGAATGGCAGCTTTGATCGCAAAACAGGCAATGAGGAAGATACCCAGCAGATTGCGCAAGCGTTGATGGTTGACGCTCTCTTTGAGCCAGAGGAAAATGCCTGCGGCGTACGGTGCGGCTGCGACGAGCCAAAGCAGAGAAAAACGCTGGAAAATCGCTAACGCAATCGTGCTATTCACGTTGATATCGGCGATTGCGCAAAACAGCAATCCTGGGATGGCAATGATTAAAATCACCAAGCCAAGCTCTTGCCAGCGGCGCTGCCGGGCAAAGGCAAGGGTTCCAAGCAGGATAAGGCTCGCGGGCCAGCCGTTGGCCGCGAGCATCGCCTGGATACGCTCGAGAATCGTGCCTCCACGTTCCTCGGGGCTGGGCACGAGGTGGAACGTGCCAAATGCATGCCTATCGACCACGTCGAGGAGTTCACCGGGGGTGTGAGCTTGGCCGAGGCTCCAGTAGGTGTTATGTTGCGAGGCCAGCACGATATGCAGGTAGGGGAGCGACGCTGTTACCAGCAGGACCCCGATGCTAAAGAAGACGGCCTTGAGCACGGTCTTGGTTGGGCGAAGGTAGCGGCGGGTGGTGAATGCCACCCAGAGTGGCAGAGGCCCGAGGGCGATGATCGTGTGATGATTCGCGAGTCCGAGGCCAAAGAGTCCGGCTAGGGGCAGTGCGAGCCAGAAGCGGCGGCCGTCTTGGACCCAGAGCACGCAGAGCAGCACAATCGCTGCGGCAAAGAGGTCATTGAGCGCGAAGACTTCTGCTTGGAGTGACCATGACACAAAGATTGGCGAGCCTATTGCAAGCACGACTGCGGCGAAGAGCGCGGCGCGGCGTTGGCGCGTCAGCAGATACGCGGTATAGAAGACAAGCCCGCTGGTGATTGCATGATACAGTGCGGAAGTGAGGTTGATTTGATAGACCGGTGCGCCGAATGGCAACATGCTCGCGAGGTGTGCGAGCATAATCCAGAGCGGATATCCGGGTGGTCCGGCGAGGCCATCGGTGAGTGCAGCACCGGTCAATGCAATCCCGTCGCCAAACATGACGTCACGGGCTGCTAAACAGGCGTAGACAACGAAAAGTACTGCGCTCACAACTAGCGCAAGCACAAGCGGTGAAGTCGTGGGTTTCCGCGCGTCGGTCATCTCAATCATAGCGCGCAGCGTTTCTCATGCAGCGCGCAGATTCATGCGCGCCGAGACTGAACGCGGCGGACGGATATAAAAGCGTTGCTCAACGACGAGGGGTGGGTGAGCCGTGTCAAGCCAAATGAAAATCTTACTTTCGGATACCCTACGCGCCAAATGGAAATCTTACCGTAGCTCTTTTTATGAAAGAGCAGTCGCAGCAGTCGCGCTGTGGAATCGGTGAGTCAGGACGAGTCA
>CAIKPM010000064.1 GCA_903829325.1 uncultured bacterium
ACATCAGGTTGAATAGTTTTTAGCTTGCCGCAGATTGCTTGGAAGAAATTTTTGCAAGCTGCATGAGCTATACAACGATGATGTTTTTGGACGGTATGGATTGGCGTCGGAGTTGGCGTTGCGGTGTGGATTGGCGTCGGAGTTGGCGTTGCGGTATGGATTGGCGTCGGAGTTGGTGTTGCGGTGTGGATCGGCGTTGGAGTTGGAGTACTTATCGGACTTGGCGCTGCCGTTGCAACCACTGCCTCTTCCACGTTGGCATTGATCATGGCAAACGTGGCGTAAAAGTAGCCAGCGCTACCCCAGCCGGTGCCCCAAGAATTCTGGATTTTGATTTGCTGTGTCGAGGTATCATAACCGACAGCCAGCACCTCATGATATCCAAGCAGCGTACCGGTATTTTGGCTCCAAACCGGGTTGGTGGAATTGAGGTAATAGACATTGTTGTAAATCGGAATAGTCAGCGCTACCGGCGAGCCAGCAGCGAGTGCTGTTTCGATTGGTGTGACCCAATTTGCACTGCTCGGGCTGCCCCCGCCTGACAACGCTGACCAGCTTGCAATTTTATAATTTTGTGCATTGGCGAGCGCCGCAGCCGAAGGCTGCGTTGTAAATTGTCCCGCAACATACGGCATATCAGCCCAAGTCGCGACACCTTTTGTTTGCAGTAAATTCATGGCCTCAGACGGATATGACCCATTATCCGCGCCACCGTTGATCTCGTTGTAGACAAAGGCAGGGCTGAATAAATAGCTTGTGCTGGCTGTCTTGGGGTTAATATTTGCAAAGATGCTATTGTGGAAAGCAAGATAGCCGCGAAGGCCATAACCGATAGCCCAGGCTACACAAGAATCTTCGTCGCCTTGATTGCCGACCGCCGGCGTATAGACTGATAAATCGACATTGCTTGGCAGTACCGAAAACGGGAAGCGCGCTTGTCGCACGGACAATGTTGCTGGCGCATCGATTCGGACCCCAGCCACGAAGCTGGGATGCGGTGGGGAGCCCAGCGTCGAGGTTGTCTGCCCGGCGCTTGGCAGCATCGAGCTGCTGGCGCCGCCACCGGAACAGCCGGAGAACGAGGTTGTTAACATGAGGGCAATGCATGCCCGTGTCCAATACTTGCGATAATCCGTTCGCATCTGCATCATCCATCCATTTCTGACGTCTATCCAACGTTGAGAAAAACTCAATTGACGAATAGTTCTGATGCAATGCTAATATAATTTGCTACGTATTACACCCCTAATACGACGATGTTTACCGGAACTTATTTTTCGAGGTTCCCTTTACGTGGCGGCGGTGCTCCGTCGGGGTCAAGGTAGGGGCCAGCGGGGGAAGCCAGGAGGTTCGCTAGCTCGCTCGCGCTGAGCTGCTGGGAAAAATCTCGGACGGCTGAGACGACGCAAAAGAACCCGAATGACGCGTCCGAATTGTTAACAAATTGGTGCGGAACGAGCGGCGCGATGTAGACGACGTCCCGGGGGCCGACTTCACTGACTTCGGTGCCCACGATCGCGTGGCCGTGGCCGTGGCCGATAATGACGTAATGTTCGTGTTCATGCTTTTCTAAGCGGGTGACTGCACCTGGGGGAACCTCGAAGTAGCGCAGCTCGAGCGTCGGCCCTTGCTTGTTCGCCTCGTCCTTACGTCTGCCGATCAGGGTGTGGCGAACGACTTTGGTCTGCTCGCCCGGTGTATAGCCTTCTGCCGGGACGTCGTTCCAGCCATTTGCGGAACGCTTGACAATCGCTGGTTGTGTGAAGGATGGCTCAGTCATAGTATGGTCTTCTTCGCGAGAGCATGAGCCGCAACCGCTCTTGCGAAGAGGACAAAATGCAGTATTGGTTGTTCAAAAGCGAACCGGATTCATACAGTTTCCAACGTTTGGCGCTCGAAGGGCGCACCGAATGGTCAGGAGTCCGGAATTACCAGGCCCGCAATTATATGAAGAGCATGCAGGTGGGCGATTTGGGTTTTTTCTATCATAGCAACACAAGCCCACCCGGGATCATTGGCATTTGCCGCGTTATCCGCACGGCCTACCCCGATTTTACCGCACTGGATCCCCAGAGCCCGTACTTTGACCCCCGGGCCTCTGCCGCAAAGCCGATTTGGGAAATGGTCGATGTTGCCTTCGAACGGCCGCTGGAGCGCTTTCTGCCCCTTGAGCTGCTACGTGCCCACCAGCCGCTGGCGGCCATGGCGCTCGTCCAGAAAGGCCAACGCCTCTCGGTGCAACCAGTAGCCGCCAAGGAATGGCAGGCGATCCTCGCGCTCGCTCTACAGCCGGATGCCGTAGCCGATCCCGAATAGCCACGGGTTGAGCCGCGCGCTGCTTACCGCGGTCGAGCCTGAGTATACCGGAGTGGTGATGCCGATATGTTTGACATCAATATTCACATAGCGTTTTGGGGCTACTTTGAAGTCTGCGCCTAATTGGTAAGCGAAGCCGGTGCTCGAACTAGCGAGTTTGAGCGCACCGACACCTGGCACATTGACGCTCACCCCGCTGATCAGCGTCTCGTTGACGCCAACACCAATGTACGGTTGGAATTTGGCACCGGGCGTAAAATGATATTGCGCGGTGAGGGTTGGTGGAAGTTCTTCAAACGCGCCGATTGTTGCTCCGTTGAGGTTCACGACATGCCGTTGCGGATACGTCAAGACGAGCTCAGCCGCATAATGCGGATTTTTGAAAAAATAGCTTACATCAACATCCGGTATCAGCCGATTGGTCGTTGTAATCTGGTTTGCCGCCACTCCCAGAGCGGGAATTGCGTCGGATTGATTTGCTGGTGCAAAATTCAAGATTCGCACTCGCACCAAGGTCGTGTTTGCATCGGTTGAGGTTTGCGCGAATGCGGGCAATGTGCTGCCTAAAATCAGCATGCTGGTGGCGACTGCAGCACGGGTAACCGCGGAAAAACGAGTCATCGATATTTTCCTTGCACGAATAAAGTGGAATATGTGCAAGTGTGATCTGCAAACGTGAATTTGTCTGGAATATTTTGCCGGGTTCTTTCGCGAGTCGTTCACATTTGTTGAGGCGAGATTGCTCCGGTGTTGCTTAGCAGAAACGCCTGGGCGTTGATGGCGGCTTCTCCCGTACGGGGGTGCAGACGCTCGTAAGTCCCATCCGCATGTAGGCGGCGTGCGCTGGTATTATCGGCCAGGAAAAGGCTGAAGAGATCATCGGCGAGATATCGCGCAATCTCCGGATCATGGATGGGGGCGAGGATCTCAACTCGACGATCGAGGTTGCGGCTCATCCAATCGGCGCTGCCTAGATAGACTTCGCGCATGCCGGCATTTTCAAACACAAAAACTCGCGAATGCTCTAAAAAACGACCAATAATACTACGCACGTGTATCGTTTCGCTGATGCCAGGGACGCCTGGTCGTAGAACGCAGACGCCGCGCACGACCAATTGAATTGGTACCCCTGCTTGGGAAGCGCGATACAGCGCCCGAATCAGTTCAGGATCGCTCAATGCGTTGCATTTTGCGGTGATGCCTGAAGCTTGACCGGCGAGAGCGTTGCTCGTTTCTCTATCGATCATTTGGAGCAAGCGATTGCGTAAATCGGTGGGTGCGATAATGAGCTCGCTATAGTGTTCGTGTTTGGTGATCCCGGTGAGGGCATTGAATAGGGTGGTGACATCCGCCCCAAGCGATTCTCTGCACGAAAAGAGTGAAAAATCGGTATATGTGCAAGCGCTACGCTCGTTATAGTTGCCGGTTCCGATGTGCAGATAGCGGCGCAAGCCACTCGGTTCATCGCGCACGACCAACGCGACTTTCCCGTGGGTTTTGAGAGCGGTTGAGCTATAGACGACGTGTGCGCCTACATGCTCTAAGCGGCGTGCCCACGTGATGTTGTTTTCTTCATCGAAGCGTGCTTTGAGTTCAATCATTACCGCGACTTGCTTGCCGTTTTCAGCTGCTTCGATTAATGCGGCCAGGATCGGCGAAGCAGCACCGGATGTGCGATACAAGGTTTGTTTAATTGCCAGAACTTTTGGGTCGCGAGCTGCCTGCTGCACGAATTGTAAGACGGGATCAAATGCCTCATACGGGTGGTGAAGCAGGAGATCGCCATCACGAATGACTTCGAAGAGATCACTCTGACCAGCGAGTCGCTTGGGAATTGCGGGTGTGAATGGGGCGTCATGGAGCCCAGGAATATCGAGGTTTGCTAAGGCCCAAAAATCCGAAATCGCCAGCGGGCCGTTACTAGCGTAGAGGTCGCTTTCTTCGATATCAAAAGCTTCCAAAAGACGTAGCCGCAGATGAGTCGGCATTTCGCTAAAGACTTCCAGACGGACCGGTGGGCCAAAGCGTCGGCGGCGCAGCTCGGATTCGATCGACCCGAGCAAGTCATCTGCCTCGTCTTCTTGGAGGTCAAGATCAGCATCACGCGTGGCGCGGAAGGGCCACGCGCCGAGAATTGGCACGCCAGGAAATAGTAGGTCCAGGTTGCACGCGATAAAGTCTTCTAGCATCAGAAAACGCTGGAGGGCATTCCCTGGCTCATCGAGGGCAATGAACCGTGGCAAACTATTGGGGACCTTCACTCTGGCGAATGCGGTGCTATTGCTCGGGTCATCAACCTCAACCGCAAGCGAGAGAGAAAGATTTGAGATATAGGGGAAGGGGTGACTGCGGTCAACCGCCAGAGGCGTTAAGACGGGAAAGACGCGCTCGGTGAACATTGCACGCAGGCGAAGCTGGGTATCGGTATCGAGGCTCCGGTGGGCGACAATCTGGATGCCGTGGCTAGCCAGCGCAGGTAAGATTTGATCCTGGAGGCAGCTCATGTGGCGTTGCAATGACGGCCCCAAATGCTCGCTGATTGCCCGCAGTTGCTCGGCGGGCAGATGCCCGTCGTCGGAAGTCCGGAAGACCCCGGCTTCAACTTGTTGTTTGATGCCGGCCACGCGGACCATGAAATACTCGTCGAGATTATGGCTATAGATCGCGAGGAACTTTAGACGCTCTAGAAGCGGATTGTTCTCATCGATTGCTTCATCAAGCACCCGATCGTTAAATTTGAGCCAAGAAACTTCACGGTTCAAATAGAGCGCGGGATCATCAAGTGGCTCGGCACGAAATACCATACGAGGTTCACCCCCTTCGCCGAGGGCTCGCGCAGTTTCTGCCAAAAAGGCCTGGCATGCAAACTCAAGATGTTGTCGTCCCCGTGGGCGCTGGGCTGATGAAGTCGTACCTCGCTTTGCCTGATACGGTTGAGCCGCGTCCTGCGGTGATCGTGCTCCAAGAGATTTTTGGCGTGAACGCGGAGATGCGACGGATTACCGAGCTACTCGCGAGTGCTGGCTATGTCGCTTTAGCGATCAACTATTACCATAGAAGTGATCCCGATCTTGACGTTCCCTATGATGAAGCGGGGATGCAACGGGGCTTTGCTGCCGCAAAGCAAACCAGCCGGGCGACCTATCGGGAAGATCTGGGCGCTGCGATAACGTGGCTCAACCAACGCTCGGACGTGGCGTCTGGTCGGATTGCGACATGGGGCTTTTGCATGGGTGGTTCGGTCGCGTTCTACAGTGCGACTTTGCCGGGCGTGAAGGCTGCGGTTTCGTTCTATGGGGGTTCCATCGCGTCGCCGTTTGGCAGTGGTGAGCCCGCAGCGCTCACGGATAGCGCTGCGGTGCAGGCGCCCCTCCTGCTCGCCTTTGGTGGTCGCGACCATTATATCTCCGCAGCGCAGATTGAGCAGATAGAATCAACCTTGCAGCAGGCGGGTAAGGTGTTCGAGCTGGTGGTGTACCCCGAGCAAGACCATGGTTTCTTCCGCCAGAGCAGCAAGGCATTCGGCACGCCCGACGTCGCCGATGCCTGGCAACGGGTGCAAGGCTTCCTCGAGAGGGTATAGAGCAGATCCATGGCCGAGTTGCTGATGAAAGGGATTGTGCGCTCAACCCTAAATCGGCAGCAGGGTGTCGTCGGCACGTTTTCCAGATGGCAGGTGCATTTTCCGTGATGACTTTTTTGATGACTATTGTCGCTACGCTCGTCGTCCTGATCGTGGGAGATTTTCTCTCGACGTTTGCTTATCATGTCCCCCAGCATCTCTGGTTTACGTTGCATTTGCGTACGCATCACGATCGGCGCCGGTCGTATTTTGACCATGCGATTCTTTCGCTCGACCCTGCTGTTCTGCTCGATGGCGTACTTGGCGCATTGCCGTATCTCGGGGTCGCGGCTTTTGTTTGGCATGTCTCACCGGTTGGCGCGTTGCTTGGCTTGGCGTTGGGCCAGCTCCATGTGTGGTGGCGCCACACAGTGGAGTTGGGCTGGAAAACGCCAGCTTGGCTAGTCGCGATCGCTCGGCCGTTACAGATTGTGCTGCCCGAAGACCACAATGGTCACCATCTCAATCCTGACGTCGAATTTGGCGATCTCTTCCGATTTTATGATGCGCCAGCTCGTTTTTGTCTGCGTTTTGTGCGAGCGGACCGGCGCCGGCGCCGTCAGGCGTTGCGACGCCTGAAAGGTGAATCCGTCAAAGCGTGATCGGATTTTGAAAAAACGTGTTCTGTTCCTGATATCGGATACTGGTGGCGGTCACCGCAGCGCTTCTCAGGCCATCACAGCGGCTTTAGATGAGATCACTGAACCATGCTCATTTGACCATCGGATTGATGATGTCGCGGCGCATTGTTCGTTCCCCTTAACCCAACTCGGCACGGCGTATAGTGCGGCTTTGCGCTTCGCCCCACCAATTTACGGCGCTCTCTACCATGCGACCAACGGGCGTCGTCGTTACCGGAGCCTCGTGCGTTTCTGCGAGCCGTTGTATCGCGAGCGCTTGCGTAATCTCTTCCGCGAATACTTGCCCGATGTGATTGTCTCTGTCCATCCTTTGCTCAACCATGCCGCACTGCGCGCGCGCTCTGATGCACGCATTACCGCGCCGTTACTCACGGTGATCACCGATCTCGGTCGGGTCCATGAGGGTTGGTTAATCCCCGAAGCCGACGCGGTTGTGGTGCCTGCGCGTGAAGTGTATGATCGTGCTCGCGAACGTGGCGTTCCGGCTGAACGGCTGTTGATTTTAGGGCATCCGATCCATCCTAAATTTGAAGATCGGCAATTGCCCAAAGCCGAGCTGCGTCGTTCGTTGGGCTTGCCAAGTGACGCGACGATTGCTTTGCTCATGGCCGGTGGCGAAGGGGGAGGGAAGCTTCTCGCGACGACGCTGGCGTTGGCCAAATCTCGGATTCCTTTGCACCTGGTCGTTGTGACTGGGCGCAATGCTGCTCTGAAAACCAAGCTTGAGGAGCTTGCACCGCATCTTCCAACACCTATGACCGTGCTTGGTTACTCAGAAAATGTGCCTGCTCTTATGCGTGCCTCTGATCTCTTGGTTACCAAAGCCGGCCCGGGGACATTAGCAGAAGCTAGTGTGACGGGGGTTCCGGTGGTGGTGTACGATTTTGTCCCGGGCCAAGAACGCGGTAACCTGGAGTATGTGCGCAGCAATGGCATCGGTGTCGTCGCGTTAAACACGCCGGATGTCGTGCGTTCGGTTCGTCGTATTGTTGGGAATGCGGAGCGTCTCGCGAGCATGCGCGCGCATCAGGCTGCGATCGCGCCCCACGGCAGCGCAAGGCGGATTGCCGAATTAATCGCGACGATCGCAACCACGGGCAAAATTCCCGGCCGTGAGACGCTAGAGCCAGTCTAGGGCACCGCGCGCTTAGTCCTCGGTTTTGGCGCGCCCTGTGGCAAGCATGCGGCCGGAGATGTTCGCAACGAGGTTGCGTGGAGCAAGGCGATGAGTAGCCGTGAGCAGGCGATTGGCAATCCCGTGAACCGCGACGGTCTCACGCGCGAAGAGCGCCTTGTAGCCATATTCAGCGACCGCCTGCGCGCTCGGAATGCGATCTTTGATCGCGCTGAGCATTTTGAAGCCAGAGCGTTGCCCAAAGTTCGATTCGGTGGGGCCCGGGCAGAGACACGTGACAGAGACACCCGTGCCTTTGAGCTCAACTGCCAGTGCCTCCGAGAAGGAGAGCACGTAGGCTTTGGTCGCAGCGTAGACCGCGAGCCAAGGACACGGTTGGAATGCGGCGGTGGACGCGACATTGAGGATGCGGCCGTGCTTACGTGCGAGCATACCAGGTAGGCAGCCACGGGTGAGCGCGGTCAGCGCGGTGACATTCACCGCGATTTGCTCGAGTTCGGTTGCTGGCTCGTGTTCGGCAAAATCGCCGTAATTGCCAAAGCCAGCGTTATTAATCAAATAATCAACTTCGATGCCGCGCTGTTTGAGGCTGGCGAGCAATTCGTTGACACTCCCTGGTTCGGCGAGATCGGCCGGTAAGACGACGACTTCGCTGCCATGCTGGGCGCGCAGTTCGTTCGCTAAGGCTTCGAGGCGGTCGGTTGAGCGTGCGGTGAGCACGAGATCATGACGATCAGCGGCGAAAACACGCGCAAAGGCCGCACCAATCCCGCTGGAGGCGCCAGTAATCAAAGCAACAGATTTCAATTTATGCATTCGCTTTCTGAGTGACGAGGCCGCCTTGGAAGGCCATGGTTGCTGCTCCTATCATGCCCGCATCATTGCCCAGTGTCGCGATTTCCAGTCGGGTCGAGCCTGCCGGGGCCATCGTTGTCAGAGCGCACACCTGGGGGATGAGCGTGTCGAGCAAAAATGCTCCAGCGCTCGAGACACCACCGCCAAGTGCAATAATTTGCGGGTTAAGAAACGCCACGACGTTTGCTATCCCGAGTGCTAAGTCACGCGTATAATTTTTCCAGGCAGCGAGCGCATGACCATCGCCCGTTTCGGCCGCGCGGCGAATTGCTTTTGAGCCAAGTTGATCTGGCTTGCCTTGCAGCAGAAGACTCTTAGGGAATGACGGCTCCAAGGCTTTGGCATGGCGGATCAAACCTGTACCAGCGGCTTGGGCTTCGAAACAGCCAATTTTTCCGCAACCACAGACGAAGCCATCGCTGGGACGAATTTGATGGTGGCCGACTTCCCCTGCTCCCATCCCGGCGCCCAGATGGAGTTGGCCACCGCTGATGATACCGCCGCCAATCCCGGTGCCGAGGGTCAAGAGTACGAAATCGCTAGTATCGCGACCAATCCCATAAGTGTATTCGCCAAGCGTTGCGCAGCGCGCATCATTGGCGATAAAAATCGGCAGCTTGAGTCGCTCGCGTAATCGTTCACCGAGGGGAACATCGTGCCACTGAAAGTTGGGAGAGTAGCGGATTGATCCCGTGCTGGCGTCGATATTGCCTGGGCTTCCGATACCAATACCCGCAACTGGTTCTTTGACACTTGCCAGGACGCGTTTGGTGATTTTAACGATGACCTCAACGACGCTGTCCAATGCATGGTCGGTGATATCGAGGGATTCGTGTTCGACTATTTTTCCTTGTTGGTCGACCGCTGCGACTGCTACGTGCGATCCCCCGAGGTCAATACCGATAGCGAAATGCTCTTCTGTCTTTCCCATAGGCCGCGGGCGTTCGATGGTGAAGAGCCTAGGCCATGCCGGAAACGATTGATCTTATTGCGTTGCGCTCATTCAAACGCAAACTCGCGACATATACGCGGACAACGAAGCAGCCGACTTCGCTGGATTTGCTGGATCTTGAACCTTTGCGGCAGATGCGTTCGATCGATATTACCGAAGAGCAGATTACGATCACGTATAACGAAACAATTGAGCACCGGTATAATACAAATATTATTACGCGAACTGAATGGGCGTATAAATATAATGACGATCCTGAATTTGTTGCGGCGGTTGGAAAATTGCTCGATCTTGCGCGCAAACATTTGCATGATTTACCCGATAATGTTGCCTGCCCACCGGGTTGCGCACAGTGTTGTAGTGGTTATGAGCCGTTTGTCAGTAAGGAAGATCTTGAACGAATTGCGGCACATTTAGGAATGACGTATCGCGAGACGCTCAACACGTATGTGGTCAAACGCCCTTCGGCTGATGGATTTTCGCTTGGATATTTGCGCAAGGTCACCGATGACGTTGCTGATCAATGTGTTTTCTTAAAAGGCAAAGCGTCTGGTGCGCATTACTGCGGAATTTACGAGGCGCGTCCACGCGATTGCCGCACATTTACCCCGATCGCCTGCCCTGACGTTGACACGAATCTTTCACGTGAAGGTCAATACCCTGTTGGCGCTGCGTTTCGACCCAGACATGTTCGCCCCAAACTGCGTACTCGATAGCGCGCTCCTGCGCGCGAACGCCGCCTTTTGGCATGAGCAGAGCGGAGGGCGTTTACGGGCAGTCATCAAGGCGGATGGATACGGCTGGGGTGCCCAGCGACTTGTGCTCTGCTTGGAAGATGTGGTTGAGGGTTTTTGCGTGCTTGATTTGCGCGAATGTGAACTCGTGCGTTTGTTGACGGCAAAACCAATTTTTGTCCTTGGGCATTGCACTGAGACTGATATCCTGCGGTTGCTTGCGCTCGATGCGGTGCCCAACCTCACCACGGTCGCGCAACTCGAGCTGGCGATTACGTACGCGCAGACAACGCAGCGGCGGGTTCGTGTGCGCGCGGGTTGCGTTTCTACTCTGGGCTGGCATGGGCTATCGCGCGAGGACGTCTCACTTTTTGCGCAGCGGGCGGCGGCTGAGCCCTTACTCGATCTTGAGCTCTGGACGCAAATTTCGCTCTCGGAATCAGAGCGAGGTTTGGCTGCCTTCGATGAGTTTATTGCGGTTTTTCGTGCGCACGCCGCGAATATCGTGAGCGTCGATTGGGCTCATTCTGCGGCAGCTGCAGCTCGGCTTCATTTCGCGCCCGGTCCTGTGCGCATCGGCATCGGCCTTTTCGGTGCTTACTCGCATTCTTTTGCTGCGTTGCGTTGTGCTTTGCGCCTCGAGGCGGCGGTTATCGCTCGACAAGCGGCTAGCGCCGATTTGGTCGCTGGGGTTGGTGCTCGCTCGCTTCCTCCAGGCAGATACGTCGAGACACTGCGTGTGGGCTATGCTGATGGCTTCCCTCGGAGCCTAGCTGGTGTTGCGATCGACCTCGGTGTCGGCCATGCGCGTATTGCGAGTGTCGGGATGCAACAAACCATCATCACGCATGATCTTCCGCCGGCTGACGCGCGCGTACTCCTTCACCCGGCTACCGACCTCGTTGCGTTCTCTCACGACAGTGTCGCGACGCCGCATGAAGTCGTCGTTGGACTAGCGCGCCGGTAGCGCGGAGGGGTACAGGCTTATTCGCTGGCTTTGGCGACAGTCTGCATCGCGAAGCCTGTCAGTTTGTCGTCACGAAAAGCGAGCTCTTCGTGGAGAGTGCCGTGGGTGAAGAAGGCGAGGTAAGCTTGGGTGTCGTGAGCGCTGGTCGAACCGACAAACCGGATGGTGCGCAGTGTCCCCAGCGCTTGAAGCCGGTCGGCAAAACTTCCGAGCCGGACATCATTCGCGATATCTGGTGCTGCTGTCGGCGGGAATAAGTGCAGCAAAGTCGCGGTGTCGCGGGCGATGAGCGCGTGGGTAATTTGCTCGGCGACTCGTTGGTGACCGCGATCGGTCATGGTTGCTTGCGCATGCCGCAAGAGGAAGCCGGTGAGTACGCAGATAGCGACAATCGTGACGATGCCTCTGCGGCGCAATTGGATTCTGCGTCGACGCCGTGGTTTACGCATCGGGCGCAAAGGGGCTGAAGCTGAGGTGGGGGTTCCAGTCACTGGCCAATTTCACACTCCACTCACTCTCGAGGAGAAGCAACACATCGCCCGTTTGGGTTTCGACGAGCTTGGTATTCGATGGTATCGTTGCAGAACTTAGGGCTTCGCGTGAGCCGCTCACACGACAAATAAGGGTGTAAGGAAGGGGCGTGAGCACGGTCTTGACGTTATATTCGCTTTCGAGTCGAGAGCGCACCACTTCGAACTGCAACTGACCCACAGCCGCTAGAATCGGTTCGGTACGCCCAGCTGCGTAGCCGTAGTAGATCTGGATCGCGCCTTCTTCCTCGAGCTGGCTTAAGCCCTTGCCAAACGATTTATAGGTTGCCGTATCAATGCTGCGCAGCATTGCGAAACGCTCGGGCATGAAGTTGGGGATGCTGTCGTAACGGCGCAGCACACCTTCGCAGAGGGTATCGCCGATGGCGAAGCTTCCCGGATTGGCGAGCCCGACGACATCGCCCGCAAAGGCTTCCTCGACGACTTCGCGATCGGCTGCGAAGAGTTTCATCGCACGGGTTAAGCGGACATCGCGGCCGGTACGCATGTTCCGCACGGTCATATCGCGTTCGAAATGCCCCGAACAGACCCGTAGAAAAGCCACGCGATCGCGGTGACGCGGGTCCATATTCGCTTGTATTTTAAAGATGAAACCGGAGAAAGAAGCCGAGGTCGGCTCGATTGCCTTACGTTCACCGGCTTCTTCGGCGAAGCGAGCAGCGGGTGGTGGTGCGAGGTTAATAAACGCGTCGAGAAACAATTCGACGCCAAAGTTGGTAACCGCGCTCCCAAAGAAGACCGGCGTGGTTTCTCCACGCAGCACCGCCGCGTGGTCAAAATCGGCACCGGCTCCATCGAGCAAGGCGATTTCGTCCAGGAAAGTCTGGTAGGTGTAGCTGTCCGTGAGTGCTGCGAAAGCCGGATCTTGCACGTCGGTCACCCGTACTGGTGCCCGCTTGGCGCCATGGGTCGTGCGTTCGAAGAGATGCACTTCGTGGGCCCGGCGGTCATACACCCCGGAAAATGTCGGGCCACTGCCGATCGGCCAATTCATGGGGTAGGTTGCAATGCCTAAGACCGATTCTAGCTCGTCTAACAGATCCAAACCATCGCGCCCGGGCCGATCGAGCTTGTTCATGAAGGTAAACAGGGGGATCTTGCGGGCGCGGCAGATGGCAAACAGCTTTTTGGTTTGAGGCTCGACGCCTTTGGCGGCATCGATGAGCATCACTGCTGCGTCGGCGGCTAGGAGCGTGCGATAGGTATCTTCACCAAAATCTTGGTGACCAGGCGTATCAAGCAGGTTGAGGGTGAAGCCATGGTATGGAAATTGCAGCACGGTCGAGGTAATCGAAATGCCGCGTTCTCGTTCGAGCTCCATCCAATCTGAGGTAGCTGCGCGAGCTTTGCGTCGTGCGGCTACCTGTCCAGCGGTTTGAATCGCGCCGCCGTACAACAAGAGCTTTTCTGTAAGCGTCGTTTTGCCAGCATCGGGATGGGAGATAATCGCGAAAGTGCGGCGTTGTGCGACTGCTGCGCTGAGGCCAGGGTTGGTCTCAAGCATAGTGCACCGAGAGTACCTCGAGGCGCACCCGGCCAATGCGCGAATCCGCCATGCCGTAGTAAAGATCGTAGCTGTCGGGATGCTCGTTCGGATCGATGGCTGTCGGGAAGACGACGTTGTTCACAATCCCGACGCACTCATCATCGCTTTCGGGTCTCAGGATTGGCGTACGGGAATGGAAGCGGACAATATGAGGTCGCTCCAAGTCGTGGATTAATAATCCGGCAGAGTATTGGAACACCATCCGTCCATTATCACGGGGCATTGGATCGACGCCATGATAAATCGAGAGCCACCCACTCTCGGTGCGGATTGGTGGCGTGCCGGCGCCATTTTTGATCGTGCCCCAATCGGCACTGGGCGAGAGCACGAGCTCGCTCTCGGCGACCACTAAGAGTTTCTTGCGATCTTCGAGCACCGGAGCAAGCGGAACATAAGCGATCCGCGTGCTTTCCCGATCTTCTGGGGGCAGGCTGAGAATGACGGGGATCGCTGCTTGAGCATTCTCGGCAGAGATGTGCAGCATGGGACGATGGTAAAACGCTAGCGAGCGTACGCCTTGGGGCGAGATGACTGGCTCGGGAAAGATGATCCCGTCCTTATCATCTCCACAGGGGAGGCCTTTTGCGCTGAAATCTAAGAGCCCCAATCTTTCCCAGGTAAATGCGTCGTGGGAGAGCGCGACCGCGATGCGCGGGCCTTGGGGGCCGAAAGCGGTGTAGACCATGACAAATGCGTCCAGCACTGGCACGAACGTCACACGGGGATCTTCACAACCGTAGCCACCGGGGGCGTCGCGTCGTTCGTACTCTTCGGTCGGCTCTAGCGCATAACCGCAGCGTTCGTAGCTGCGTTCTGCTGTATCTTCATGGACAATAACTCGCCCTATGCGCGAGACATTACCTTGAGCGACAACGCGCGGATACAAAAGCAAGCGGCCAGTGCGGTCACGCACAGCGGCGGGATTGAGCACGCCTTCCGCTTCGGCGGGAATAGGTAAAGGCGAAAGGACGACGCCAAGGCGGGTTAACCGCGTTTCTACGCCCGTGATTTCACCGGTAATCATCGAATGTTCTTTCACTAGATCGAGGTCCCCACTTACCGCAATGTTGCCAGATCGGTGAGTACGACCTTTATTTGGTATCGCTATTTATTGCAACATTGTTGAAGCGATAGGAACCCCGTCAGGGCTTACGACATCGATCACGAGGCCGGCATGATAATCTGAATTCGGCACGATCCATAAGGTGTACGTACGGAAAGGTGGCCACGGCTCACCGCCGTCGGCGGGAGCTTGTTCGAATGCGACGATGCGCACGCGATTGCCGTGGACATTAATCGATTCGATAACTTGGCGGAAATGGGTAGTATGATGCGGTCCCATGAGCAAGACGACGCCGAAGTCGTGGCGGAATCGCACGCTTTTGGCGCGGATACCAAGTGCAGAGAGGGCTCGAGAACTGCGGACGATCGCCACAGTGTTCGGGCCAGTGACCGGCGTTGTGCCTTGAGTCACGGTCAGCACGCGCACATCACGGCAGCCCGTGAGCAAGAGCGCAGTCAGGAGAAACAGGGAACGAATCTTCACGGCGGCGCCCTTCGCTTTTAGAATCTGAGGAGCCTGTTAGGCCAATTCGCAGATGTGCTAGAGCGTGACAGGCACCTAGCTCCCTTGGTGACAAATCTCTCCTGCGTGAAGGTGTTTCGATTCTTCGCCGTTGCTGCGGCGATCTTTGCGTTTTGTTTGACGATCTTGGGTAGTTGGGTGCGTATCAACGGAGCCGGCATGACGTGTCCAGATTGGCCACTCTGCAATGGGCATTTGCTGCCGCGTCTTGATGGTGGGGTCATTTACGAATGGTCGCATCGTTTGGTGGCTTTGATTTTGGGCTTCGTGCTGTGTGGTACGCTTGTGAGCGCGCTGCGTCTGCGCCAGCGAATTCCCGGCTTGACGACGGTACTGCGGCTCTTGGGCGTGGTGTTTTTGCTCCAGGTTGCGTTGGGTGGACTAACCGTCCAGCTGGGCAATCGCCCTGACTCGGTGGTGTATCACTGGGCTACGGCGATGGCGTTTCTGGCGACGGTGACCGTCTTGGCGCTTTTGGCGTTATTTCAGCCGAGCCAGCCGTTGCGCTGGACGTTTTCGGTGAGACTACTGAGCCTAGCCGCCTTCACCGCGATGGCTGCCATGTGTGCTGGTGCCTATGTGAGTTCGAGTGGTGCGGGCTTAGCTTGCCCGACTATACCGGGGTGTAGCAGTACCTCGTTTTGGGGCGGTGATGGTGTGCAAACATTGCAGGGTGTGCAAATGTTACATCGTGCTTTGGCTGGGTTGTTTTTCGTGACCGCGAGTTGGGCGCTGTTCGTAACCTTGAAGCAAGGTGGGCGTGGCCGTTGGGTCGCGTTGCTGGGTTTCGCCTTACTGCTTTTGCAGATTGCTCTGGGGAGTGCAAATGTACTTGCCCAGTTACCAATCGGCTTGCGTGAAGCTCATGCTGCGAATGCCGCGGCGACGTTTATGGTGTTTGTGATCGCCGCGTTTCTAGAAGCTCTTGCCCTTGCTACACCGAATGAGGGCCAATATGAGTAGCACGCCCGCCGCCTTAAAAGTGCCTTCCCTCAGCTTGCATCGCTTGGGCAGCTTGTGTTCGGATTTTTATGAGCTTTCGAAGCCGCGGATTATCGTGCTTTTGTTGATCACGACGTACGCTGCGATGCTCATGGCGCAGCGTGGCTTCCCATCGCTTTTGACGACATTCTGGACCTTGTTGGGTGGTGCGTTGGCTGCGGCTTCGGCGGGGGCGTTTAATTGCATTATTGATCGTGACATTGATGGGTTGATGCGCCGCACCATGAACCGTCCTTTACCGGATGGGCGCATGACGGTGCGCACGGCGATCATTTATGCTGCTATTACTTGTGTGCTGTCTTTCTTGTTGCTGTATTTATGGGTCAATCCGTTGGCGGCGGAACTCTCGCTGCTTGGAAACGCCTACTATGTGCTCATCTACACTATGTGGCTGAAGCGGACGACGCCTCTGAATATCGTGATCGGGGGAGCTGCTGGTGCCGTTCCTCCATTGGTGGGCTGGGCGGCGGTAACACATTCCCTTGGTTGGCCAGCGCTCGCGCTCTTCGCGATCATTTTTCTCTGGACGCCGCCACATTTTTGGGCATTAGCGCTCATGACAGAGACTGATTATCATAAAGCTAACGTGCCGATGCTGCCGAATGTTGCGGGAGTAGAGCGCACAAAAATTGAGATTGTCGCGTACAGCATCGTGTTATTGCTTTTCTCTCTCGTCTTGTATCCTTTGCATATCTTCGGGTTCATCTATTTCGTGGCGGCGCTGGTGCTCGGCGGTGTTTTTGTTTTTGATGCGTTTGCGACGTTGCGTAACGAAGGGCGTTTGTGGCCCCGCCGCTTGTTTAGCTATTCATTGCTATATTTGGCCTTGATCTGTGTGGCGATGGTCGCGGACCGTATTTTGCTCTGATGAGTGCCACGACTCCATCGCCTTGTTCTGAGGCCACGAAATTTGCTGGGCATACCCTTGATACTGCCAGCTTGCAACTGTTGCTCACCCTGGGTTTGGGGGTCTTTGCGGGTGCGTTTGACCTAGGCGTACTTTCGCCAGCTCTGCCCGCTATTGCCGACCTGTTTCATGTTGCGGCGCATGACGCTGCGTTGATCGTGAGCGTGTATCTCCTCGCAAATGTTGCGAGTATCCCCATTGCGACAAAGTGTGCTGATCGCTACGGTCGCCAACCGGTATACATTGCTTGTGTGGCGATTTTCGCGCTGGGCAGCTTGCTGACGATTACCGCCCAGAGTTTTGTGATGTTCTTAGTCGCGCGGGCGATCCAAGCAGCGGGAGCAGGGGGAATTTTCCCGGTAGCAACCGCAGCGCTTGCCGATCGTGTCCCGGCGGAGCGGCGTGGTGCTGCGCTCGGTATGCTAGGAGCAATCTGGGGCTTGGCGGGGATTTTGGGGCCGGTCCTCGGCGGCGTGATCACTCACCTGATTTCGTGGCGGGCTATTTTTTTTGCCAATATTCCCTTGGCAGCATTCGTTATTTATCGGGCACGCTTGCATATGCCCAACCTTGCGCCGGGTAAGCGGGGACCTCTAGATGTGGCTGGTATCGCTTTGCTAACGACTGCCTTAGTCGGGGTAGTTGTTGGATTGAGCCAGCTTGATCCGGAAACTGTCGCTCTGGGTAATCAGGCGACTACGATTATTGCGTTGGTCGTCGCGTTTGCCGCGTTAGTTTGGCTGCATTTTGTCGAACAGCGCGCCGCTGAGCCTATTATCTCCCCGGCGCTCACCGCCAATCGTCAGATTGCGCTGACCTATGGTCTTGAGCTACTGATTGGTGCGCTCGAGGGTGCGTTGTTTTTTGTCCCTGCGGCGTTGATCGCTGGTCAGCAGCTCAATGCTAGCGCAGCGGGGTTGATTGCCGCGCTCGGGGCGTTTTGTTTCGTGGGGGTGATTCCGGTGTCGGGTCGTGCGCTAGACCGTGTGGGCGCCCGCGTAGTGTTGGCGGTAGGTGCGCTTGTAACCGGTGCCGGGCTGGTGCTTTTCGCCTGGGGCTATCAGAATTTATGGCTTTCGATCGCGGCGATGCTTGTTGCTGGTAGTGGCTTCGGTGCTCTTCTGGGTGCCCCGACGCGCTATATCATTTCGAACGAGGCTCCAACAGAAAATCGCTCAGCAGCCATCGGGCTACTGAGCGTGTTCCTGATCATCGGCCAAGTCGTCGGCAGTTCTCTTGCTGGTGGACTGATTGGGGCTGCGACCATTACCAACAGTACGTACACGACCGCGTATCTCGCTTTTGGAGTGCTTGCCGTTGCAGCTTTCGGTGTCACGCTCTTACTAGCGCCACACCGCAAGAGCTAGGCAGCGGTCGCGGTACTCCCTAACTGGGCTGATGCGTTGGTTGGCCGCACCGGTGAAGGCTGCATTTGAGCTGGTTTCGAGGAGATCGCTGTCGGCTGTCCAGCGACAATTAGAAACGCCGGTTAACGACAATTAGAATTACCGGTATGAAGGGCTAGCTTGCTAGCCCTTCATCTCATGGCATCGTTCTCGAAGTGGGAAGGATGAAAACCGACGGTGAGGTCCGATTGTTACT
>CAIKPM010000065.1 GCA_903829325.1 uncultured bacterium
CGTATTTGAGTTTGCCGGCGAGAGCCATCGGCTACGGAGCCGAGGCGGGAAAGCAGGGCGTTCGGCGAAGCCCTAGGGCCGTAGGGGGTGCAAATCCTCGTTACCGTTTTCGGTGCACTTTCTCGCGAGCGTTTCCAGCTTTAGATTGAGAATCGATTCGTTCCATGATTTGCTTTAGGGGCAGCGAGAAAAATGGGGAGTGAGGGATGAGGTTTGGATTTCTCGTCTCAAAGCGCGTCTCGCGCAGAAAAAGGCCTATCCTTCTTGCGCCACTCTGCTCGTCTCTGGTATAGTTGCGGACGTCGCTGGCCGGGAGTGTTCCCTCTCGAGCTAGGCGAGTCTGCAAGTTGCCTGGCTGCTTTGTGCAGCCTTATGAAGGAGCATTGTGCCACTCACTAAGGAACAGAAGTCCGACATCTCGAGCAAATTTGGTCGTTCTACGAACGACACTGGTTCGGTCGATGTCCAGGTTGCCACACTGACCGCCTCGATCAATCACTTGACCGAGCACCTCAAGATCCATAAGAAGGATCACCACAGCCGCCGCGGGTTGTTACTGCAGGTTGGACGTCGTCGTCGTCTCCTCGCGTATCTGCAAAAAACCGATCTCGAGCGCTATCGTGCGCTGATTGCGCAACTCGGTCTGCGCCGCTAACCCTTCTTTTGGTCAGTTTCGTCTTCAAAAGCCCCGGCATAACGCTGGGGCTTTTTCGATCACAGGCGGGGGGGATCGGGGCACCGAATGGCGGGCAGGTCACACACGAAAAAGAAATGGAGCATCAATGCTAGAGAGCACCACGCTCGAAGTTGGCGGGCGCACGCTCGTCATCGAGACCGGTGAGCTGGCCAAGCAAGCGAATGGCAGCGTCGTCGTACGATATGGCGACCAAACGGTAGTCTTAGCTGCCGTCACCGCATCGGCAACCCCCCGGGAAGGAATTGATTTCTTCCCATTGACCTGTGAATTTGAAGAAAAGATGTATGCAGCGGGTAAAATCCCCGGCGGCTATATCAAGCGTGAAGGGCGTCCTTCCGAGCATGGGATCCTCTCAGCTCGGCAGATTGATCGTCCCATTCGTCCGCTGTTCCCCGATGGTTTCCGCAATGACGTGCAAATCATCACGACGGTTTTGTCGATTGACCCGAAGCTCGACGCTGATGTCATCGCAACCTGCGCGGCTGGTGCGGCATTAGCCGTCTCGGACATCCCTTTCGATAAGAATGTTGCGTCGGTGCGCGTTGGCCGCGATGAACACGGTGCGCTGATCATCAATCCAACGATTGAGCAGTATGAGACCGGTGGTCTCGAAATCGTCGTTGCGGGTACTTCTGATGCGATTATGATGGTCGAAGGTGGCGCAAAGGAAATTAGCGAGGATGAGTTCCTTGCTGCGGTCGAGTTTGCGCATACCGAAATTAAGCGGATTGTCGCGGCGATTGATTCCTTAGCGAAAAAAGCTGGGAAACCCAAGGGCCAATACCCTGTAGCGCAGACTGATCCTGAGCTCAAAAAATGGATTGAAAAAAACTTCAAGGCTGACGTCGCCAAAGCGATGCGAGTGAGCGAAAAAGGCGAGCGCGAAGCGACTTTTGCTTTACTGACTCGCGAAGAAGCACTCAAGCGCATCGGCGATAAAAAGCCCGAGCTCCGTGCCTTGCTTGAAGATCCAAAAAATAACGATTTTAGCAAAACCATCAAGTCGATGGAAGAAGCCGAATTACGCGTTATGGTTGTGGATGAAGGGATTCGTCCTGACGGTCGTAAGCCCGACGAAATTCGTCCGATTTGGTCGAAGATTCGTTACGTTCCACGCGTCCATGGTTCTGGCGTGTTTACCCGTGGACAGACTCAGGTATTTACCGCAGCAACGCTCGGTTCGCTCAGCGATGAGCAACGTTTAGACGGCATTCTCGAAATTCCGAATAAGCGCTACATGCATTACTACAATTTCCCACCGTACTCCACCGGAGAAACGCGCCCGATGCGTGCACCCGGACGGCGCGAAATTGGTCACGGTCATTTAGCCGAACGCGCGCTTGTGCCGGTCTTGCCAAGCGAGGAAGATTTCCCGTATACGCTGCGCTTGATTAGCGAAGTACTCGAATCAAACGGCTCATCTTCGATGGCTTCGGTTTGTGGCAGTACTCTTGCCTTGATGGATGCTGGCGTGCCTATTAGCAAGCACGTTGCCGGCGTTGCCATGGGCTTAATTCTGCATGGCGATAAATATCGCGTTTTAACCGATATTCAAGGCCTTGAAGATGCCCTCGGTGAGATGGATTTCAAAGTCGCTGGTACGGTCGATGGTATTACCGCGATTCAGATGGATATCAAGGTCGCGGGCATTACGATCGATATTATGCGCGATGCGATGGCCAAGGCCAAGACATCTCGCTTGTTTATCATCGGAAAACTCAAGGAAACCATTGCCGCACCTCGTGCTGACCTTTCCCCCTTCGCACCACGGATGCTCGTGCTGACGATTGATCCCGACAAGATCAAATCGGTCATTGGACCTGGTGGCAAAGTGATCAATAAGATCATCGCCGATACCGGTGTCAAAATCGACATCGAAGATGACGGTCGCGTCTTCATCTCTGCGCAAGACGGTGAAGCTGCGGACAAAGCCAAGGGCATGATTGAGGCGCTTACCAAGGACGTCAAAGTTGGTGAGACCTACCTCGGTACTGTCACCCGCTTGATGAACTTCGGTGCCTTTGTGGCGGTGTTACCAGGCAAGGAAGGCCTGGTCCACATCAGTCAGTTAGCGCCTGGTCGCGTTGAAAAGGTCGAAGATGCGGTAAAGATCGGCGATCAGATTATGGTCAAGGTGATGGAAATCGATGCGCAAGGTCGCGTCAATCTCTCTCGCAAGGCCGTACTCGGT
This sequence comes from uncultured bacterium, assembly GCA_903829325.1. Classification (GTDB taxonomy): domain Bacteria; phylum Vulcanimicrobiota; class Vulcanimicrobiia; order Vulcanimicrobiales; family Vulcanimicrobiaceae; genus CAIKPM01. Next base: position 2,889 of record CAIKPM010000065.1, read on the forward strand.
GCTTTTGCGGCAGACGACGCTGCTACGCCAGAAGATGCCGAGCCTAGCAAGCCTACGGCGGCTCCTCGGACACGACGCCCCAGCCGCTAGAACCCAAGGTCCAAATGAAAAGAGCGATAGCAGAAGGCTTCGCTCTTTTCATTTGTCCAAGAGATGCATATATATGGCCTACGATTCATTAGGTGCCTTTGTCCAAGCGCTCCGCGACGCGGGGGAGCTGCACGAGATTTCCACGCAGGTTGATCCGCATCTAGAAATTGCGGAAATTACCAATCGCGTGGTCAAGGCCGGTGGTCCGGCGTTATTCTTTCATGACGTGCGGGGTAGCTCGTTTCCCGTCTTGACGAATCAATTTGGTTCGGAAAAACGTATGGCGATGGCGTTTGGTGCGGGCTCGCTCGATGAAGTTGCGGAGCGAATTTCTCGTTTTATCAAGCCAGAAATCCCACAGAATCTCTTCGCCAAATTTGGGCGTTTGCTCGAATTCTCGGCGGTCAAGAATGCCATCCCGCAGCGTGTAACGCAGGCGCCAGTCCAAGAAGTCATCGAGCACGAACCTGATTTACGCACGCTTCCTGTACTCACAACTTGGCCAGGTGACGGTGGGCCTTTTGTCACCTTGCCTCTGGTGTTTACCCGCGATCCCCAGACTGGTGCGCAAAACGTCGGCATGTATCGAATTCATGTCTACGATGAGCGGACGACCGGCATGCATTGGCAGCGTCACAAGCAAGGGCGAGCCCACGCAGCTGCTTGGGGTCGGCGTATTCCGGTAGCGATTGTGGTTGGAGCTGATCCCGCGATCACGTATGCTGCGACTGCGCCGCTACCGCCGTTAATTGATGAAATTGCTCTTGCTGGGTTTTTGCGCCAGCGTTCGGTGCGCATGGTGCAAACAATCACCAGTGATATCATGGTGCCCGCCGATGCCGAATTTGTGCTCGAGGGGTATGTCGATAACGACGATATACGCCGTGAGGGGCCGTTTGGCGATCATACTGGGGTGTATAGTCTCGCGGATGATTATCCTACGTTTCATTTGCAGTGTATGACGCGTCGCAAAAATCCCATCTATGCGGCGACGGTTGTTGGAAAACCACCGATGGAAGATGCGTGGTTGGGCAAGGCTACCGAGCGGCTGTTTTTACCGCTGTTGAAAATGGTGGTCCCGGAAATTATTGACATGAATTTACCGGTTGAAGGCGGCTTTCATAACCTGGCGATTATCTCGGTCAAAAAAAGCTATCCTGGCCAAGCAAAAAAAGTGATGAATGCCTTGTGGGGCCTGGGGCATATGATGATGCTCACGCGCTGCTTGGTGATTGTGGATCACGATGTCGATGTTCAAGATGTCCGCGCAGTGACGTGGTTTGCGCTCAATAACGTTGATGCATCGCGTGACATCGTCATCATGCCGGGTCCGGTGGATGATTTGGATCACAGTGGTTCGTATATTCCGGCGCTCGGTCATAAACTCGGCATTGATGCGACCCGTAAAACCGCTGCAGAAGGCTACCAACGCGAATGGCCGGGTGATCTCTTGATGGATGCGCCAACGCGTGAGCTTGTGACGCAGCGTTGGCATGAATACGGACTTGATACTATGACCACGAATTCCAATGAGTGGTCGGGGCAGGGGCCACGTATGCTTGAGCGGTTGTTGCGGAGTTATCGGGGATGATCAAGCTCTTTTTACGCGATATCCGCATCGAGCATACGTTGTTTGCTCTGCCGTTTGCCTATGTCGGTGCATTGCTTGGTGCAGGGGGCCATCCGACGTGGTGGCAGCTTGTCTGGGTGACGCTCGCGGTGTTGGGTGCGCGCACTGCTGCGATGGCTGCGAATCGGGTCTTGGATCGGAAGATCGATGCGAAGAATCCGCGTACGGCCCAGCGCGCAACGGCGACGGGGGCTTTGCCGACGCGCGTGATGGTCGGCGCGATCGTCGTCGGCCTTGGCCTAACCTTGCTCGCAGCAGCGCAGCTCAATCGACTTTGCGTGATCTTGCTGCCCTTGGCCGCTGCTGGGATTGTGATCTACCCGCTGTGCAAGCGTTTTACGTGGGGCACCCACTTTGTACTGGGCATGATCGACGGCTTTGCTCCGCTCGGAGCGGCGATCGGAGTGAGCGGTCACGTCACGCTCGCATCGGTGTTGCTGTTTGTGGCGGTCACGGTATGGGTCGCCGGTTTTGACATCATTTATGCCTTAATGGACTACGATATTGACCGCGATCAGGGCATCCATTCTATTCCGGCGATCTTTGGGGCAGCGATCACCCAGTGGCTGCCCGTGGCCTTGCACATCTTCATGCTAGTTTGCTTGGCGCTCGTCGGCTGGCTCGCCCATGCGCATCCTCCCTACCTGCTCGGGATGATGGCCGCGTTGGCACTGATCGTCTATGAAGCCCGTTGCATCAGGGAACAAGCCAACGTCTTCAGTCTCAACGACAAGATTTTCATGGCCAACATGAGTTTCTCAGTTGTGTTTTTAGGCGCGAGCTTGTTCGGGCGCTTTTCCTAGACTCGCTTCACTCCGGCGGTGAGTGCGTCTACCGATTTCTTTGCGTCGCCGAAGAGCATGACGCAGCGCGGATCTTCGTAAAGGGCGTTGTCGATGCCGGCAAACCCTGGCTTCATGCTGCGCTTGAGCACGACCACGCGCTCGGCCTTATCGACGTCAAGAATAGGCATGCCGTAGATCGGGCTTGCCGTGTCGTAGCGCGCGGCGGGGTTGGTGACGTCGTTGGCGCCGATGACCAAGGCGACATCGGTGCGCGGGAAATCGGGGTTGATATCTTCCATATCAAACAGCGACGGATAGGGCACGTTCGCTTCGGCGAGCAGCACGTTCATGTGCCCGGGCATGCGGCCGGCGACGGGGTGAATCGCGTACTTGACCGTGACTCCGCGGCTTTCGAGCTGATCCGCGAGTTCACGGACGCTGTGTTGTGCCTGGGCAACGGCCATGCCGTAACCGGGGACGATCACGACCTGATTTGCATAGGCGAGCATTGTGGCGACATCGTCGACGCTTGCTTCGCGCACGGTGCCACTGCTGGCGCCCGATGCGCCTGAGCTTGCGCCACTGGTCGCGACCGCCCCAAACGCGCCAAACAGCACATTTGTTACCGAGCGATTCATGGCTTTGCCCATCATGAGGGTGAGCAAGGTGCCAGATGCACCAACGAGCGCGCCGCTGATGATCAACACGTTATTCGAGAGGACAAAACCCGTTGTGGCGGCGGCTAAACCGGTGAACGAATTCAGCAACGAGATGATGACGGGCATATCTGCTCCGCCGATCGGCAAGACAACGAGCACGCCCAGAGCTGCCGCAGCTGCCATCGCACCGAAAAACGCGACGATCGCTGGGGTCGTGTTGGTTGGATCGGTGGCGCAGGTGTACACGGCAAAGACGCTGGCGCCTACCATGATCAGTGCGAGCAGCGCATTCACAATCTGTTGGCCGGCGTAGACGATCGGGCGGCCGGTCATCAGCTCTTGGAGCTTCAGATAGGCGAGAATGCTCCCAGTGAAGCTCATGGCGCCCACAACTGCCGAGAGCAAAATCGTGATGCTAACATCGGGGGTGATCGACTGAGCGTCGAGATGGGTCAGGAATTCGGCTGCGGCAACCATCGCTGCCGCCCCGCCGCCCGCGCCGTTGAAAATGGCGACCATTTGCGGCATCGCGGTCATCTTGACGTTTTGCGCGCCGGCAATGCCGACGATTGCTCCGCACACAAGGCCGATAATGAGAATCGGCCACGAAACAAAGCCTGAGGTGAGCAAGACCGCAACCAGCGAAATGAGCATACCGGCTGCCGCGATACGATTGCCGAGTCGAGCCGTTTTGGGCGAACCCAACAAGCGTAGACCGACGATAAATAACACGCCGGTTATGAGATATGCGTACTCGATTGGCGGGGCAAACGTGGTATCGGTCATGATTTCGACCGTGGGCGGAACATGGTCAGCATGCGTTCGGTTACGACAAAGCCACCGAACACGTTGAGCGAAGCGAAGAACACCGCAATCACCGATAAAATTGCGCCCAAACGGGGAGCTTCAACCCCGGCGACGAGCAGTGCGCCGACGAGGACGATGCCATGAATCGCGTTGGTCGCTGACATCAGTGGGGTGTGGAGGGTGGTCGGGACTTTTGAGATGACCTCGATGCCGACAAAAACGGCCAAGATAAAGATGGTCAACTCGGTGAGGAGCTGTTCGCTCATACGGCTTTCTCCAGAAGGGCCAACGTGGGTGCATGCGTGACGCGACCTTGGTGGGTGATGCACGTTGCGCCGGTGATTTCATCGCTCAGGTCAACGTTGAGGGCATTTTCGCGCACGAGGTGTTCGAGCAACGCTTGGATATTGCGAGCATAGAGGCGGCTGGCATCGAGCGGCATCGTCGCCGGGAGGTTGGTTTTGCCGATAATCGTTACGCCAGCTACCGTGATCGTCGTACCGGCTTGGGTTACCGCGCAGTTGCCACCGTTTTCGGCGGCGAGATCGACAATCACGCTGCCTGGCTGCATGTCGGTGACGGCTTGTTCGGTGATCAAGAGAGGGGCTGGTTTGCCCGGGATCAGCGCCGTGGTGATGATGACGTCGTGCTGTTTGGCATGCGTCGCTAAGAATTCACGCTGGCGCTTGACGGCTTCGGCTGAGAGCTCGCGCGCGTAGCCGCCGCTGCCTTCACCGCTTTCTTCGAGGTCGAGCTTGAGGAATTTGGCGCCCAGGCTCTGGACTTGCTCGGCGACGACCGCGCGGGTATCGTAGGCTGAGACAACCGCGCCTAAGCGGCGTGCGGTCGCGATGGCTTGTAAGCCGGCAACCCCGGCCCCGATGACCAGCACTTTGGCTGGGGGCACCGTGCCCGCGGCGGTGGTCAGCATCGGAAAGAATTTGGGGAGCGCGTCAGCGGCAAGGATCACGGCTTTGTAGCCGGCGATCGAGCTTTGCGAGGAGAGCGCATCCATCGTCTGAGCGCGGGTGATCCGCGGGATGGCTTCCATGGCTAGGGCGGTGACGCCGGTTTGGGCCAACGCTTCAACCGCTTGAGGATTGCCGAGGGGAGCCAGCAGGCCGACCAACACGGTGTTGGGGTGCAAGAGCGCTAGTTCGTTCAGCGCGTCGGTGTGTTGGGGACGCTGGACTTTCACAACCACGCCAGCTTGACGATAGAGATCATCGCGACTGACGATATGCGCGCCGACCGCAGTGTACGAGGCATCCGGAATCGCGGCGTTTTGGCCGGCCGAAGCTTCGACCAGGACCTCGTGCCCTTGTTTGATGAGTTTTGCGATAATTTCTGGGACGAGCGCGACGCGACGCTCTCCTGGTGCGACCTCTTTGGGCACCCCTATGATCATGCCGATACCTCCGCAGCGGGCCTCGTTTTTGCCTATGCGTTGCGGGGGTCCTGGAAAAACCGAGTCGTGCTTAGGAAAACCCAGCGAGGATCAGCAAAGCGATTGCGCCTGCGCCGTGGATCGTCAAGCTACGGAGGGGGCGTTGGTTACGATGATTGAGCGCCACAATTACGAAATCGGCAGCGGCCACGAGGCTGAGTCCGAGCAGAACGGTGCGAGCGTGCTCGAGCAGTGCGAGGGTCAGTACCCCTAGCGCGAGGTCGCGAGCGCCGCACCCACGCACGTAGGCGAGCCCGCTGCGGTCAGTAAGCGGCACGCCGTACATCTCGGCGGCCTGCGCAGGCGCGACCAATGCGACAGTACCGATAGCGATCAGCACGAGGGCGACGAGAATTGGCAGGAGATGATTCATGCAAACGGTCTTCGCGGAAACTTGCGGATGAGGCCTCTGGTTACATGATATGAGTGCATTTGTTTAACGTAGGTGGTGTCTTCCCGTGAGTATTCCGTCGCTTTCTTCCCAGGAGGCAGTCGCAAATCCATCGCCTATCTCCGGAGGCGCGACCGGGGCGGATGACTCGACGACGACGGCCGCAGCGGTCGGGTTAGGCTGTGTGGCGGTTGGTGCTTTAGCTGGGACCATGCTCTGGTCCACGAAGCAGCCGGCGAGCTCCGCAGCGGCTTCCAAGCCACAACCCCCGGCCACGCCACAACGCACCCCATCGCCGGCGCGATATCCCTCAGACGATAGAGCGGAGACGATGGGACGCTTCGATACTCCCAAGCATACAGATGCTGATCCGGCAACACCGCAAGGATCTGCGACTCCACCCTCGCCTGCGGCACAACCTCCCGCTCCCGCCACGTCACCCCAGCAAGACATTCGCTGGGCGGAACATGGTGCCGGTTTCCTCAGCAATCTCGGCGACTATCGTGAAGAACAGCAAGGTGCGTATTGTGGCATGCATGCAGTGAATGCGGTTTTGTATCAGCTGGACTTAGGTGAGCGCTTGTACGATCAGGAAAGCTGGAATAGAACCTTAGTCGCTCAGGAACAGGCATTGAGCATGCAGGGCTGTGTAGGCCCCCGGGGTTGGAATACGATGCATGAAGTCGAGGCTCTACTTGAGCATCGGCTTGGGTCGGCACATGCGCCTAAAGGCTATACCAACGCAGCTAATATTCGAGAGGTCAATGATGCGTTATACTTACTGCTCAATCTAGGACATATTTCTAAGCCTCAAGGAACCAGCGATGAGAATCGCGCGCATTGGGTCGCTTTTGTGCGTAATAAGCGAGATCAGCAGTGGCGAGTTATTGATAGTCTTGGCAAAGGTCAGAACGAGTACAGAAAGTGTTATGGAAACGGTGATGCTTCAGACGCGTACAAGGAATTTGTGAAGTCTAGCTCTGTGCCCGTGGCGAATTTTATTGCAATTGTTAGTAAGTAGTTGCTTGGATTTCGGCCTTGTCTATGCACGCGAGAATCGTAGCCGTTGGGAGAATGAAGGCGCATTATTTCGAGGTGCCCTGAAATGTCACGTTAGTCGATCATCTGATGCGGGGGATGATTCAGCGTCTCGCGCAAGCGATCTGATGGCTCTGGCGGGTAAAGCTATCAGTGCGTTAAACCGACTAAGCGCTTGATCAGAAAGTATGGCAATTTGTTGCTACGCTGCAATGTCTTGTGCACGAACAATCGCCTTCGTGGGCGGCTTGATCAATCGTACCTTATTGCGCAATATCCCGATGCGATCGATTTCAATTTCCACGACATCGCCATCCTGAAAAAACTCCGGCGGGTTGCGGGCAAAACCCACTCCTTCTGGCGTGCCGGTTGCGATGATATCGCCAGGTTCCAGGGTGATGCCTTGCGAGAGTTCGGCGATAATTCGGGCGACCGAAAAAATCATGTTCGCGGTGGTCGCGTTTTGTTTTGTTGCTCCGTTGACCCGACTGCTAATGTGCAGAGTCTGTGGATCACCGAGCTCATCCGCGGTGACGATCCACGGACCAAACGGCCCGCTTTCATCGAGGCTTTTGCCTTTGAACCATTGCACGTGGCGCTGTTGTAAGTCACGCGCGCTGATATCGTTCATGCACGTATATCCAAAGACCATTGCAAGTGCCTGATCTTCTGACACATCGCGACAACGTCGCCCAATGATGATCGCTAATTCGGCCTCCCAATCGTAAGCGCGTGACAGCGCGGGATTGAGGTGCACGGTTGCTTCGTGAGCGACGATCGTCGTGGGAGCTTTGGTGAAAAAAGTTGGCACGTCGGGCAAATCAAGCTCGATACCGCGTGCTCGGGTGATTTCTTCGGCATGGGCTAAATAGTTGCGCCCTACGCAAAAAACGTTTTTGTGTGGTTGCAACGGAGGCAACCAACGTATGTCTGCGTGCGCGAGCTTGCGTTCCGATGCAACGAACGCATTGTGGTTCATAGACTCTTGCATCATTGCCGCGATCAGCGTGGTGAGGGTTGCCGTAGGGTCGGCGCTGAGGATAATTGCGTTATCGTCCACCCGTGCCAGCCACGGTTGCTCGGCATATTCGACCATCGCGTATCGCATCGCTTAGCTACCTTTGCGGCGGCGCGTAAAATGCCAGGCGTGGCAGTGCTCGCATTCATAGACCTCGAGCTTGGAAGCCATGCCGTTCATCAGCGCGATCGCTCGCGCTGCCTCCGCGCTGGGATGGCGATCCTTTTGCGCACAACTTGCCGCATGGCCGCGACGAGCAGCTTGCGGGCGGGTTGCCTCAAGCTGAGCCATCATCGCGGCAATTTTGTCGTCAACGTGCGAGCGACGCATGATACTTAGTGCGGCTTGTGCGAGGCGGCCGCCTGAGCGCGCGCCAGCGCGTATACCGCTCCTTCAGCGTTTGGATCGACTCCACCCAAAGCGATCAAGCCTACGCCGCGCGTGACGACATGGCTTGTTGGGGAGTAATCATAGGTAACGCGAAAAGTGCCCGCGTCAGCGTGGCCAGAGGCAGTGCGGATGAAGATCTGCAAGGCGTTGCCGTAGGTCATGAGGTCAAACGTTCTGTCCTGGGAATTTTTCCCTGAACGAATACGGGTAACTTGACCTTTGTTATTCGTTTCGACGACAAATTCGGTGTGCAGAGCTGTCGTGGGCAAATGAGGACCGACCAGAGCGTTGAGGGTCTGCTCTTTGCTGGCATTTTGCGTAATCTCGCGCATATGGGCATTGAGGGTATCACTTTTCGTAGCGGCTTGAGCTGATACCGGAATGACGAGGCAGGCGAGCGTAAGAATGGCCAACAGACGATGCAACAATGTTTTTTTCTTTCCCAAATTTGGTCTTTATAGGTGCGTATTATGGTTGAGCAACGTTCGACGCCAGGGGAAAAGTTCCGTGAGCGGTAGCGCCGAACAGCGGCGAGCATGAACCTCGGTCGCGTTTGCCAGTCCCGTTTGCTGCTGCTTTGTGCTGGTGCGGTGCTGGCGCTGACACAGCCAGCACAGGCTGCTCGACCGTTGCTCGATCAGCATCAATGGGATCGCTATTTTGCCCTTTTTGCGCGTGATACCGATGTCCCGTGGCGCACGACATCTGTTCGGCTCGATACGTATTCCAGCGCGCCGGTTGCGTTCAGCGCCTATGCGGTTCAGCCCGAAGACGTGCTTGTGGCCGGCCATGCGCGCGGGCGGGCGCTCGATGTAACGGGTCGCTCGCCGATTGCCACCTGGCGCTTTACGCCGCCACCTGGTTATCGGGTTGAAGGCAGCGACGTGAGTGTCCCATTGCGCGATCGTGAGGGGCTTTTTCTGATCCAGGCGCGCCGCGGTGCTGCGGTACAGCAGGTGTGGATTAATCGCAGTCGGATCGGCTTGGTCAGCAAAGAAGGGCCACAGGGCATTACCATTTATGGGTGCGATCTCGGCTCAGGCCAGCCGCTAGCGCATTTACGCATTTTTTTCCTCGTCAATCGTACGCTTGTTGAACGCTATACTGCCCGTGATGGCCTCTTGCACTGGGATGGAAACGAGCGTCCCTCGTTTGTCTTAGCGGAATGGGGGGCGAGTCGTGCGTTTCTTTCCTTGCTACCCCAAGCACCCGTCCCGCGAAATCTTACCGCGGTGCGCGTTGATCGAGCGGTAACCCGTGCTGGTGAGAGTTTCAATGTGGTCGGGTACGCGCGGCAAATCCATGGCCAGGTGTATCAGCGAGCCAGCGGTGCGGCCGAGGTCAAATTATTACTCGCAGGTCGCGTGGTGACGAGTAGCACGTTGCCACTGGATGCTGCGGGGGCTTTTGTTGGAACGCTCAGCGTGCCCAGTGGGTTGACAGCCGGGCGCGCGACTGTTTTGGCAACGGTCAATGGCGCGAGTGCAGGCACTTCGATCACGATCGAGGCGGCGGGTGATCTGCGTTTGTGGCTCCACTCGACGTGTATGAAGGCCTGCTCTGGTACACGTAGCGTGCCTTTGGTGGTGCACGCTGAGCGTCATGGTCAAGTCGTTGCGGATGAGGGATTATTGGTTTCCGTCGTGCGTTATCCGCACATCGTCGCCCCAAATGCGAATTTCGATGCGAGCGCAAGTTGGGGCGCAACCGAAGTGCTCCATCTGCGTGGACGCACCGATGCGCTTGGGGATTTTCATGCAACCGTACCGATGCCGGGCGATATGTTGCCTTCAACGCTTGGTGTTACCGCGCGCACCGATGGCGGGCAAGCGAGCGTGACGACACGCATGAGTGTGCCGAACAGCGCCGTTGCCTTGACCGTGGCGCCTGAACATCCCCAGGTTGATGTTGGTCACCCCATTATCGTGAATGTGCATGGTTTTCACGCAGCGAGTGGGGCTGCGTTATCTGGCTTTGTGCACGTGCGGCTCTCGCATGGACCCAACGCGGCTGCTCAAGTCGTCGCGCTCGATCGTAACGGACAAGCGCGCGCCATCTTTAACCACCCGCAAATGGGCACGGATTTGTTGGTTGCCAGCTATCATGGTGTTGCTGGGGAGGCGGTCGATGCCAACTCCGTCTTAGTGGCGCCACGAGCCTTGACCGAACAGTCGAGCGGGGGGCTCAGTTCTACCGTTGCCACTGAGAGTGCACGCTATCGTCCGCCCGCCAAGATTAGCCTTGATGCCTCAGCGCCCGGCGCAGACGGTGCGGCGCTACTCACGCTTGATGGACTAAGCTCGTTACGCCAGTCGGTGGGGCCGGTGCAACAGGGGCATGCTCATGGCGTGCTTGAGCTCGATGAAGCCGCCGGGGCGGTGCAGGCGAGTGTTGCCTACGTACATGCTGGGGCGCTAGTTCTGGGCGCTAGTCCGCTCGTTCTCGATGGCCTCGGACACGAACGGCATCTTGAGCTGAGCTTGCCGACGCATGTTTTGCCTGCCGGCAGCAATGCCTTGATCGATATTCACGATGGTAGTGTGCCGGCCGCTGCGACGACGATCATTCGACTCACCGAAGGCGTCCCGTCTGATGGGGCTATTTTTGATACGATCGGTCAGGTTCTGGCGGTTGGTGGTGTAACCACGCTTGTTTCAGCCAGCGAAGATCCTCCGTGGCACGCGTGGGTTACCCCAAGCCATTCGATTGCGGCCGATTTTCTCGCTGATTTCGGACATCGCCCGGTGCCGGAACCGCCCCCCGCGTTGGATGCGAGTGCCGCCCGGGTGGTGTATTGGCAGGTTGAACACGACGCAGGACAGCTGCGCGTGCCGCTTCCGCAAGCCGCGGGAGATTATGTTCTTTCGATTATTCGGATCTATGCCAACGGCGATGTAGGAGGGGCTAGCACCATGCTCAACGTTTCATGACTACAACCAATCGGAGTGAACGTGTTGTTTTGCTCGATAGTTATGGCTTAATCTATCGGGCTTTTTTTGCGTTGCCACCGTTGAGCACGAAAGCCGGCCAGCCGGTCAATGCCGTCTACGGATTTACGACAATGTTGAGCCGCATTATCACCGATCAGCAACCGACGTATTTGATTGCGGCGTTTGACAAAGGTCCGCCACAAGCGCGGATTGATCGCTTCCCGGCGTACAAGGCGCAACGCGCCGCTACGCCCGATGAATTACGTAGTCAATTTGCCCTGGTGCGGCGGATTCTCGCTGCATATCATATTCCGATCGTGGAAATGGCGGGTGAAGAAGCTGATGATGTGATCGCGACTTTGGCGCGCCAAGCGGCACAAACCCACGATGTGCGAGTGATTACGGGCGATCTCGATTTATTGCAAATTGTCAATGAACGGGTTACCGTGGTTGCAACCCGTCGTGGGATGAGCGACTTGATGGCGTATGACATAGCTGCCGTGCAGGCGCGTTATGGTCTAGAACCACGCCAATTACCAGATTATCGCGGTCTCAAAGGCGATCCGTCGGATAATTTACCGGGGATTCCGGGCATTGGCGAAAAAACCGCGACCAAATTGATTGCGCTGGCAGGCAGCCTCGATGCGCTTTTGGCTGATCCCGCTTTGGCCAAATCCGCTCGGTATGAAGCGTTATTGCGTGAGCACGCTGATATGGCGCGCGTGTGTCGTGACGTGAGCGTTATTGCCAATGATTTGCCGCTGACATTTCCTTGGGAAGAAGCGCGGTACTGTTTGCCCGATACCCATGCTTTGGCGGAACTATATCGCGAATTTGAATTTCATCAGCTGTTAGCAAAACTTCAGATCACCACGCCACTGAGCGAAACATTGAGCGATGCAGGCGAATTGCAGATTGACGGCGCTTATGACACGTTTGTGGGGAGTACCGATCCAGCTGATTTCGTGCAACTCGCTGCGACGCTTGACGGCTTGGCAAATACGTCTCGATTAGCGGTTAGTCTCGATGCTGATTGTATCGGGTTGTGTTGGGAGCAGGGTCAGGGGCTTGCTTTTGATCGTTCGGCTTTGCTCGTGGACGCAGTGCGCGTAGCCTTTGCGAAGCTTTGTCGAAATGTTGTTGCTCTGGTCTCGCACGATGCTAAGACGCTCTTTCGCGAACTCGCAGACACTCTTGCTATTCGTGCGGTTGCTGACGACACGATGGTTGCAGCGCATCTCCTGACGCCGGTAAAATCGTACCTAACGCTCGATGCCGCCCTGAGCGATGTGCTCGATGCGGTTGTTGGGCCGCAAGCGGCTGCACGAGCCGACGCGATTTTGCGGCTAGCTGATGAGGCTCGTACTCGCCTAGCCGAGCGCGGTCAATTGGCACTGTACGAAACGATTGAGTTACCGTTAGTAAGCTTGCTCGCACAAATGGAAGCGAGCGGTATCTCGATGCACATATCGGAGTTCACGACCTTGGCGCGGGAAATCGACGCAGCAATTGCACTCTACCAGGATGATATTTTTTCGATAGCAGGTGAAACGTTCCAGATTGCTTCCCCGCAACAGTTGGGCCGCATTTTATTTGAAAAGCTTAAGCTCCCTGGTGGAAAAAAGAATAAAACCGGATATGGAACTGGCGTCGAGGTTCTGCAAAACCTCGCAAGCGAGTATCCGATTGCCGCCAGGGTGTTGGAATATCGCGAAGTTGCAAAGTTAAAAAATACCTACGTCGATGTGCTTCCTACCTTGGTTGCGGCTGATGGGCGTTTGCATACCATATTTCACCAAACCGCGACAACAACGGGCAGGCTTTCTTCGAGCAATCCAAATTTGCAGAATATCCCGGTGCGCTCAGAGCTAGGCCGGCGCATTCGCAAAGCGTTTGTTGCGCGTGGCCCTGGTCGCTGTCTCTTTGCCGCTGATTATAGCCAAATCGAATTGCGTTTTCTGGCGCATTTTTCTGGTGATGCGCAGATGAAGGCCGCTTTTGCGGCTGGGTCTGACATTCACGAAGTGACTGCACAACGAATCTTTGGCTTACCTCCTGGGACCTTGGCGAACGCAGACCAACGGCGTATGGCCAAGTCGGTCAATTTCGGGTTGCTTTACGGAATGTCGACGTTTGGGTTGGCTCAGCGTTTGAATATCTCTCGAGGCGAAGCCGCGTTGATGACCGAGGCCTATTTCGCGCAATTTCCTGGCGTGCGCGCCTATCTTGAACGCGTCGTGCAAGACGGTCGTGATCAAGGCTATGTGAGCACCATTGCCGGGCGACGTCGGTATTTGCCCGATCTGCGCGTGCGCGATCATCTCTTGCGCAGTGCGGCGGAGCGAGAAGCGACAAACGCGCCGTTACAAGGCAGTGCCGCTGATCTCATGAAAATCGCGATGCTGCGGGTGGCAGCCGCACTGCAAGCGTACGATGCGCAGATTCTTTTGCAGATTCACGACGAAATCGTCCTCGATGTTGCCGAAGGCGATCTGAAAAATATCGTGCCGATTATCCGTCATGAAATGGAGCACGCACTTGAGCTGACCGTGCCTTTAGCGGTCAGTATCAAGACGGGCGCGACCTGGTATGATATTGCAACCTACGATGAAACACTGCTGACGCCGGAGGTTCCGACTGTTCGATGAAAAGCCACAATTCTTTTTTTGCGTTGCTTCTGCTGTTTGTTGTCAGTTATACATTACTGCCGATAGTTGCGTTGGCTGATACTCCGCCGATCATTACGCTCAGCGTGCCCAATGCGGTCTTGACGTTGGAAGTTGCGCGCACCATCGCGCAGCATGAACATGGGTTAATGGGACGCACCGAGCTTGCACCTCATCATGGCATGCTGTTTGTTTTCGATGCGGATAGCGATCAATATTTTTGGATGAAAAATACCTTGATTCCGCTCGATATGGTCTTCATCGATTCGAACGGTACGGTGAGTTCGGTTGCCGCGAATGTACCGGCGATGACTCCCGGCATGAGTGATGCGGAGTTACCGCGTCGTCACGGCATCGGTCGCTTTGTCCTCGAACTCCCCGCTGGCGAAGCGGTGCATGATGGTTTTGCCACGGGCTTGCATCTACGTTTGCCGGCGTTCCCGTAAGCGATGCCTGAACTGCCTGAAGTTGAGACGATTGTCCGTGGCCTTGCCAGCTGTATTCTGAACAAAGTCATCGCACACGTTGACGTGAATTTGCCGCGCATGGTCACGCCGGCTCCGCCGTTATTTGAGGCAATGCTGCGTGGGCAAACGCTGCGCGCGTGCGAGCGTCGTGCGAAGTATATTGTTTTCACGTTAGATCATGGCTATCAACTCATCGTGCACCTGCGCATGACAGGCCGTTTCATGTACGCTCAAGCTGATGACGCGGCTCCGCCTTACTCGCATGTGCATTTTCGTTTCACGGACGGCACGCAACTATTTTTTGCTGATACGCGCACGTTTGGGCGTATGCGCATTGTAGAACCGGATGAAGCATGGGCGGCGGGTTTAGGTGTAGAGCCCTTGAGCCCCGAGTTCACCGTGAACGCGTTACATGCGCTCTGCAAGGGGCGAACCACGCCGATCAAAACATTTCTGCTCGATCAACGTCATATCGCCGGTATCGGCAATATCTATGCGTGTGAAGCACTCTGGCAAGCGCGCATTGCGCCGAGCACACCTGCGGGCAATTTGAAGCCCGCTGCGCGTGCTGCTTTACACGCCGCGCTGCAAGACGTGCTCGAGCGCGCGATCCATATGCGGGGCACCAGCGCTCGCGATTATGTCGATGCTGAGGGTCTCAAAGGTGGCTTCCAAAACGTGCTAACCGTCTACGGTCGCCACGGCCAAGCCTGCCCTCGGCCTCGTTGTGGTGGGAGCATCGAACGGAGTGTGCTCGCCCAACGAGGCACTTGGTGGTGCCGTCGCTGCCAACGGTAGGCGGGCGCGAATAGGTATACAAGCGATTCAAGCTTGTTTTCATATGATTTACAAGCTGCTCTCGTCTTGTGAGTCGTCGCTCCCTATTTTTCGAGGCACCCCTAAGAATGAATCAATCCCGAAACAATATTCACACCCAGCGCTAGAATAGCCGTGTTATACGCAAAGGAAATCAACCCATGGGTCAGCACGGTTTTGCGCATGATTGAATCATTGACGGTGACGTCCGAAACCTGAAACGTCATACCGACCACAAACGAAAAGTACGCAAAATCATAATCATTCGGTTCTTGGGTGCCAGGAAAAGTGAGTCCACGGTCAGGTCGTTTATCGGCATTGCCGTCAAAATAAAACAGATGAGCATAGCGAAACGTAAACATCGTGTGGATGAGCCACCAACCGCTAATCATCGCTGCCATGCCGAGCGCATAAACAACACTTTTTTCATGAAAATTTGCAACATGCGGTCCGCTGCCAAAGATCCAGATTGCCGAGATAAATCCCATAATGGCGCTGACAAACACAATGAGGAAAACCGCGTTGCGGCCAGGGTCAATGATTGCTGCACGTCTTGCGGTATGTCTAGCTTGACCGTGCATCCCGAATGTCCAGGTCATAATAATGAGCACAATCGCCGCGGCATCGTAACTGGCAACCGCGCGGGAAGTTCCAACTAGCCAGTTCGGAGCACATCCACTGACGAGTACCGCAGCAATGCTGGCTGCGCTGAATGAAAGAGCCCGACCCGCCCAGACGAGGCGTTTCGGGTGCCAATGTTGTGGCAGACGCAAAAAAGCGATCGCTATCTCTCCCGTTGTAAACAGATTGGTACGCGGAACCGTAGCCCGTGTTCGGTAAGACGAAAGTGAACCTTTTGTCGCTCCGTTGATCACCACATCCGCGTTCGTCTTGCTGCGGGGCATGCAAAGGCGCAGTGAGTTATCGCGGTATATGTTGTCCCACGCTGAAGAGCGACTTGTGGCTTGCAGCATCACATCTCAGAGGAGCCCTAACGTTTCATGCCCGTCATTCCTGTCGGTCGAGCCGTAGAACTCACTACATATAATCACATTGTTGAAATCGGCTCTGATGTTCCTGAGTCTTTGAGCGAAACCGAAAAAGATACCGTTCGCACAACTGCTCAGCAAATGCATGGTAGACTCGTGCAAAATGATTGTTTTCCGCAACCCCATGACGTGCAGCGAACGATCCAAAACGCGGTCGATGCCCATACCTTGTCCTTAGATCGGCAGCGAATCGGTCTCAATCACTTTGAGCATGCACGCTTGACCATCGAGGGTTTCGTGCTTCCTCGTGAAGCGGGAGCGGCGCGCGAAGAAGTTCAAGCCGCGCTTGATCACGTTATGGCGCAAGAGGCTCCAAGCACAGGGGCGGCGTCGCTTGGGCAAATCGTGCTGCAATCGTGTACGGCCCATGACCCGTTGAGTGTCAATGCGTTGCGCGTTATCAAGCAGATGATTCCGAACGGCAGCGAAGCTCTATCGCCGGAGGAAGAGCACCGCAAGCTGGTCGTCACCGAGCGTCTTTTCGATCATATTGGGTCGATTTTGCAAGCTCGCTCTCCTGACTATGCTCGCCGTACGTATAACCCCTTCGGGTACGATCCTCTCATGGACGAGGCGCGCTCTATCTTTGCCGAGGCGCTCAAGCGTCTGTATCACGAAGACGGTCTGGTCTCTGCGGAAGGAGCGATCCGTCGAGAGCTTCAGGATGCTTTGAAGAGTCTGCTGCGATCGGATCGCAATGCGGCACTGCGTGGTGCGGGTCAACATTTTCTTGGGGGTCTGGGTATTGCAGCCATTCCTACCGGCTTTGGGATGTTCACCGTGATGCTGGGTCGTACGGCTTGGACCCTCTCGGCTCGACAGGACGCTTATGCGAAAGCGTATGACGATTGTTATCAGCCGCTCATCGAAAAGTGCCCGATCGTGCCGGTTAGTGCGTCTTCGGTGGGTCCGGCAAGTGCGTGCGCTCACCAGGCAGAGCAAGACTGTGTTGCGGTTGTCGGCAACGCGTCGCATGTAGACCCGGCTTGGTACGGCTTAGGGGCGTTCGTGCCAGGTTTCTTTACGCTGTGTACATCCGGATGTGCGCTCGAAGCGGTCGCCGAATTTCGTAGTGCAGCGACGAGAACTACCGAGGCGGTCAATTACCTGAAATTGATCCGCACGGTTGGTCAGACCTCGGTCACAACCTCAGCAAACCTGCCAGATGAGAGCGCACTGGCTATCGCTCAGCAGCGCGCCACGCAGGCTGTCCCCCATGTTGGTCCGGCAAACGGCGGAGAGCTGGAGTGCTAATGTTTTCGGCGATCAATTTTGGTAGTGCTTGCATTGAGATGGCCCCGGTTAGCGTTACACCAAGTTAAGCGTGGCGAAGTCTCCAGTTACGTCGTCTATGACGTGAAAACGCCTAGCTTCGTGTGGTATAATTCGACCCGGCGGCACTCGTCACTACGATATCTAAGCCCGGTGCAGTACGAACTGCGGGCTCTAGCGGGAACATTGAACGCCATTCAAAGCTAGCTATTGAAATCCCGAACCATCCTGGCTCGCCCTTCCCACAGCGCCATGACTACGACGACGCTCTTATTTCACCGTCACGCAAACCGGGTCCACCGCAGGTTTTCTGCTCTGCGTGATATCCAATAATTTCAATGCGAGCCGATGTATTGAGATATGCGATTGATGACTTGATGTAGTGTCACAATCTGACTGTCGAGAGATGATAAGGCTCTGTGAGCTGAATTAAGATTATTTTGCGCGTTGTATGTATCTGATTTTGCGTTGAAAACATCGGTTTTTGCTGTGAAAAGTTGAACATTTCTGTCATTTTCTATTAAACGTAAATCATTGACCCTCGTATGCTCATCTGGTGTTTCAGCTGTGTCGTTGGCTTCGTCCGCTTTTTGTTTTGCATCATCATATTCTGCTTGTTTTGTTGCGGCGACTGAGTTTGCATGATCGAGTTCTCCTTGTGCCTTTCGTAGCTCGGCTTTTGCCTTAATCATGGCTTGGAGGTATTCAGGGCGTTGCGCTAGGTCATGAGCAAGTTGATTCTGAGCACTTTGCAAGGCGTTACGTGCTTTGATACTTTGCTCGACAGTTGCTTCATACGCTTGCCTCTGTCCAACGCTTTGGCGTAAGCTACTTATTGCGATATTGAGATCGCTTGCAGACGATCTGGTAAATTTTTCTTCGTTGAGGTATCCGCCATTGGTTGGGAAGGAAAGGTTAAATCCATTCCAACTAGCGCGTGCTGCCCAGCCCAGCGTGCTTGAAAAGTCACCTTGGCCTTCACGAAAATTAACCGTGTTTCCGTCACTGATCCCAGATATATTAATTCTGCTTTCCTTGAGGCCTTCGATCAAGCGAGAATCCGCAGCAATCGCATAGTAAAAACCTGATACTTGGTTTCCAACTTCTGTCAGGGAAAAATATTCAACTTGGCTTGGTGTTGCGTGAGTAAAAATTCCATCGAAGGATGATGCTGCAAGGCTTTCGCGAGGCTGCAGCACTTGCAATGATAACATCAATAAAATGAAGACTTTTCCTGAACGGCGTTGTGTCATATTTTTACGAGCTCCCTTTTTAAACGATTGACTGGAATATTGATTCTTGATCGATTAATCACTCCGACCCTCTCGCTGTTAGCATCAATCGACAATTACCCCCCTATGTGTCAATATGACGTGAGACCAGTCTGAACCAGTAATCTTGCTAGGGGCTATAGGATAGTCACGTATGTCAAACGAGCAACCACACCGTCGTAGCTTCAAGGCCGCTGAGAAGGCTGCAATCGTCTCTGAGTACGACGAAGCCGCTACGCCCGAAGCCCGTGCAG
>CAIKPM010000066.1 GCA_903829325.1 uncultured bacterium
AAGCGGCGTCGAGTGGCTTTTGCCGGGACCTCAGGGTCTGGAGTGGGAGAAATCGGTGAGTCGGATTGCACAATGAAAACGTTTCTCGCCCTCCGAGAGATATCCGTGTGTTGGCCTCACCTTATGTTGACACGGAGGGTTATGGCGTAATCGGGAAGTTCGTGCTCTAGGCCCATTCCCGCAAAAACAGGCGCTGGACGCTTGTGCGGGCAATGCTGGGGCTTCGTGCTTATCGTTATTACTGGTCCCGTACGCTCCGGGAAAAGCCGCTTCGCCGAAATGCGAGCGCTCCGTTCGCGTGGGCCCGTTGTGTATCTCGCCACGGCTCCCAAAGAACAGCTGGACCAAGCGTGGGGTGAGCAACTTGCACGCCACCTTGAGCGACGCCCTTCCACCTGGAAAACGATTGAAACCGCTGGGATGGAGTCGCGGAAAATCGAAGATTTGATCCGCACAACCCCCGCAGGCTCGACCGTCATTGTCGATTCGTTAGGCACCTGGCTCGCCGACCGCATGGAAAAATCGAACGGCGAACACGCCGATGCGGTCCTCACGCACCTCGACCTGGTGTCCGAGTGTTTTGTCGATGCCTGTATCGCCTCCAAAGCTCGAGTGATTGTGGTCGGCGAAGAAGTCGGCTGGAGTCCCCTACCCGAGCAACCTACCGCACGGATTTTTCGCGACGTGCTTGGCCGGCTGCAACAACGCCTCGCCCGCGCCGCGCGTAATACGTATTTAGTCGTGGCCGGCTATGCGATCGATGTCAAAGCCCACGGCGAACCGGTCTACCCGCGCCAGCGTCGGCCAGGCGCGTGAATATTCCCCCACTGCGTGCCTTGGTTATCGCGGTTGATTTACACCGTCCAGGACATCCCCTCGAACCAGAATTAGCAGAATTCGAAGCCCTCATCACCGCCGTAGGTGGCGTTATCGTTGACCGCATCGTCCAGCGCCGTCATCAGGTTGATCCCGCAACACTGATCGGCAGCGGCAAAGCCAAGGAAATCGCCGAGCAGATCGCCGCGATGGATTCGGCCGAAGCTCCTACCACGCTGTTTGTTTTCAACGATCTGCGTCCACGACAACGCACGCATTTGGAAGAAATTATTCCCCTGCCGATCGTCGATCGCAGCATGCTCATCCTCGACATTTTTTCCCAACGCGCGCGTAGCCGCGAAGGCAAACTGCAGGTTGAATTGGCGCAGTTGCGCTATCGCCAAGCGAATTTGATCGGCAGCAGCACCTCGCTCTCGCGTTTGGGCGGTGGCATCGGTTCGCGCGGGCCGGGAGAAACAAAACTGGAAGTCGATCGGCGACGAATTCAGGCACGCGTCAGCCTGCTGCGCCGACAATTAGCCGACGTGCAAACCCAACGCGCAACACGCCGCGGCGATCAAACTCGCGATCCGCTCGTGGCACTGGTCGGCTACACCAATGTCGGCAAATCGTCACTACTGAATCGGTTCGCCCGCACCGAAGGTGCACAGCGCGCTTACGTCGCGAATCAACCATTTGCGACCCTCGACCCAACGATGCGCCGGGTCTATCTCGGACCAGAATTACAGATTCGCCTGGTTGATACCGTGGGTTTCATCACCGAACTCCCCAAGGAATTAGTCGCAGCGTTTCGCGCAACGCTCGAGGAATTGCGCGAAGCTAATCTGCTTTTACACGTTCTCGACATCAGCAATCCGGATTGGCCGCGTCAAAAAGCCAGCGTTGACGACATTCTCGCTTCACTCGATCTCGCCGATACGCCGCAATTGCTCATCGCAAACAAAGCCGACGCTGCGACTACCCCGCCGCCCACCGAGGCGATCGAGGTCAGCGCACTAACCGGCGACGGACTCGACACACTGCGCGAACGGATTATTCAGCTGTTGGAGCCGCAGCAACCGAGCTAGGGTTCTCCCCACGGACCTCGCTTGCGTATGCTTGGAATGCTGCGATCGTGTAGCTGCGCAAGTCGGTGTAGGCTTTCGCGAAGGGTGGGGGATTGTGCCCCAGGCCGAGCAGATCGTGGAGCACGCTGACTTGCGCGTCGCAATCACGACCACTGCCGATGCCGATGGTAGGAATCGGGAGCGTCGCGGTCAGCTCCGCGGCGAGATCACTCGCGACCATCTCGAGCACGCAGGCAAAGGCGCCAGCTTCAACAATCGCCTCGGCATCGGAGAGTAATTGGGCGCGATCGCTGCGGCGTCGAAAGCCTCGATCGAGCCCTGCAGTCTGCGGCAAGACCCCGAGATGAGCGACGACGGGGATACCCGCCGCGGTAATCGCTTGAATGCGACGCGCCCGCGCAGCGCCACCCTCCAACTTGACCGAATGCGCGCCGGCGCGGATCAGCGCCACTGCGGAGGTTACCGCGTCGTGATCGCTCGCTTCGTAGCTGCCAAAGGGCAGGTCACCGATAATGTGCAGCTTGCGGCTGCCTCTGGCGACCGCCGCGACATGGCGACACATGTCATCGAGCGTGACCGAAACGGTATCGTCGTAGCCAAGCACCACCATTCCGAGGCTATCGCCCACGAGGACGCAATCAAGCCCCGCTTCTTCCGCCAAGCGAGCAAACGCCGCATCGTACACGGTCACGAGCGGAAAACGCTGCCCTTTGCGGGCGCGGAGCGTAGAAGCGGTCGGACGTCGGGTCATGCTAGCTCTGTTTCGCCAAAACCACGATCGTCATCTTTCGGGCGGGGCTTCGTCTTCAATCATTTCCCCGACGGGCAGGGGTTGAGGTGGGTCAAGCCTTTGGCGTCGGTATGCGCCAAAACGTAGGTGATCAGCGGGGAAAACGTGCGCGGATCGATCTCGGGCGGTGGCATTTGGAGCAGAGTCGGAAAGGTTGGATCGTTCATGTTCCGGGCCGAAAATGGGCTTTCCGCGTCGTTTCGGTACAACAACGGATAGGGCAGAAGCTCATCGGCGGTGCGTGTCCCATCCTCGAGTTCGAGCTGAATCGAGACGTGGACATGTTCAAGACCACCGTAGGTTTTGATCGGACCGCGCGGCGTGATAAACGGCATGCCACAAGCCTCAAGCCCATCTTGCGCGGCGCTCCCCTTGCCAGCCACACCCGTTCCGCTACCCTCCCCACTGCCACCGTTGCCCCCGCCCGAACCGGTGCCTGTTGCGCCGCTAGCACGGGACGAAGTGCCGCGCCCGCTCATCGCCGCGCTACCCGTCGCGTGCGCATCCGGCAGACTCGGCGCGCTCGTCGGCCGCGCTAGTTCGCGCAAGGCAACCTGACGCGGCGCTCCATGCGCGGGATGATGATGCTGCAGAGCAAGGTGAGCCCCAGCTCCCGCGACTTGACGGTGCACGACAACCCGGACCACTCGGTGATGCGGCCGCGGACGTAGCACAAGACGCCGAACGTGGTGGCGATGCGGACGCAAGGGACGAGGCCGGGGCGTGGGCACCCGCTTGATCAGCGTAACCCGCAGTGCCGCGACGGCTTGCGAAGCATGCCGAGGTAAGGGATGACAAAGCAAAACCAAGCTATGGAGCACAAGCGCCCCAGCCAAAGCGAGCGCCCAACGCCAAATAACTCGATCTTTTTGCGCCATCGCTCCTAGTTATCGCCAAAAAAGAGTACGCTCGCTATGCAAACAGTCTCTTACTCGAGCTGCAACAGCATATACAGCCAATGACCCTGTGTTTGAAATTGTCTGATGTTGAAACAATTTACTCAAATGCGCAAGTCGGAGAGCAATGCTGAGCGATAACCCGTGCGAGCTTACCGGTTATATCGCCCATGGATGTCTAACGACAACTACATTTATCGCTAACGACAACTAGAATTACGCATCGCGTTGGCGCCCGCCGCCCGGTGCCGAAGGCGAGGGCGGCGGACGCTAGCTTGCTTTCTTGGCGGTGACGGCAGTCTTGGCACGATAACT
>CAIKPM010000067.1 GCA_903829325.1 uncultured bacterium
ATTTACCACCGTGAATGACCTGCCCGGCGGCATCGGCTTTGAACTCTTGAGAGAATGATCGCCTCGATGGCATGTTGCACCTCGCTGCCTGGATACTTCGCCAGGCTTAACTTGGTGTCACGCTAACCGGGGCCATCTCAAGGGCGGCCTGTCGCCGACTTCCGTGCGACATGTTCATGGGTTGCTCAATACCGTTCTCGACTGGGCTGTTCGCATGCAAATGATCGGACACAATCTGCTCAAGGCCGTTGATCCACCCGCCCGCGCTCGACCCGAAGTCGATGCTCTGAGCAATGAAGACATTGGCAAAATCATCGATGCGGCCAGCGGGACTCGTTGGGAAACAGCGATCAAGCTTGCACTCGCGACCGGAATGCGACGCGGCGAAATAAGCGCTCTCAAGTGGAACGCCATCGATTTCAACAGCGGTACCGTCATCATCCGTGCCGCACTTTCGCAAACCAAGGCCGGGATTATCACCAAATCGACTAAGACAGGCCGCAACCGCAGCCCCCCTGGCCAAAGAAGCATTGCAAGCGCGAAGGAAGCAGTACGCCGCCGAGCGCCTTGCCGCTGGCCCTGTCTATAACGATGAAGGCTACGTTGTCGCCGATCCGCTGGGACAGCCCTACACCCCCTATGCTCTGACTGACGGCTTCCGCAAGATCGCCAAGAAAGCCGGAGTGAAAAAGCGACTGCACGATGCGCGGCATACGTTTGCCACGCTGCTCATCGGAAGCGGTATCGATGTGCGAACAACCGCTGACCTGTTGGGGCACTCAACCCCAACGGTCACACTCTCGATCTACTCGCACCAGATCCTCGGACACAAAGAAGACGCTGTCGCCAAGGTTGGCGAGCGTCTGCAATCTGCTCTCGATCAGCGAAAACTGGCCTAGCCAGCGAAGCTTTCGTGAGCCTGTTTTGCGGGTCACGGTTGCGAAATGGTTGCAGTTTGCACCCTCGCTAACGAAAAACCCCATAACCACGGGCATAAATTGGTAGCGCCAACGGGAATCGAACCCGTCTTTACGCCTTGAAAGGGCGTTGTCCTAACCGATAGACGATGGCGCCATATGGGCCCGGCTGGATTCGAACCAGCGCGCAACCAGTTATGAGCCGGCCGCTCTACCGCTGAGCTACAGGCCCCCGAGCGTCACTCCGCATTCTCCCCGCTCAGGACAAAAGCCTCGCGAACATACTGCAATCAACAGGCGCAGTCATGAAGACTCCCCCGGCTCTAAGGCTAAAGAACTCGTATGACGGCTATGCAAAAAGTACACAAAGAGCCCTATCACCAACCAAAGCAAGTAGCACTCAATGGTCAAAGCAGGAAGCCCCTTGAAAATTAATGCCAAGGAACCAGCTGCCGCGGCCAGAGGCAGCCACGGGCTCCATGGCACGCGGAAACCGCGCGTCAGCGTAGGTTCACGGCGCCGCAAGACAATAACGCCCAGCGCAACCAAAGTGAAGGCGGCGAGCGTGCCAATATTCACCAAGTCAGCAACGACATCAAGTTGAGCAAGCGCCGCAATCACCGATACCACGCAGCCAACCACAAACGAAGAAACGTATGGCGTCTGAAACTTCGGATGGACCTCCGAAAAAAACTTGGGGAGTAAACCGTCTCGTGACATCGCGAAAAAGACTCGGCTCTGGCCATACAACAAGGCAAGCAACACCGTCGTTAAACCGGCGAGAGCCCCAACCGCAATAATCGCTCCAGCCCATCCTAGCCCAATATGAATCAAGGAATACGAAACTGGTGACGGCACATCAAGCAGCTTATACGAAATAATTCCAGTTAAGATACCAGAAACTAAAATATACAACACCGTACAAATGGCCAAGCTCGCTAAAATGCCCCTTGGTAAGTCCCGCTTCGGATTGATGACTTCTTCTGCTGACGTGGACACGGCATCAAAACCAACATAAGCAAAAAACACAAGGCTCGCTCCATTAATGATCCCCTGCCAACCAAACGGGGCAAACGGGTGCCAGTTGGCCGGATGCACATGCTGCGCACCTAGAACAATAAAAAAACCAACGACCAACAATTTTAGCGAGACAATAATTTTATTGACGAAATCACTCTCTTGCTGGCCGCGCATTAATAAAGCGGTAATAAGGAGAATAATCAGTGCGGCAGGCAGATTAATCACACCACCTTCAAAAGGATTTTTAGCTAACGCAGCTGGCAACACAAGGCCAAACGTCGCGCGCAAAAAATCCGAAAAATAGCCGGACCAACCAATCGCCACTGTCGCCGCACCCAGAGCATACTCGAGGATCAAGCCCCAACCAACAATCCAGCCAAACAGCTCGCCAAGCGTCGCATACACGTAGGTGTACGCACTCCCAGAAACCGGCACGGACGAAGCCAGCTCGGCATAACACAAAGCAGCAAGCGCGCTGATCACGCCGCCAATGATGAAAGAAATCACGACGGCAGGCCCCGCGCTCGTCGCAGCAGCTTTCCCAGTCAGCACAAAAATGCCCGTACCGATAGTGGCGCCGACACCCAAGGCGATGATACTCCACACGTTCATCCCTCGCTTTAGGTGATGCGGGTTATCTGCACTATCGGCGAGTATCTGTGCAAGGGGCTTGCGGCGACTGAAGAGGCTATTCATCGGCGCGTCGTTCGCGGCACGCGGCAAGAGTTCTTGTTAGGGGAAAGCCTTCCTGAGATACTCCTGGGCAAAGGCCTGAGTTACCATTTAGTGAGGTGCAGCAAAATTGGGCGCATGGATATGCTAGAAGCCAACCGCATTGCCGTCGTCGACGACGAGGCTGGAATTCGTGAGATGCTTGAAGTCGGGCTGAGCCAACAAGGCTTCCTTGTACGCACCGCAATCGATGGACCCGACGGACTGGGACTCGTGCGTGATTGGCATCCCCATTGCATCGTTCTTGACGTTATGCTGCCAAAGATTGATGGGATTTCACTCATCCCCCTCGTGCGTAGCCTGACCGACGTGCCAATCATCCTCTTGACGGCCCGGGGCGATGTGAGAGACCGTATCGATGGCCTGCGCGCCGGCGCAGATGACTATTTAGCCAAGCCATTTGACATCGAAGAGTTAGCCATGCGGGTGCAGGCCGCGTTGCGGCGTCCGATGCTCAAACGCGTCTCACATTTGCGTTTTGCCGATCTAGAAATTGATCTGGAATCCCGTACCGTCAAGCGCGCGCAGCGTTGGATCGATGTCTCTACCCGAGAATTTGATCTTCTCGCAACCTTGATGCGGCGCCCCAACCGCGTCTTTACGCGGGAAGAATTACTTGATTTGGTTTGGGGCAGTGATCGCGATGTTTCGACCAGCTCCGTTGAAACGTACGTCTCGTATGTGCGCGCGAAAATTGACCTTATGGGCTTGCCACGACTCATTCATACTATTCGTGGCGTTGGGTACACATTGCGCGAATGAAAATATCGCTTCGAACCCGGCTCACGTGCGCCTACGGACTCATGATATTCCTCTTCCTGGGCTTCCTCGGCAGCGTTCTGGTGCATCTCTGCATGGATGCCCTGCTGCATCCAGTACGCGATGCGATGGATGCGGGCGCGCTGCGCGTGCGCGAAGCAATCGCTTCGTCTCCACTCGCCACGGGGCCGCAAATGAGTCATAAAATTTTGCAAATCAAAACCCCGCAAACCATCCGCATCCTCATATATCCCCCGACGCCTCCCGAGCTCCAGGGTCCCTGGCCGATCTTCCTGGGATTGCGGCGCATCCGTGTTCCTTTCCACGGTGGGTTTGCAGATGTCATCGCTAATTTTCCGGTTCTACTCCCGGTTTTTCAAGAGCTCATTGGGCTGATTGTCGCGGTGATATTCTCAATCATAGGCATGTCCTGGTTATTCGCAACCATGTTGACACGAGAGACCTTGCGACCGCTCTTACTCGTGACCCAAGAATTGCGCCGTTTCGCTAGTGGCGATTTTACCCCCGGAACGGTGACCCACTTAAACCAGGATGAATTTGGCGAGCTCACCTCCGCCTACAATGCGGCCGCGGAGCAAGTCGCATCAGCATTCGAAGAGCAAATACGCGTTGAAGAACAGATGAAACGCTTTGTGGCAGACGCGAGCCATGAATTGCGTACCCCGCTAACCGTTATCACGGGCTATATCGATATTATTAAGCGTATGGACGTCCACGATGCAGCAGGGCATGAACGTGCATTCCGAACCCTACACGTCGAAACACGACGCATTCGCCTTTTGGTAGATCGACTCGTTGCGCTTGCTCGCTTGGAACGTAATGATGTAGCACATCGCGAGGTACTTCAGCTCGGCAACGTGATCAATGATCTCGTTCTGGAGATCATGGCTGCTCATAGCGAAAGTCATATTACGCTCAATATCGAGGAAGAAACCTCGATCATTGCGGATCTCGCGGATGTCTACGATGCGGTCAGAAATTTGATCGAAAATGCAGTCAAATATGGTGAAAATTCGCCCGTATGCGTTACGATCTTCCAACGCGACGGCACAGCATACGTTCGCATCGCCGACGCTGGACCCGGAATTCCAGCACACGAACGCGAGCATATCTTCGAACGTTTTTTTCGAGGCGAAGGACGTGCCAATATCGCCGGATCTGGCCTTGGTTTATCGATCGTTGCGCGCGCGATGCAACGATCGCAGGGTACGGTTGTGCTAGAATCCGCTGAACGTGGCGATACCCGCTTTCTTCTCAGCTTCCGCTTGGCATAAGACATGCAGACACCCCAGAGTATTCTGGGGTGTCTGCATGTGAACAAGATGGATAAGGAGCAAAGGAGTAGTTGAATTAAGAAGTATTTTAAGGAGTAGTCGAGTTAGGCCGCAACGGTGCGGCGTTCACTCATACGACGTTCGGCAATCATGGCATAATGACGACGGCGGCGATCATTTAAGCGGCGACGATTATCGGAAGGAGCGCAATCAGAAGGAACGGAGTTTTTATTAGGGACTAAGCGACGTAGCGTATTATCGAGCGTGTCTTCGAGTTTTTTTAATTCGGCCGCCGTCTGACGAAGGCCATCAGCGAGATCATTGAGACGTTGACGCATATTATGTTGAGCATTGGCAGCATTATGTGAGGCTGGCATTAAGTGAGCAATTTGTGGTTCAGAGAAAGGCACGGGTTTTGATTGAGTTGGTGGAGGTAATTGAAACGTCGTACTTGAGATAACTGGGAATTTTGCAGCAGCTTTATTAGGCGAAACAACACATGCGCACCGATACAGAGGAACCGCACGAACACCCAATAGCCAGGTACCGCAGCCATCGTTTCCGTGAAAACTCACGAGGTGATCGCATTGTTTGCAACGTTTTTCGTCTTGCTTCGCATCCATGTTCACTGCTCCTTATCGTGTCGGCGATGTGTTTGTCGTGATCTGATCCTATCGCAGCTGCTACTGGCGCAACATACCCTTAGGGGGTGATTGCTTGGGCCTAAAGACAGGGGCAACCCGGACCGAAGCCCCAAGAGTAGCCTAGGCACTCCGAGCGGTATCCCCCTACGTGAGGAAATCAAGTAAAGGAAGCGTCAAGGGCATCTCCAAAGAGAAAGCCCCGATCCCCGGGCGATTAGCTCAGTTGGTAGAGCGCCTCCCTTACAAGGAGGATGTCGGCGGTTCGAGCCCGTCATCGCCCAGACTTCATTCGCCCTGTTAGCTGAGCGGCAACACGAATTCGCTCGGCATCTCCGCACCGCGGAAGTGGGCCAGCAACCAAGCGACAATCCGGGTTGCGGCGTGACCATCGCCGTAGGGATTATTCGCGCGTGACATGCGCGCATATAGCGCTTGATCGCGCAAAAGGGCAGTCGCGCGCGTGACGATCCGCTCCGGGTCAGCGCCAACGAGCTCAAGCGTGCCCGCATCGAGCCCTTCCGGACGCTCAGTTTGACGGCGCATCACGAGGACTGGACGCCCCAAACAAGGGGCTTCTTCTTGCAAGCCACCACTATCGGTCAAGACGAAGCGGGCGCGTTCGACCGATCGAACGGTATCCGCGTAGCCCATTGGCGCAACCAAGGTCACACCAGGCACTCCATCGAGCACCTCGTGGGCAATCGGCGCAACCTGGGGCGACGGATGCACAGGCCACAAAATTTGCGGCTGCTCTGGCAAGGCTGCGATTCGCGCCAGAGCTTGCGCAATGCCGCGCATCGCGGCATGATTTTCCCGCCGATGTGCCGTCACAAAAATCCATGGACGCTGTGTATCCAGCTGTTGCCAAGCGGCCGGCGGAGATTCATAGTCCTTATGAGCAGCAGCAAGAAAAGCATCGATAACGGTATTGCCGGTAGTGAATACCGCTGCCGGGTTGACGCCTTCGGCGTGAAGATTCGCCGCCGCACGAGCGGTTGGTGCAAAATGATACTGCGCCAAACGCCCAGTCAGTCGACGATTCATTTCTTCGGGATACGGTTCGAGCGGATCGTCCGTCCGTAAACCCGCTTCCACGTGGCCAACGGGAATTTTTGCGTAGAAGGCCGCCAAGGCTGCGGCGGTGCTGGTCGTCGTGTCGCCATGCACAAGGACAACATCAGGTTGCGCCTGCGCGAAAACAGAGACCATGCCGCTCAGAACACGAGTGGTAATATCGGTAAGCGTTTGTTGAGGGCGCATGATATCGAGGTCGTAATCGGGCTTGATTGCAAACAAACTCAGCAGTTCATCAAGCATGCCACGATGCTGCGCGGTGACGCACACCAGCGGGGTGATAGCTTCCCCGACATTCGCGAGCGCGTTGACCACCGGCGCCATTTTAATTGTATCAGGTCGGGTACCAAAAACGGTCATGACCCGTAAGGGCGAAGTCACAACCACCCACCATGCCAGCGCCCAGCGAGACCTCCCGAAAGCGCAAAAGCGGTCGCTCCCAAGACAAACGTGACCGCATAAATCAGCAGCACCGCTTGACGCACTGGTAAGCCAAAACGAAACACCAGCACATGATGGAAATGCCCACGGTCAGCTTCCGTGATACGCTTGCCCGCCAATGTACGCCGAATAATCGCTGCGGCAGTATCCAGAATAGGCAATCCTAAAGCGATCACGGGGATGACCAAACTGACCGCGACCGCAACCTTACTCGTCGTGACCAACGATACCGTCGCGAAAACATACCCGATAAATAGTGCTCCACTATCGCCTAAGAAAATCTTCGCAGGGTTGAAATTGTGCGGCAAAAAGCCAAGCGCTGCACCGACTAACGCGATCAGAATCAACGCTTCGACGTCATGACCGTGTACCGCGGAAATCGCCACAAGCGCTAAGCCTGCGATCGCAGTTACACCAGCGAGTAAGCCGTCAAGACCGTCGATAAAATTAATCGCATTCATCATCCCCAAATACCAAACCAGGGTAATTGGAATGCCAAAGACGAGGGGAATCGCAACCCAATTATTATGATGAAACGGATCCGCAAAACCCGGAATAACAAAACCATATGCCATCGAAACCAAGGCAACAACAACCTGGGCCATGAATTTTGCGCGCGGTTGCATCGTCATAATGTCGTCCCAAATGCCGATACATAAAATAAGTGTACTGCCAAATAATAAGCCAAGAATCGTATGAATATCATCGGCCTGATGGAAAAAATTCGTCATCTTGAGTGCAAAACCAACGGTTGCAAATAATGCGCTCGAGAAACCTAAATACACCGCGATCCCGCCGATGCGTGGCATCGGTTGAGCATGCATCCGTCGCTCATCGACAACATCAAGCATGCCAACGTGAAGCGCCAGCTTGCGGACCAAAGGCGTCGCTGTGGTCGCCACTAAGCCAGCAATCAAGAACGCTGCAATATACAACAGAATGCTCATTTACGGACCAACTTCTATCGAAAGCATTTCGCCAGCATCCGGCGCAACGAGGCGCGTACTCGCTATACCCGCCTCAGCTAGCAGCATCGCAGCCAATGTATCCGTATAGGGGCGCTCGTAGAACACCCGCACAATCCCAGCGCTAATCAAGAGCTTGGTACACCCGATGCAAGGTTGGTGAGTGGTGTACAGCGCGCTGCCTTGCAGGGCAATCCCGTGGAGCGCACCTTGCACGATCGCATTCGCCTCGGCGTGCGTCGTCCGCAGACAATGATCGTTCACCATCAGACAACCAACATCGCTACAATGCTGAGTTCCGGCTGGCGCACCGTTATAACCCGTCGTGAGAATCCGTCGATTCAACACAATCACGGCCCCAACGCTGGCGCGTGGACACGTTGCGCGACTCGCTACTTGGCGGGCAATCTGCAAAAAATATTCATCCCAATCTGGACGCATTGAGGGCACCTCGAGCGATAGGGTTTGGGTTACCGGTGGCGAGGTCCCGCTACAACGAGCCGTAGAGCGCCCTCAGCGAGGGGCGTAGCAGAGCAGCGAGATCTGGCAAATCGGCGAGAAATGCGTCATGTCCATGGCTGGAATGCAGCACGTAGGACGATACGGGAAACCCGCGGAGCCGAAAACGCTGCGCGGCCTCTTCGATTTCGCTAGCGGTAAAGAGCCAATCGGAATCGATCCCAACAAAGGTCAACTCGGTCGTTGTCGCCGCGGTTGGGTGATCGCGTAGGTCGAAGAGATCCATCGCCCGGGTCAACGCCAGATAGGTGTTCGCATCCATCCGCGAGACAAATTTTTTCCCTTGATATTCGAGATAGCTCTCGACATCAAAACGGGCCCGCGGATCCTTCGCCGGATCCCCTCCTGCCCGATCGGGGCGCCGACCGAAGCGCTCTTCAAGCAATACCTTGCTCTTATAGGTAACCATCGCAATCATCCGCGCTAGCCGCACCCCGTACTCCGGGGCTACCCCGTCGTAATAATCGCCAGCGCAAAAATGAGGATCGTATTGAATCGCTGCCCGCGAGAGTGCATTGAGCGCGAGATTCATCGCAGAAAAATAATCGTAGGCCCCCAGAATCATGCCGTAACGAAAACGATCGGGCTCGCGCAAAATCCACTGCAAACCCTGCATTGCTCCGAGCGAACCGCCGATTACCCCGGCCATACGGCCAATGCCTAGCTTGGCAAGCGCGGCCTGCTGCGCACTCACCATATCCGCCACACTCACCACCGGAAAGCGCGAACCATAGGGTTTGCCATTCGCAGCGAGCGACGACGGACCGGTTGAACCGTAACAACTGCCCAACACGTTAATGCCAACCAGAGCGATCCGATCGGTATCGAGGGCTCGGCCAGGCCCAATAAAGCCTTCCCACCAGTCGGTCAGGCGCCCACTACCCGTCAAGGCATGGGGCACGAACACGACATTCGAGCTATCGGCACGCGGCGTCCCGTAGATCGTCACCCGCTGAACAACGTCATCGAGGAGCTCGCCATTCGCCAGCTTGAGCGCACCAATCCGGACATCTTGCTCGAAGGTCGGGAGCAGTGTCGGTGGATGGTCAGCGGGTTGGGATGAAAGCGTCATGGAGCCTCGGCATTGTATCCTTGCGAGATTACGTGCGTCAAGCGCACGACTCGCGCCGACTCAAATCGCCAACGTGCCGTGTTGGAGAGAACCGATAAACGGCAGCTTGCGTTGGAGGGTCTCGATGACCACCGGCCAGACATACCGTCGCGCCGTTTCCAAGCCAGCGGCACGAATCGCCGGCCCCATCGCGGGGTCACGCAACAAGGTTGCAAGCGCAGTCGCAAGCTCACGCCCTTCTTCGGTGTCGGTCACAATCGCGTTGACAAACGGCTCGGCGTATTCTTCACCAGTCGAGCCACACACGGCCACACCTCCGGCAGCCATCACCTCGAGCCCGACGAGTCCGAATGGCTCCTTCTTGCTATTGGCGAGCACGGCATCGGCCGCGGCATACAAGGCGTAGAGCACGGGCTCTTCGAGGAAGGCTCGTACATCGAGAACGTCCGCGTCGCAATTTTTGAGGGCATCATGAATATGCTGCACTTCACGTCCCGCCGCGCGTACTTCGGCTACCCGCAGCCCCAGATGCCGGGCACGCGCAAGCACCTCGACGCCGTACGCTTCCTTGCCGCCACGAACAATCAGGCGTGCGGGAATACCGCTGGCGCGCAAAGCAGCAATGGCATCGACCGCCTGGAACCAGGCCTTATCAGGGCTATAGCGGCCAACCTTGATAAAAAACGGGCTGCCAGCCATGGCCGCGCGCAATAACTGGACATCTCCTTCGTCCGGCCCAGCTAAGAGCCGCGTCGGTATGCCATTCGGAATAACCAAACTTGGCACGCCCGCAAGCGCCAACTCAAATTTCATGTACTTACTGACGGCCGTTAGGGTGGCGGCGGCAGCCAAGCCCTGCAAATCGATGCGTTCAAAACCGTAGGTATTATTCGCGTTCCAAATCAACGTCGCTGCATGCCGTAAGCCACGACCACGCAACATCCGATCAAGCGAAATCAACGCATCTGCCGTTTGCCAATCTTCGGCTAAAACCAAGACGTGTTCACCGCGCCGCGATGCTGGCTCGATAACATCTTCCACCAAGAAGGGCGGCACGCTCCGCGCGTAATCAAGCACTTTGCCCGGCTCACCGTCGTACACACCGTCGCGATGATGCGCGGAGATCCACTGTCCCCAACGTCGCAACTCGAGGCGGGGGCCAACGCGTTCGACCGCCGGTGCATCCGGCGAACCGACGAAAACGAGATGCGTATCGAGGCCAGCCTCACTCAAAGCTTGGGTGAGCTCCGCGACACGGACACCAAGGCCCCCGACAAACGAATAAGCATCCGGGCCTTCAAAGGAAAGAACGACAACGCGATACGATTGTTGTGACACGCAGAGCGCGATTGTCGTTTGCTATCGCGAACTCCCTGCAAAGGAGCCCACCTTGTCGTACCTGCTCACCTGCCCCGCCTGTCGTAGCCGCTTCCCCGACGACGGCAGTCGCCTGAGCTGCCCTTACGGCTGCGTAAGCTTACTGCAGACGCTCTACAGCGATCCGCACGCGCCGCTGGATGAAAGCGCGCACGGGATCGGGCGCTACCATCGACGCTTGCCCGGCATCGCCCGCCCGCTGCAGTCGGGCTTGCCAGTCGTGATCGACCTGCCCTGGCTCACTGCTCGCACCCCGCAGCTCAAGCTCTCGGTCGTTTTCAGCGGATGGTGGCCGGAGCGCGGAGCGCACATGCCCTCCGCTTCGTTCAAGGATCTTGAAGCGGCCGCAGTCTTAGCTCGGCTCGCACTCCGACCGCAGAGCTGCCTCGTGCTCGCCTCAGCGGGCAATACCGCTGCAGCCTTTGCGAGCGCGTGTACCCGTCTGCATCGCCGCTGCATCATCATCGTGGCGGCAAGCGCTCTGGGGCGCATCCGCCTCCCCCAGCCCCAAGGCGCAAGCGTGACCGTCATCGCGATCGACGATCCAGCAACATACGACGACGCGATTGCACTCTCGCGTGCAATCGCCGATGACGACTACTTCCTCCTGGAAGGCGGCGTACGGAATGTCGCGCGCCGCGATGGCATGGGCATCGCACTGGGCGTAGCGCTAGAGCGAAGCGCGCAAGGTCCTGATGCCTACCTGCAGGCGATCGGCAGTGGCGCAGGGGCGATCGCCGTGTGGGAAGCTGCCGGGCGCGCCCAGCAAAAGCGACCGGAGCTTGCACTGCCGCGGCTTGGCCTGAGCCAAAACGCGCCATTCAGCCCGGTGACCCGTAGCTACAGCCGCCAGAGCCCCGTTCTGCTCGCCGACGACCCGGCGATCGCCAAGCGCCAGATTGCGCAGATCATGGCGCCGGTCCTCAGCAATATGGCACCACCGTATGCGCTACCCGGCGGAATTTTCGATGCGCTACGCGCGAGTCAGGGGCAGATGGCGAGCGTGAGCAACGCCGCAGCCTTGAGCGCATGGCACGAATTCCGCGAACGTGAAGGCGTCGCCCTCGATGGGGCCGCGGCGGTTACGCTCGCGAGCCTGAGCCAATTCCCGCCCAGCTTCTTGCCAGCCGGCAGCCGCGTCCTCGTGCATCTCACCGGCGGCTCGGATCTCAACGACCACGATCGCCCGCGTATCCCTCTGCGGGCAAACATCACCCTCAGCTACGAGCACGCCCAGCAAGTCACAACCGCGCATGCCCTGCGCGAGCGCCTACGCTAAACCGCGTCTGACGAGTTACTGAGGCTCTTCTTGGCTTGTTTAATTTGATCGTCGATCTCTTGCTGAGACGTCGAGATAGCCTCCTGAGCCATCGTCATCGTCGCTCCTTCACGCGTCTGCTCGATAGTTTCGCGCGTTTGAACCGCCTGGGCCCAAATGGCCGTCTCGGTCTGAGCCAGCTGCCCAACTGCGGATTGAATATTCAGTTGCTGCATCGCAGTCTGTTGTTCTTGAGCGATCTGCTGACCAGGATCAGGCGGCACGGCGGGGACTGGCGACATCGACTGGGGCGCAGAAAGCGGCATGGGCGCAGCGGACATCGGCATCGCTTGGGCTGGTGCAACACTCGCTAGTTGAGACGGGGGGAGCGAAGCGGGGACGAACTGCGCATTCTGGGGGAAGTTTGTTGGGAGATTCGTCAAGACGGGAGCAGTCGGGGAGAAATTCGCAGTCATAGGAGCAGCAGCACTAGGAAGCATTGTCCCAGCGATAGGGGTGCTGCTTAACGCCTGCACGCCCTGAGGCCCTGGCATTAGACCAAGATTCGCACCAGGCATAACGCCGAAAGTGTTACTCATAAAAGGAATCTCCGACTACATGACCGCGATAATTACTCAACACAGATTAGATAGTAACTCTACTGCATGTAATGTCACAAAACACGATATCGACAAGGCTTGAGCAATTCGCCGGAGCAAAAAAAAAGACCATGCCAGGCCGGAGCCTGAAATAGTCTTGAGAAAAGACCGCAACCTTGACTAAACGGCTTTTTCAGAATTCTGCAAACTCTTTTTTGTCTGCGAAACTTCATCGCTAACAATCTGATTAGAGAAGCTGATAGCCTGCTGAGCCATTGTATGCATCGCCTGCTCAATAGCAGTCCGAATTGAATTGGCCGTTTGCAGTCGCTGCATCTGTAGCTGTTCATTAATCGTAGCCAGATCATTCTGAGAACCTGCTGTAAGCAGGTTCTGCTCCGCAGAATTAACATACGAGCTCAGTGGATCATACGAGGTACTTGGATAGTTTGGAAAAGAATACTGCGATGGAATCAATGATGAATTGCCCACGTCTTACCCCTAGTATTAGAAAAATTTTGAAATCCAAAAGAATTTATTTTAAGAATAATGAATCTGGATTCATCCTATCTCACAAAGCC
Organism: uncultured bacterium; assembly: GCA_903829325.1. GTDB lineage: Bacteria > Vulcanimicrobiota > Vulcanimicrobiia > Vulcanimicrobiales > Vulcanimicrobiaceae > CAIKPM01. The sequence goes on from CAIKPM010000067.1 coordinate 13,254, forward strand.
A
>CAIKPM010000068.1 GCA_903829325.1 uncultured bacterium
ACTCAGAGACGATTGCAGCCTTCTCAGCGGCCTTAAAGCTACGACGGTGTGGTTGCTCGTTTGACATACGTGACTATCCTATATGCCCTAGCAAGATTACTGGTTCAGACTGGTCTCACGTCATATTGACACATAGGGCAGACTGCCGCGCAAAAACCGCGCCTATCGCCGGGGGGGATTGAAGGTCCAAGCCTATTACCCAGCTTCGCTGGCTCGCTCTTGTTGGGCTCGCTGGGCGAGTTCGGTAATGACGTTGGCGTCGGCGAGGGTAGTGGTATCACCCAGAGTGCGACCTTCGACGATATCGCGTAAGAGGCGGCGCATGATTTTTCCGCTGCGTGTCTTTGGTAATTCCGGGGTGAACATGATATATTTCGGAGCCATGAATTTGCCCAGACTATGAGCGACGTGGGCGCGCAGCTCGGCGGCGAGTTCGCTCGAACCGTTGGCTCCTCCGCGCAGAGAAACGAAAGCGCAAATTGCTTGTCCGGTGACGGCGTCGGTTTTGCCGGTAACGGCGGCTTCAGCAACGCGCTGATCTTCAATTAACGCGCTTTCGACTTCGGTGGTGGCAATACGATGGCCACTGACATTCATCACGTCATCGATGCGACCTAACAACCAAAAATGGCCCTCTGCATCACGGCGTGCTCCGTCGCCGGCGAGGTAGCAGTGCGGGAACCTGGCCCAATACGTTGCTTGATAGCGTTCGGGATCGCCCCAAATACCGCGCAACATCGACGGCCACGGTTTGCGAATCACCAGATAGCCTACGCCTTCGCTGACCGACGTACCGTGTTCGTCGACGACATCGATATCGAGGCCGGGAAACGGTAAGGTTGCGCTACCGGGCGGCGTGTGGGTGATGCCTGGCAGAGGGCTAATCATGATTGCGCCGGTTTCGGTTTGCCACCAGGTATCGACGATAGCGCAGCGGCCGTTGCCAATTTTTTCGCGATACCACATCCATGCTTCAGGATTAATCGGTTCTCCGACCGAGCCCAGGATGCGCAGCGAGGCGAGATCGTGTCGCGCGGGGTGCTCGTCGCCCCATTTCATAAATGTGCGGATTGCGGTGGGTGCGGTGTAGAGAATCGAAACTTTGTAGCGGGCAATAATTTCCCACCAGCGATCGCGTTCGGGAAAATCCGGACTGCCTTCGTAGAACACGCTGGTTGCACCGTTGCATAGCGGGCCGTATATCACGTACGAATGACCGGTGATCCAACCAACATCGGCTGTGCACCAATAAATATCGTCTTCGTGGTAATCGAAAATCAGTTTGTGGGTTGCGCTCACGCCGGTCAGATAGCCGGCGGTACTATGGATGATGCCCTTGGGCTTGGCGGTAGTGCCGCTGGTATAGAGCAAGAACAGGAGGCTTTCGGCGTCCATGACGGCGGGCGTACACGTATCGGGTTGATCGGCGATAAGCGCAGACCAGGCGATGTCGCGTCCGGCTTGCATATGTACCGGCTCATGGGTGCGTTGAGCAACGATACAATGCTTGATGCTTGGCGTATTGCGCAAGGCTTCGTCGCAGATGGCTTTGAGCGCGAGTACGTTGCCACGGCGGTAGCCGCCATCCGCGGTAATGAGCGCGACGCAGCCGCTGTCGTTGATGCGATCCGCGATGGCGTCGGCTGAGAAGCCGCCGAAAATGACCGAATGGATCGCGCCGATGCGCGCACAGGCCAAAACCGCGACGGGGAGTTCGATAATCATCGGGAGATAAATCGCGACTCGATCACCGGCGGTAATGCCGAGCTTGCGCATTCCGTTGGCGAGGCGGCATACTTCTTGGAGCAATTCGGCGTAGGTAACGCTTCGGCGATCGCCGCGTTCTCCTTCGAAATAATAGGCGATGCGTTGGCCTTTGCCCGCTGCGATGTGTCGATCCAGTGCATTCACGCTGGCGTTGAGCTGGCCATCGGCAAACCAGCGCGCGAACGGTTCTTGCCAGTCGACGACTTGGGTAAACGGCTTTTCCCAGTATAATTGTTGCGCCCATTCGGCCCAGAACGCTTCGGGGTCAGCAGCTGCTTTGGCGTAAATATCGGGTTGAGCGTGGGCTCGTGCCGAGAGTTCGGGGTGCGGCGGGAAACGGCGTGGCTCGTGCATGCCGGGCTCTTCGTCGCTATGTTTTTGAAGCCTGGGCGGACGGGGAAGGGTGGCGAGCTGCTAGAGCACGAATTTTCCCAGATAGCCGTTAGTCATGGTAACCCAGATATTTAGATCGGGGCCCATCATAATAAATCGTACTCCATATCCGCTCATACTGGTGCTATATTCGGTCCCTCCGTGTCAACATAAGGTGAGGCCAACACACGGATATCTCTCGGAGGGCGAGAAACGTTTTCATTGTGCAATCCGACTCACCGATTTCTCCCACTCCAGACCCTGAGGTCCCGGCAAAAGCCACTCGACGCCGCTTC
>CAIKPM010000069.1 GCA_903829325.1 uncultured bacterium
AGTTATCGTGCCAAGACTGCCGTCACCGCCAAGAAAGCAAGCTAGCGTCCGCCGCCCTCGCCTTCGGCACCGGGCGGCGGGCGCCAACGCGATGCGTAATTCTAGTTGTCGTTAGCGATAAATGTAGTTGTCGTTAGACAAGCCCTAGCCCTTTGAGCCAGGATTCATGCCCAGTGTGGTGCATGGGCATCCCGGATGTGGTGACCGAGCTGCTATTGCTCATCGGAGGTGCAGCATTCGGATCATTTTGCGCTAAGACCGCGAATGGGGCAACGCTTATGGTTGCCGCGAGAGCGATTTGGGCTGTAGTGCGAAGGAAGCTATGGAATCGTGATGCTCGCATATGGAGCTCCTATGGGCGAATAGCAATAGCAGTAACTGCAGGGCCTACTTGGTCGGCAAATCGCTGGAAATTATCGGCGAAGAGCGTCGCTAGTCTCTTTGCAGCAACGTCGTATGCTGCTGGATCGTTCCATCGGGAACGCGCATCCAGCACTTCGCTCGGCACGCCAGGCACCTGCTTGGGCACCGCCAGCCCGAAGAAGGCTTCTTGCACGAATTCTACATTAGCGAGTTGCCCGTCTAGAGCCGCATTGACCATGGCACGGGTATGCGCAATCGACATCCGCTTACCAACACCGTACGCTCCGCCGCTCCAGCCCGTGTTCACCAGCCAGCAAGCGACCTGGTGCTTCTCAATGCGCTCACCGAGCAGCTTGGCATACACCGTCGGGTGATGAACCATGAATGGTGCCCCAAAGCAGGTAGAAAAGGTCGCGACAGGCTCGGTGACGCCGAGTTCGGTGCCTGCAACCTTCGCCGTATAACCACTCAGAAAGTGATACATAGCCTGCTCAGGAGTCAAGCGTGCGATCGGTGGAAGCACCCCGAAAGCATCGGCTGTGAGCATAATGATCGTTTTTGGCAAGCCAGCTTTAGAGCCGGGGACGATGTTGGGGATGTATTCGATTGGGTAGGCCGAGCGTGTATTTTCGGTGAGTGCGGATGAATCGAGGTCGAGTTTGCCAGTTTTAGGGTCGACGACAACGTTTTCTAAAACCGTCCCGAATCGATGCGACGCCGCCCAGATCTCGGGCTCGGCTTTTTGTGAGAGATGGATTGCCTTTGCGTAGCAGCCTCCTTCAAAGTTGAAGACGCCATCATTCGACCAACCGTGTTCATCGTCACCGATGAGTGGGCGGCTTGCATCTGCCGAGAGGGTTGTTTTGCCAGTGCCCGACAGGCCAAAGAAGATCGCAACGTCACCATTGGGGCCAACGTTGGCTGAGCAATGCATCGGCAACACGCCTTGAAGAGGCATGAGGTAATTCATGACCGTGAATATTGATTTTTTAATCTCACCAGCGTATTGAGTACCGCCGATTAAGATGATCTTGCGTTCGAAGTTGACGTGGATAAAGGTAGAGCTTCTCGTCCCATCTCGTTGGGGATCCGCCTGGAACATCGCTGCGTCTATGACGGTAAAGCCCGGCGTAAATTGTGCAGCTGGCTCGGCGGGCGTGATGAAAAGGTTGTGCGCGAAGAGGTTGTGCCAGGCGAATTGCGTTATGACGCGGATAGGCAGCCGGTACCGTTCATCTGCACCGACGTAACAATCTAGAGAAAATGTTTCACGAGTTGCTAAGTAGGCCATGACGCGTTCATAGAGCGCATCGAATGCCTCCGGGCTGATCGCTTGGTTCGAATCGCTCCAATCGATATGCTGTTCACTGCCGGCTTCTCTCACGAACGCCTTATCGCGGGGAGAGCGGCCCGTATGAATGCCGGTCTGGGCAATGAACTGGCCATCTGCGCCAATAACGCCTTCGTGACGACGGATCGCCTCTTCGTAAAGGCGTGCTGCCGAGAGATTGGCGTGAACTTTGGCGCTGGGGCTCGTCGTGGCAGTGACCGTGTCTATGGTTGGAATTTTACTTCTCCTCCGGGCAGCTTCTATGAAAACATCTTCCTCATATTCTTTCTTCCTGACTTCCAGCCCGACTCCCCGCAAATTTGTGTGGGATTAGAGGAAAGTGTATACGAAAGTCACTGGTAATTCGACGAAAGGGTTAGTGTCTGCGGATGAAAGTGCTTATGGCCTTGCTGGTTCTGGTCGCTGGTGTATGCCTTTCGGGTCAGTCCGCGCAAGCAGCCGAACACTGCCCGGTGCGGGTGGAGGGCGTCGAAGAAGATCAAACCTTGGCAGACACTCGACCTTTATGGACCGGTAGTCGCTTTGCTGTCACCTTGCTTGCACATGATACCTTCCCTACTGATATTCAGCTACGTGCGTATGTCTTAGGTGGCGCCTATAGCGGCACTGGACAACGGTTACGCTGGCTGCCTACGGGAGTGGCTTCGATATACCGCTCACTGCCGATCGTGCTGGCTTTTCCCCAGGACGAAACGTTTTTGCAGGTAGGGGTAACGGCTCTGAACGATCCTCAAGGCTTTCATGACTGCGTACTACGCCTTCATCCTGTGCTGCAGCGCAGTCCGCTGTTATCGCTACAACCGCTGGCCGCTGCTCCAGCGGTCTCGATGCAGCCCATCGTCAAGCCGGCAGCGCGCAAGCGCGATGCTTGCAATATGCCGGTACGAATTGCACAAGGTGCCCCCAATAATTTCCAGGTGCCCTCTGACGCCCCGACTCGAGGTGGTCCGTTCGTGACGCTCATGAAGATGCAGATTTCACCCACTGGTCATGTCTTGCATTCCTCTGTTGAGGCTTCATCAGGGCTTGGTTGGTTGGATGAGCAAGTGGCTGCTTCGGCGTTGCGGCAGAGCTATGCTCCGGCGCAACGCGCATGTCAGTCGGTGGCGGGGCGCTATTATTTCTCGGGGACGTTTGACACGCCTCAGGAGAGCGATCCAACTGCGGCGTTCTGATCGCTGCAGCGCGCGGGATGCTCGATTGTCGCAACGAATGCTCGATCGGTGGCTTCTAGTTTTGTTCACCTACACGTTCACAGCGAATATTCTCTTTTAGACGGGGCATGCCGAGTTAAAGATCTCTGCCGAAGTACGGCGGAAGATGGTGCACCCGGGGTTGCGCTAACTGATCATGGCGTCATGTTTGGCGCGATGGAATTCTACTACACTGCTCGTGATTTTAAGTTAACACCTATTGTGGGCTGCGAAGCGTATATCGCTCCACGCGGCCGTTTTGATCGCACGGTGCGTGACGAAGCGCACGTTACCCTACTCGCTGCTGACTTGATCGGCTACCGCAACTTAGTTGCGCTCATTTCGAAAGGGTTTCTCGAAGGATATTATTATAAGCCGCGAATCGATATGGATTTGTTGGCTAAGCATCACGAAGGGTTAATCGTGCTTTCGGGTTGCATGTCCAGCGTAGTGGCCCAGCCCTTATTACGCAACGATTACGAAGGTGCTAAAGCGGCCGCAAAAACATTTTATCAGATTTTTGGTGATCGATTTTATATCGAGATTATGCGGCACGGCATTGTTGAACAGGATATTGTGAATGCTGGTTTGATCCGCCTAGCGCGAGAAATGAACCTTCCTCTCGTCGCCACGAATGATTCGCATTATCTTCTGCAAGCAGATGCTCCGGCGCATGACGTTTTGCTTTGCATTGGTACGAGCCGCAACGTCAGCGATACCAATCGACTCAAATTCTCGTCCGATCAATTCTATGTCAAATCTAACGCTGAGATGCGCGAGCTGTTCGCAGATGTTCCTGATGCGTGTGACAATACGGTTGAAATAGCCAAGCGAATTGATATCCGTATTCCAGAAAAAACTTTTTATTTGCCTGAGTATCCTGTTCCGAGTCTTTCCGCCCAAGAAGTTGCGGAGTTTCGTAAATATCATTTTGATGCCGGGCAAGCGACCCTTGCTGAAGGCGGAACGCTTGCTGAGGCAGCCGCGCAGGATCAAAGTGCTGCAGCAGCCACGGAATTAAGTGCAGAACGCTATATGCGTATGGTTTGCGAGCGTGGGCTGGTCGAACGGTATGGCGAAGACCGGGCCAAGACCGATGCGGCGTTGCGCGAGCGGCTCGAATACGAGATCGATGTCATCACCAAGATGGGTTTTGCATCATATTTTTTGATCGTCTGGGATTTTATCAAGTATGCCCGCGATAATGATATTCCGGTGGGACCGGGGCGCGGGTCGGCAGTTGGGTCACTCGTTTCGTATTGCCTGTATATTACCGACCTCGACCCGATCAAATATAAGCTTATTTTCGAACGCTTCTTGAATCCTGATCGCGTTTCTATGCCAGATATCGATACCGATTTCTGCGTCGAAAAGCGCGATCGTGTTATCGAATACGTTACGCAAAAATATGGCACTGATCGGGTTGCGCAAATCGTCACTTTCGGAACCATGGCTGCTCGTGCAGCGATTCGCGATGCAGGGCGCGCTTTGGCTGTGCCTTTGTCCGATGTTGATCGGGTGGCCAAATTAATCCCTTCTGGCCCCAACGGCTTGTCTATCGAGCAAGCGCTTGCCCAAATTCCTGAGCTAAGAGATGCCTATGATCATGCTCCGCAAATTCGGAATCTGCTGGATACCGCGAATGCCATTGAAGGGCTAGCCAGACATGCCTCGACTCATGCTGCAGGCGTCGTCATCTCTAAAGGCCCGCTGGTTGATTATGCACCCCTGATTAAATTGCCCGAAGGTGATATCAATACCCAGTATTCAATGGGGTGGGTAGAGCGTATTGGGCTTTTGAAAATGGACTTTTTGGGGCTTCGCAACTTGACGGTTATGAAAAATGCCGTCGACGAGATTCGCCGGACCGAAAAAGCTGATTTTGATCTAGCGCGTATCCCTGAGGATGATCAAGCAACCTTCGAAATGCTTGGTCGAGGCGAAACGAGTGGCGTCTTTCAGTTAGAATCAGATGGCATGCGCCGAGTCATCATGGAGATGAAACCGAGCTGCTTAGATGATATTATTGCTGCGGTTGCGATGTACCGTCCTGGACCAATGGAGTGGATTCCGCAATTTATTAGCAATAAGCACGGACGCACTAAAGCGAGCTACCTCCATCCTCTGCTGGAACCTATTTTGGCTGAGACGTATGGGATTGCACTTTACCAGGAACAAGTGATGAAAATCGCGCGTGACATCGCCGGCTTCAGCATGGGGCAGGCAGATGAATTGCGCAAGGTCATGGGCAAGAAGCAGAAAGAAAAAATCCCGGTTTACCGGCAGAAATTCATCGATGGTGCTGCAGAAACAAATGGAATCGATGCGAAATTAGCAGACGCGATTTTTGGTTTTATCGAGCCCTTTGCTGGTTACGGGTTCAATAAAAGCCACGCCGCTGCTTATGGGTGGATCTCGTATCAGACAGCTTATCTCAAAGCTCAATATCCGGTGCAGTACTTTGCTGCACTGATGGCATCGGTACGCGATAAAACCGAGAAACTCGTGGAATATATAGAGGAAGCCACGGCGCGTAACATTGCTATTCTGCCGCCGGATATTAATGAGTCGTTGGTTGACTTTGCTGTCGTTGGGCGAGATATTCGCTTTGGTTTAGCAGCGGTGAAGGGCGTCGGCGAAGCGGCGGTTCAGTTGATTCTCGATGCGCGTACCAAGGGCGGACCGTATCAAGATCTTTTCGATCTAGCAAGGCGCATTGAGGGTAAATTAGTCAACCGGCGCGTGCTGGAAGCCTTGGTCAAATGTGGTGCTTTCGATCAACTGGGTGCAAATCGGGCGCAGCTACTCGACGGACTCGATCTAGCGCTTGAGATTGCGAGTCAACAAGCGCGTGAACGCGAGTTGGGGCAAATTTCGCTCTTTGAGCTTTCCGCGCCGGCGCTGCGGCCTAGCCTGAAGCTGTTGCCGTCACCTTCGAATGCGCAGCTGCTCACCTGGGAGAAGGAGACGCTGGGGATTTATGTCTCTGGTCATCCGCTCGCCGAAATTGCTCCGGCGTTGCGGCGCGCCGGGACGACGCCGATTCGTGAGTTGTTTGAGTGCGAGGACGGCGCCGCTTGTGTGGTTGGCGGAATCTTGACCGATATTCGCAGGACGATGACCAAAGCTGGTCAGCAAATGCTGTTCGCCAAGCTGGAAGATACGACGGCTCCTATCGAGCTCGTGGTATTTCCCAAAACTTACCCCTTGGTCCAGGCCGTGTTTCGTGACGATGCGGTTGTTATTGTGCGCGGGCGATTGAAAGTTCGCGAAGCACGCGGTTCTGGCGAAGGCGCGCCGCTAGAGCGGACGATCCAGGTCAATGAAATAACGCCGTTCGCCCAAGCGCCGATGCAGGTGGGTGTGGCTGGCTGGCATCTTACCTTACAGCGTCGCGAGCAGGTTGACGCTTTGGCGGTTTTGCTCCGGCGCCACCCTGGCACCGTTCCGATCGTCATGCACGCCGATGGTTCCCAGCGTCGAATCGCGAACGGCGTGGCTCCGAGCCCCGAAGTCAAGGATGAGTTAATCCGTATTTTCGGGGCAGCCAATATACGTGAAGGAGTCCCGAGCGCATGAAACTCCCTGCCGGTGTCCGCGACTGGCTTCCTGCTGAACTCACACGCAAACGCGCCGTCGAAGCGAGCATCCGGGCGGTCTTTGCGGCCTCGGGCTACGATGAAGTCGAAACACCCGCGACCGAACGCTATGAAACGCTCTTGACGGGCTTGGGCGAACATGTGGCCGCGCAGACCTATCGGTTTGATGACCGTCGTGGCACCCAACTTGCCTTGCGGCCGGAGATGACCACCTCGATTGCCCGTTTAGTCTCAACCCGGCTGCGCGACGACCTTCCCTTACGCTTGTCGTATGTGGCTCGGGCTTTCCGCTTCGAAGAACCGCAAGAAGGACGCATGCGCGAATTCACCCAGGCGGGGCTTGAGTATCTGGGTGTTGCCTCCGCGGATGCGGACGCAGAAGCGTTGTTTACCGCGATTACGGCTTTAGATGCAGTCGGATTGTCGACAATGCAGATTGATATTAACCATGTGGCGGTGCTTGATGGGGTGCTTGCAAGCGTAGGCGTTCCAGCCGGGCTCAGCTTAGAAGTGAAACGGTTGCTTTCAACACGTAACTTGGTTGAGTTACAAGCTTTACTTGAACCTCGCTACCCGGTGGCTGCTCGCGAGCTGTTTGCGCTTGCGCTTGCGCGTGGTCAGGGGGAGCTGCTCGGGCGTTTGCAACCCTGGTGCCAAAGCGAATCCGCGCAGGATGGGATCAAGCGTCTGCAATTTTTACTCGATGAGGCCCAAAAACGAGGATTGGAGCACCGCATAACCGTTGATCCGACCCTCCTGCGTGGCTTAGGTTATTATACTGGGATGGTCTTTGAGGGCTATGTTGGTGAATTGGGCTTCCCCCTCTGTGGGGGTGGTCGTTACGATGATCTTTTGCCACGCTTTGGACTCGAGGCGCCAGCCGTGGGGTGGAGCGTCGGGATTGAACGCATCCTCCTGGCTCTAGAACGGCAAGGTGTACGATGAGCACGAGTTTGACCGACCCTGAGCGTCTGGTTGTTGCACTTCCTAAAGGTGCGCTCTATCCCGAAGCAACGGCTCGTTTAGCCGAAGCTGGGATTGTCGTGCCGCCTGAGCCGGGAAGACGCCTCAATGTCTTAGCCCAAGATGGCAAAACCGAGTTGCTCTTTTTACGCCCGACCGATGTGCCCACATACGTCGAATTTGGTGCGGCTGATTGCGGGATTGTCGGTAAGGACGTGCTGTGGGAAACCGAGCGCGATGTCTGTGAGCTGGCCGATCTTGGATTTGGCGCGTGCCGATTGGTCGTAGCAGCTCGGCGGGTTGACCGCTATCATGAAGGTGCTCCACTGCCAACGTTCTGTCGGGCGGCGACGAAGTTCGTGCGCACGGCCGAAACCTATTTTGCCGAACGCGATTTGCCGGTGCAAATCGTCCCATTGCACGGTTCGGTGGAGCTCGCGCCATTAGTAGGCTTGGCAGATGTCATCGTCGACTTAGTCGCAACGGGAGCGACGTTGCGGGAACACGATTTGGTGATCGTGCATGAAATAGAGGCCTCGACGGCTCGTTTTGTGGTAAACCCGGTCCGCTTTCGCTCGAAATATGCCGCCATGACCAAGCTCTTGCAGGCTTTACTCCGTCCCCCTGAGGTTTTTTCGTGAAGATCGTTTCCGCTCGTGATCAGCGAGCACTCATCGACCTCTATCGCGGTGGCTGGAATGTTGCGCCGGAGGTCCAAGCCCGCGTCGCTGAGATTCTGGCCAAAGTGCGGCTAGGGGGGGATGCGACCCTGGTTGAGTTTACGCGTCAATTTGATGCACCGAATTTCCAGCTCGAACAACTACGCGTGCCTTTACCGAGCCTCGCGCAGGTTCGAGCAACGTTGCCGCCACTCGTAGCCAAGGGTTTGGAGCTCGCACGCAAGCGCGTGGCACAATTTCATGCTCGTCAATTGCATCCTGATAGCCAAAGCCAAGATGCCGACGGAACCATAAGCGGCATGTTGGTACGCCCCCTAGCGGCGGTGGGCGCTTATGTTCCGGGTGGTACCGCGGTGTTACCCTCGTCGGTGTTGATGGCGGTGGTTCCCGCGAAAATTGCTGGTGTCGAACGCGTGGTGGTTGCCACGCCTCCCCGACGCGATGGGAGCATCGATCCAGCGGTTCTTTATGCCTGTGTGTTGTGCGAAGCGGACGAAGTATACGCAGTGGGTGGCGCCCAGGCGATTGCTGCGCTTGCGTATGGCACCGCGAGCATTGCCCCGGTTGATAAAATTGTTGGTCCTGGGAATGTCTGGGTGACAGAAGCAAAACGTCAGGTGTTTGGGGTCTGCGGCATCGATGGCCTCGCTGGACCCTCGGAAGTCTTGGTTGTGGCGGACGGCGAGGCGCGGCCAGATCTCGTCGCAAGCGAAGTGCTAGCTCAGGCCGAGCATGATCCGCTCGCCCGGGTTGCGGTGGTGAGTGACGATCGGGGCTTGCTCGAGAAAGTCGCAGATTTGTTGAGTGGAGACTTCGCGCAAGCGACTGGACGTCAAGCGATCATCGACGCCGTTTTAGCGGAAAATACCTATTTGATCGAAGCTGCCGACGAAGACGAAATAATTGAGGTGATCGAGAGATTCGCGCCCGAGCACCTCTCGATCCAAACGCGTGATCCCTGGCACTTGGTACCGCGCATTCGGCGGGCGGGCGCGCTCTTTCTGGGCGCGGAAACGCCAGTCGCCGCGGGGGACTATTTGGCCGGCAGCAACCACACGTTGCCGACCTCGGGGGCTGCTCGTTTCTCGTCCGGTTTGCACACCGCAGACTTTCAGCGTACGATGAGCCTGATGGCCAACAGCGCGCAACGCATGGCGCATGATCTGCCGCTGCTGGCTGCTATGGCCGAATTCGAAGGCTTGCCCGCTCATGCGCGTAGCGCCCGCTTAAGAGCACAGCCCGAGAGTCCAGCGTGAGGCCATTGCCGCCGCGCATCGATTTGGTGGCGCTTGATCTCGACGGGACCGTGGTGAGTCCTGATTTGCAAGTCAGCCCAGGCGTGCTTGCCACGCTTGCTCGCGCACGTCGTAGCGGCGTCGCGACCACGATCGTCACCGGGCGCATGTATCGCGCCGCGCTACCGTTTGCTCAGCTCTTGCAGTTGGAAGGGCCGATCATCTGCTACCAGGGCGCGGGAATTTTCGATACCGCAACTGGAGCAATTCTACGACATACACCGCTCGCGGGGGCCATCGCCCTCGAAGTTGTCGCGTATGCCAAAGCACGGGGCCTGCACGTCCAGCTCTACGCCGATGATACATTTTTCGTCGAAAAGATTTCCGAGTTTTCGGCGCTCTACGCCTATGTTTCGGGCATTCATCCTGAACTTGTGCCTTCGCTTGAACTTCGCTTTGCGCACGAAGACTCAACGAAAGTCGTGCTGGTGGTCGATGCGAAGAACGCCGCACAGGTCAGTGACGAGCTCACGAGCCTGCTTGGTCCACGCGCTTATGTAACTCGTTCTAATCCTGAATTTGTGGAAGTTTTAGCTCCCGGTATTGATAAAGGCGAAGCACTACAGTTTGTGGCGCGACACCTCGGCATTGCGCTGGGGGCAACCATGGGGGTTGGCGATTCGTGGAATGATATTCCGTTATTGCAAGGTGCCGCGTTCGGTGTTGCGATGGGTTCCGCACCGCCCGCAGCTCGCGCCAGCGCTGATGCCGTCGTTGCTGATGTTGTTCACGATGGCGTCTGCGAAGCGTTTGAACGGTTTGTTTTTCCGCAGCTCGGGGAAACTGTGCGCGGATGAAAAAAAAACGCCGGCGCCGCCCGCGTAAAAATAGCTTCCAAGCGCGGCTCAAGCGGAATCTTTTTTTCGTTGTGGTTGGAGCAGTGCTTCTCATTTGGGGCGTGGTGTTTGCGGTATCGTGGCCGGGGTTTCGCCCACGACAAGTGGACGTCGTGGGAGTCGTACGCGTCGATCCACAGCTGGTGCGCCACGTTGCTGGGATCCAACGTACGGATAATATTTGGCTGCTCAATCCTTGGCAGATTGCGACCCGCGTCGAGACGATTCCGTGGGTACTTTCGCTAGCGTTAGAACGAAGCTGGCCGAATCGGGTGCGTTTGCTTGTGACCGAGCGCCGACCCGAAAGTTGTTTGGTTTGGGCGCGTGGCAAAGTGACGATTGATGCTCAGCAACGTGTCCTTGAAGACGGGTGTCAGCTTGGCCTTAGCTATCTGTTGCCGACGCGTAAAACGGCGCGGTTAGGGAGCATGATCACCGACCCTGAGCTTTCGTGTTTACGCAACGATGTTGCGGTGGTTTCCGCAGCGCATTTTTCCGTCCAGACGGCGCGCTTTGATCGCGATGGGAACTTGGTGATGGTGCTGAATCCAGGGGTGAGCGTGCTCTTCGGTGACGACTCGCTGATTCCACAAACGAGCGCTTTGCTCGGACCGATTTTTGCAGCAGTGAAGAAGCAGGGGCATGAAGCGGACCAAATCGATCTGCGGGCTCCGAATACCCCTGTCGTTCGCTATAAGGATACTCTTACCGTGACGCCAAAAGTGCGTGGCCGCATATGAAAGACGAAGCAATCGCCGGGCTCGATATCGGCTCCACCAAAACTTGTGCCGTAGTCGCGGTGCCGCGCAATGGGATTTTTGAGATCATTGGTATCGGCGAAGCGCCGTCTGATGGGCTGCAGCGTGGCTTAATTACTAATTTAGAGGCTGTCGTTCGTTCTATTGAGCTTGCGATCGAAGCGGCTGAACGTATGGCTGGGGTGTCGATTGCTCAAGTGTATTTAGGACTGAGCGGTGACCATATGCAGACACGCAATACCCAGGCATCTGTGGCCATCTCGAACGATCAACACGAGATTCGCGAGCAAGATGTTGTTCGCGTACTCGATGCTTCGCATCGGACCGATGATGAGCATGAACGGCGAACCTTGCACGCGTTGCCGCGCTCGTTTACCGTCGATGGTTTTGCCGGTGTGTTGGATCCGCTCGGTATGGAGGCCAAGCGACTGGAAGTCGACGCGCATATTATCAGCGGAGCAACGCCGATGATTACGAATTTACTCAAGTGTGTCAGCCGAGCTGGGCTTGAGCCAGTTGGGATCGTGTTTGAGCCGCTTGCTTCCGCTGCTGCAACCTTAGATCGCGACACGATGGAGGCTGGGGTGCTGCTGCTCGATATCGGCGGGAGTACAACCGATATCGCTTTATACAGTCGCAGTCGCGTCCTGCATACGGGCGTTATTCCAATTGGCAGTAGTTTCTTGACCCGCGATCTCTCTGTTGGTTTACGAACCAGTTTTGCTGAAAGCGAGCGCTTAAAGCGCGTCTTTGATTACGAAGGCGATGATGAGCGCATGATCAACGTGTCGATGTTAGCTGGTCAGCGTGACGGCCAAATCAACCATGGCCAGTTGCGTGCAATCATAGTCCCGCGTTTACACGAGCTCTTTCGTATGGTCCGCAACGATCTGGCGAAGCTTGCGGATCGTGATTTACAGATCGACGAAATCGTGCTAACCGGAGGTGGGGCCAATCTCCTGGGTATTGAACGGGCAGTTAGTGATTTTTTTGGCCTATCAGCTCGCGTCGGTTTGCCCGCTATGATAGAAGGGCTAACGGATGAGATGAAACAACCGCAGTATGCAACTGCAGTCGGACTTTTGGTTTACGGGCCATCCGGCACAGCGCGACCGACTCGCCCACGGCGACAATCTTTCTTGCGGAAGTTTACGACGTGGATCAGTGAGCTATGGAATTGAACTCTTTTTCTTTTTTTCAGGTGGAGGATCCCGACTCGATGGCAGATGCACGACGTTTCGTCCCGGAGCATGCAGCGACCATAAAAGTCATCGGTACTGGTGGTGGCGGTTGTAACGCAATCAATCGGATGATAGAAGCTAGTCTCTTAGGGGTCGAGTTTTACGCAGTCAATACCGATGTTCAGGCTTTGCGCAATGTAAAGACTGAAAATACCGTGCAAATCGGTGCAGCGTTGACGCGCGGCCTCGGCGCCGGTGCTAATCCAAATGTCGGTCGTGAAGCCGCTGAAGAATCGCGTGAAGATTTGGCGATGATCCTCGATGGCGCTGACCTGGTCTTCATTACTGTCGGTATGGGTGGCGGGACCGGAACCGGCGCTGCAGCAGTTATTGCTGAGCTCGCGCGTGACGCTGGCGCCCTGACCGTTGCGGTTGTGACCAAGCCATTTGGTTTTGAAGGTCGCCGCCGTATGACCGTTGCTGAGCGCGGTATCGCAGAACTCGCGGAAAAAGTCGATACACTCATCACGATTCCGAATGAACGCATTTTACAAATTATCGAGAAGCGCACCCCTTTACATGAGGCCTTCGCGTACGCCGACGACATTTTGCGTCAAGCGATTCAGGGAATCTCTGATCTTATTACGCAGCCCGGTTTGATCAATCTCGATTTTGCCGATGTCAAGACCATCATGACCGATGCTGGTTCAGCAATGATGGGTATTGGCGAAGGTTCAGGCGAGCATCGTGCTGCTGACGCAGCGCAAAAGGCGATCGCTTCCCCACTGCTCGAGACCACGATCGAAGGCGCACGCGGTGTGATCTTCAACATCACCGGTGGTGGCGATCTCTCGATGTATGAAGTGAACGAAGCTGCGGAAATGATCAGCCGTGCGGTTGATCCGGAAGCGCACATTATCTTCGGTGCATCGATTGATCCAGCTATGGGCGCCTCGGTAAGAATTACGGTACTCGCAGCCGGGTTTGGGACCTCGCGTACCGTCGGCAACCGTATTCCCTCCCTCTCTGGCGTCACAGGAGAGTTTGAACGCGTCGCGCCTGTCACAGAAGAAGTACACATCCCCGCGTTCTTGCGATATACACGTAGCTAACCCGTTCGTTGCGTGAATGTGAAGCTTTCGGCAGATTAGCCTCTTCGCAGCTGACAAAGAACGCCAAGTGCGCTACGCTAGTAAGGCCTCTCCTGGCCGAGTAATCCTCCTTGATCAAGCTCTGCGATCTTCTCTTGAAGAGATAGATCGCAGAGCTTGATTTTATGCTGTCTCCCTGTCCTTCCGTGAGGAACCATTGGTAATGCATGCCCAATCTGTATCTGATGAATACGACTACGTAGTCTCAATCCGCCGCGAGATCCATCGGCACCCTGAGCTCGGATTTGAAGAAGAGCGTACTGCGAAGCTGATCGAGCGTGAGCTCGCCCGGCTGGGTATTTCGGCAAAGCGATTGGTTGGCACAGGTGTGGTCGGGGTTATCGAAGGCAAGCTCCCTGGCTCGGTCGCCGGGTTACGGGCGGATATGGATGCGCTCCCCGTCGTTGAACGCAGCGGCTTGCCATTCGCTTCGGAGATCCCCGGGAAGATGCACGCTTGCGGCCACGACGCTCACGTGGCGATGCTGTTGGGAGCAGCCCGGCGCTTGATGTCGCGGCGAGACACGCTGCACGGCAGTGTGGTTCTGCTGTTTCAGCCTGCGGAGGAAGGTCCGGGCGGGGCGGAGCCAATGATCGCAGCTGGAGCGTTGGAGCAACCGCACGTCGATGCCGTTGCTATGCTGCATGTTGATGCCCGCTTTCCCGCAGGCACTATTGGTCTGATTCCTGGCCCGGTAAGCGCCGCATGCGATGAGCTGTATGTCACGATAGAAGGAAAAGGTGGCCACGGTGCCGCGCCTCATTTAGCAGTCGATACGATCCCTGCAGCAGCAGCGACTGTGCTAGCACTGCAAAATATTGCTGCTCGTGAGACCGACCCGCTGCGCAGCGTGGTGCTGACTATCGGTACGATTGAAGGTGGCTATAGGAATAATGTGATTGCTGATAGCGTGCATCTTACTGGCACCTTACGCTCCCACGATGCGACGATTCGTGGTGGGCTAGAAGAACGCGTTCAGCGGATTGTTAGTGGTGTTGCAGTCGCCTACGGAACGCGGGCACGAGTCGAAATTCGCTACGGTTATCCCCCTGTGGTGAATCATGCCGGCTTAGCGCGTTGGTTCACGCCTCGTTTGGCTAGTTTGCCTGGTGTTGAGGTGGTTCTTTCCGAGCCGACGATGGGCGGGGAAGATTTTGCTTATTTCGCTCAGGCCCGCCCTGGTCTGATGATGCGTTTAGGCGTACGTAACGAAGCCGAAGGAATGGTCCATTCCGCTCACAGTCCGGAATTTCGCCTGGATGAGGCCGCATTGCCCTACGGAATTGCGGCGCTTGAGCAGTTTGCGCGCTCAGTCGGTGAACACGGCGTGCCGGAGGATGCTGGGTGATTGCGTCGCAACCAGCTTTGCATATGGGATCACAGCTCGTCGCGACCGAAGAACTGACGGTATCTCCCGAGATCGCCTTTTCACGCATCTGCTCAATCTCAACGTGGCCGGTTTGGCTGTCTTTCGTGAGACGAGCTGAGCTCAACGATCGCACCTCAGAGCTCACTCACTCGAGTGATGTCTTGCTAGCGAGCGATCTCTCCGAAGGCGCAGAAGAAGTCTTCGAAGTCGAAGAGCTGATTAAACCGTATCTTCTGACCTTAGTAGGTGCATTTTCGTGCCGCCGTCGGATTCAATTTCGGATTGAGGCCAAAAATAAGCTAGCGAAGGTGATTGTAAAAATTGCCTACCCACGACGGGGCGGCTTGTTCTACAAACCATTCGATGGATTTATGCAACGCCGCAAGCTCAACGCAGCCTTGGTACATTCACTACAGACCTTTAAGGGGCTGGTTGAGCACGACGCGGTGGAACAGAGCGAGCGTTACGCAGCGCTGGCGCCCTCAGAGCTCGGTGCCGATTCGGCGCCGTTCGAGCTGCGAGAATCGTTGATATAGAAACCGGTTCCCTTAAAGACGATTCCGTTTGCGTTGAAATGGCGTACCAATGGTCCACCACATTTTTCGCACGGCTCGGTGTGTGTTGCATCAAAACCATGACGAACGTCGGTTAAGGCGCCGCATGCAGTGCAGCGATACTCATAGAGTGGCACGAAACAACCTTTCCAGTTTTGTGAAGCCTGCGGCAACGAGTATACGTTACCGGACACCAGCCGTCAACGTTTGAGGAGGGTATCGGGCAAGCCAAAATCTGGCATTTCCGCTGGTTCATTCTTGTCCCACTGCGCCGCTTGCTTTGGGGCTTTGCTGGCTTTTTGAGGACGCTTGAATAGGTCCTCAATCGGCGCGTCGCTGGAGTGGATAGGCGGTACATCAAAGGCGATCGTCGGGGTAAGCCGGGGGACGGCGGCGGCGGGGGCAATCGCTTCAACCATGGCTGGAGGCACAATTGGTGCTTGCGTGACTGGACGTGCAATGGGTGGAGTTCGGGTTGGCGTTGGTGCAGCTAACGCTTCGCTAACAGGGTGAGGCGTCGGCGCGTCGGGCAGCTTCTTGCCGCGTGGGGCGCGCATACGGTTTGCTGCCTGGCTCTCCAGGTCCACGAGGCGCGGGCGATCGGGAATTTCCGCATGTGAAGCTGCTGCCAGCAACACATAGCGCGGCTGGGGGAGCATTTGTACGTCGGATGCTTGAGCGAGTGCTTTCATTTCCTGAAGATCAGATTCAGAAATGCCGCCGATTCGCATGAGATCGAGCATCATGCTCATCGTATCTCGTAAGAAAGCGCGTGGGGGGAGGGCGCTGTACGAGATGGTGAGCGGCACAACGACCGGACGCACGCCCTGGAGCAGCCGGCGCCAATATTCAACGTTCTGATATTGCTCAAATTGGCCGTGGTTGCGTTTTGCTCGCGCGTATAATCCTGCGATGCGGCTACCGAGTAAATCAGCCGGTGGTCCGGGTTCTACGATAGCAATACGACGAGCAACGCGACTCATTTCATATGTCACCTGGGGATGAAACGATGGGTCGGCCTCGTGCAGATAGTAGTGCGCGATAGCGACGTCAAAGGCTTCCGAGCGTACGGGAATCCCCGACGAACTGGCTCGAATCACGGTGACGCCAAGCGCATCCGCCTCGCGAATAGCGCGCGGATTCGATTCAACAACCGTGACATCGACCTTGTCTTGGAGCGCTCGTTCAATCACTGCGCGTGAGTTGTCAAAGCCTAAAAAGAGGGCATGCGATTTCGGCGCGATCGCCATGGCGGCCCACACGACTTCGTGAATCCGCTGCGATTCTTGTTCGAATTCGGTATAGCTCTTCGAGGACAAGGGAGGCATCATACTGCTTTGTGCTCCGCCACGTCGTGGCCAATCAGAAATAGTTCTTATGGGCACTTCGGAGAAAGCAGCTGAAAAGTTTAGGCCACCTCGATTGTGGCGGGGTGTTTAACTCGATAACACCACGGTGTCCATTAACTCGAAGTAGAGCATTGCCGAATGTCCCCGGGTATCTTCTATGAGCACTTGCTCTGTGGTACCAGTGACACAGGGATTATTCGTTGTGGTTGGGGTTGCACTTAATTTGAACGCAGTTGAGGTTAAGTTCGTTATTTGCGCAAGCGAAAAACACGCGTTATTATAAGAAATGATCGTGGCGTTGAAAGTCCCGCCATTATAGTCGCTTTCTGCAACGCCAATGCTAAATGTATTTTGCACTTGATAAGGCGCTTGAGCTGAACTTGTGATTTGTGCACCGGTAGCCAAGTTCGTTACGATGATATTTCCGGTGCCATTGGTTCTCGGTCCAACCGTGGCGCTGCCGCAGCCAGTGAGTAGAACCGTGAGCATAACAATCGCACTACGTTGCAGCTTATTCATCGCAAATCTACTCCCCCAACGCGCTTGGCTTGGAACAACCTGTTGTTGGAAGTATCGGTCAGTTTGCACGCGCGCACAAACGGAGCCAGGCGCCACAAACGATAAGTTTGCGCAAAGTGGCGCTACTGCTCGTTATTTTTTCGTGGGCCTCTTAGGTCTGAACGCTTTTCCAGAGTGCGGCGAAGCCGGGAAAACTGATATCGACCACACGGGCGTTGTCGATTTCAATCGGACCAGCGACGGCTGCGAGCGTCGCGGCTGCCATGGCAATCCGATGGTCATCGTGGGTCGCAATCACTCCTTGCGGTGAACGAGCGCCCCCGCCTTCGATACGAAGTCCATCAGGAAGCTCTTCGACTTCGATTCCACAATTGGTTAAGAGCTCAGCGATCGTTTTGAGGCGATCCGATTCTTTTGCGCGGAGATCACCGGCGCCACGAATCACGGTCGTTCCCTGAGCGCAGGCGGCGGCCACAGCGAGGACCGGCACTTCATCGATCGCGCGTACGACTTGGTCGCCTTCAATCGTGACGCCGTGCAGCTTCGAGCTACGGATGTGGAGATCGGCAACAGGTTCTCCGTCGATTTCTTGCTGATTTTCGATCGTCAGATCAGCCCCCATCGACTTGAGTGCATCAATAACCCCGGTACGTGAGGGGTTGTAGCCAACCCGTTCCAGCACCAGATCGCTCCCTGGAGTAATCGCTGCTCCTACTAAAAAGAATGCCGCGGCCGAGAGATCGCTGGGTACGGTCAGGGTCGCAGCCTGGAGCGGAGAAGGATGATAGGTTACTTCACGCCCATTCCACTCGATTTTTGCGCCAAAGAGTCGCAGCATTCGCTCGGTGTGATCGCGCGAGTAGAGATCGCCCGTGATACGAACGGCCGAGGTCGCCGACACATGCGCTAGCAGAATCGATGATTTGACTTGAGCAGACGGCAGAGGAAGGTTGAACGTACCCCCACTCGGACGCAGCACGCCTTCAACGACTGCGGGAAGTCGGCCCTCGATGGTGGTCACCTGCGCGCCCATCGCCCGTAACGGCGCAGCGATCCGTTCCATGGGACGGCGGCGTAATGATGCATCTCCATCGAAGCGGGCCCGTAAACCACTGCCGGCCACTAGACCCATCAGCAGACGAACCGTCGTACCCGAGTTTCGAGCGTCGATTGTTTCTTCTGGAGATCTCAGCTTGCCGCCACTCACGTACACAACGCCATCGACTTCATGAACCGATGCGCCCAGAGCGACAATTGCATCCCGCGTTGCCGCGACATCTGCACCACGGTTGAGGTTGCGGATTTCCGAGCGTCCCCGGGCGAGCGCAGCAATCATCAAGGCACGGTGGGAGATCGATTTATCTCCGGCCACGGTGACACGCCCACGCAGGACACCGGGCTGAAACGTTTGATGTGGAGTGTCATGCTTCATCACACGCACCCCTTTCCAGCGTCGCTCCAGAAATCATGCGACGGGCTTATTCGCTTTTGCTGGTAAGTGGTTCCAAGTAAGCGGTGCACACATATAGGGAAGGTGGGATTCGAACCCACAAGAGCTCTCACTCGATCGCTTTTGAGGCGATTGCGTAGACCAGTTCCGCCACTTCCCCGCGGGGGCCAAGCTTTCGTCCCCATAGGGAAGGGGACCTTGATTGTTCTGCCGATCAACCGTGTTTATGGCTTCAAAACGTTCGATTATTGCAACAAACCCGCCCCACGGGGCTTGGCCGTTTACAGCGCCCAATGCAATCTACGAACCACTTGCCATCACCTTTGTCACTGCCATTGCCTTCGGAGTTGGCGTATTGCTCGGTGAACCGTGGGTGTGCGTTCCTCTCACCGCGACGATCGCGACCGCTGCACAAACTCCAGCTTCAGAAGAAGCGGGATTTTCAAATGCCGTGCTCGGTAATCTGATCGCAATTTTACTCTCGTACGTCATAGTCGACGCACTCCAGATGCATCACCACGGTATCACCGCCGTGGCAGCGACGCATTCTCCTACGATAGCGCTCGAGGTCCTCGCAGGGATCGCACTCACGCCGATGATTGCATCGCTGTTTCGCGTCGTTCAACCGGCTGCGGTAGCGACAGCGGCATTTATTATTTTTGGCGGAGTCGATTCCACATCACACGCTGCTTTGGCGCTCGCCGCGGATACCGTCGTCGTTGCTGCATTAGGTGAATTTATGCGGCGCTTGCGTGTGCGGGGCACACCGGTTTAGCACGTCCGATGCTCAATCTCGCTGGACAACTGACCTGGCTTTCGGTTGATAGCGCTCTCCTAGTCGGCAATCCGTTGGGAGACCCGGTGCGCCGACAACAGGCGGTGTATTTGCCACCCGGTTATGATGCCGATCGGTCGCAACCCTATCCGGTGCTGTATTACTTGCCTGGTTACGGTAACGATGTCGTCAGTACGGTTGCGGCTCGGCCGTGGGAACGCAATCTCATTCAACGGGCAGATCAGCTGATTGTTGCGGGCGAGATGCCAGCTGCACTTATCGTGGTGGTTGATGGCTGGACGAGCTTGGGTGGCTCGCAATATATTGATTCGCTGCATAATGGTCCGTATGCGCGCTATATTACCGAAGAAGTCGTGACTACGGTTGATCGTGATTTTCACACGAATCCGCAAGCACGGGGGCTCTTTGGGCATTCTTCCGGCGGGTTTGGAGCGTTGCATTTAGCCATGCAGCATCCGGGCGTTTTTGGCGCAATTGCTGCCCACAGCGCCGACAGCTACTTCCGCTATTCTGCGATGCCTGCGTTCGAGACAACCCGGCGAGCCTTGACCCGTTTTCCATCATTTTCCGCTTTCGCCGACGATTTTGTGGCGCGCGAGAAACGTTCGGGCGATTTGTTCGAAGCGATGATGACGTTAGCATACGCTGCTGCATACTCGCCGCGGGCCGCGCAAGCGTACGCGATTGACCTGCCCTTTTGCCTCGCCACCGGCGAATTGGATGAGGCTGTCTTCGCACGCTGGTTAGCATTCGATCCGGTCGAGGCCATGCTCAATCCAGCTGCGGGCGCAGCATTAGCTCGTCTCAAGCTGTGTTTTATCGATTGTGGTCGTCAGGACGAATGGAAACTCGACGTGGGTGCTCGCATCTTCGCTCAACGCGCGAAGGCTCAGGGTGTTCGTGTGATCCACGAAGAGTTTGAAGGCAAACATAGCGGTGTTCGCCATCGCCTTGAACGCTCGATGCCGCTCTTGCTTGAGGCGCTCAAATAGCGGTGGCGGAAACGATGATGACGATGCTGCAAGGCTTACCGAAGGTGAGTTTGCATTGTCACCTTGAGGGCACGCTGCGCCCGGCGACGTATCGGGAATTAGCTCAGCACTACGCGATTGATCTTGGTGAGCGGACGCATCGTCCAGACGAAGAGCTGTATGCGTTTTCTAGCTTTCATGAATTTCTCTGGTGTTTTCGTCATGCATGTTTGACTTTGCGACATCCGGCTGATTACGGGCGCTTGGCCCAAGAATATGCCGATGACGCCGTACGTGATGGCGTTGCGTATGCGGAATTATTTGTTGCGCCGGCTGTGTGGCGACGTCTGCACCCAGAGCTCGATGTACGTGCGGCCTTCGAAGCGATTCGCAATGCGCTCCAGGCGGCAGAAGAAGCTAACGGTATACGAGTGGCGCTGATTTGCGATATTACCCGTAATTTCGGTGTCGAACAGGCTGAAGATACGCTTGAGATTGCTCTGGCAATGCGTGATCTTGGGGTTATCGGTATTGGCTTAGGGGGAGACGAGGTTGCTTACCCCGCGGAATGGTTCGCTGCGGTGTTTGCACGGGCGCAGCGTCGTGGTTTGCGATGTGTTGCGCACGCAGGCGAGGCCGCTGGGCCCGAAAGCGTGCGTGCGGCGGTTGAGCTGTTGGGAGCCGAGCGTATCGGGCATGGTGTGCGTGCCCTAGAAGATCCCGCGGTGGTGCACCTCTTGCGCCAACGCCAGGTGACCCTAGAGCAAGCCCCCACTTCGAATCGTCGCACAGGCATTGTGCAAGGGCAGCATCCCTTGCACAAATTCGTTGCCGCGGGCGTGCGCGTGGCTTTGGACGCCGATGATCCGGCCTTATTCGCAAGCAGCATCCTTGAAGAGTACGTGCTAGTCGCAGCGCAGCATGGCCTAAGCTTTATTCTCGATCGAGCCTACGATGCGATTGCGGGATCATTTGCTGAGCGAACCCTCCGCAATCACTTATTCGATCAGCTTGCCGCGTATGACCGGAAGTGGCGCCTTAGTGCGCCGCTTCCGGTTTCGCCGTAAACAGCGGGTCGCCGAGCTGCCATAACAGGAAGCTGTATTCGTCGGTCAGGAGCTGTTCGGATTGGGTACGTGATGACGCCAAGAAGCCGTGGCCGCCATCGTTATCGACACGCAGCAAAATGGGCTTCCCACTGGTCGTTGCGGCCTGGAGTCGAGCGGTGAATTTAGCCAGTTCCCACGACGGAACACGCGGGTCGTTCCGGCCGGTGATGAGCATAACCGCCGGGTAAGGAGTGCCGTCTTTCACTTGTTGGTATGCATCAAGAGCGCGCAATGAGAGGAATTCGCTCTCGTTCGTTACCGTGCCGAATTCAGGAATATTCGAAGGACCGTTGGCTGAGAATTCGGAGCGTAGTGCATCGCTCACTCCGACCACATCGAGGGCGGCCGCCAGCAGGCCCGGTTCTTGGGTGATCGCGCCGCCAATCACGAAGCCGCCTGCACTAGTACCTTCCCCCGCGAGGTGTTGCGAACTGGTATATTGGTGATCGATCAGATAGTGAGCACAAGCGAGATAATCATCAACCGAGCGTTGCTTGAGACTACGTTTCGCGGCAGCATGCCAACTTTCACCGTATTCACCTCCACCACGGACATGGGCAATCGCATAAATTCCACCGCGCTCAAGCCAAGCCATCCGCGTCGCCGAGAAATACGGGTCGAGGGTGATTCCATACGCTCCGTATCCTTCCAAATAGGTGGGATGCGAACCGTCGCGCTTGCTGCCACGCTTGAGGATAATCGATAGCGGTACGAGCGTTCCATCGGCGGAGCGCACTTTGACTTCGAGTGAGGTGTAGGCGTTCGTATTGATGGGCGAGAGCGGTTTGAGCTGCGTATCAATGATCGGGTGCACTCTGTCGCTACGATACCAGAGCAATGAGTGTGTCCACGAAGTGAGCCCGAAGGTCACGCCCGGAATCCGTGGATCGGTTGTCATCCCGGTGATCGCACCGTTAAAGGGGAGATGAATTGTACCGATGGCGCTCTTTTGGTTGTATGGCAAGCGGAGTATATGCCCGATACCGCCTTCTAAGGTGCGTACGTAGAGCGCGTCACTAGCTACGCCGATCTGCTCGAGCACGGCGGTGCGGGTAGGCAGGATGCTACGACGTAGCTCCGGATGGGTCAGATCGATTGCGAAAATACGAAAATTCGGAGCATTTTGGTGCGAGAGAAAATAGATCGTGGAACCGTGGACATCAGCCCCGGTTACCGCATCCGCTACGTCAACGAGCTTGATCCAATGCGGTTGTCCCGATAGTACGCCTGCGATGGTCGCCGCATAGAACGTTTGCTCGTTGCTGACACCATGGGCGATGTCCGCAATAACGTAGGGGGAATTTGGGGCGATACTCAAGCTCGGAATATCGTCGGGAAGCACTGGCACAGCGGGGTCAACCCCGGCGCCAAAAATCAAACGATCTTGTTCAGGCGAGCTGCCAAGCGTATGCAAATAGACACGGGGATTGCGTTCGCGCTCCGTCACCGGTGTCGCCGCCGTTATAGGCGGAAGCCGCAGATACAGAAGGGCCGAATTATCGGGAAGCCAACCGGTTGCACCGAATCGCGTCCGATCGATCGCTTCCACGCTTTGCTTCCCGTCCCCAACGCGAAGAACGTGTAGCACGCTATCTTCCGAGCCCCCCGCGGAGATACCGTAGGTTACAAGCGAGCCATCGAGCGAGGGTAAGAACCAGTCGATCGTGCGGTGGGTTCCGTGGGGCACACCACGCATTGGATCAAGCAAGAGTCGTGCTGGACCGCCTCCTGCGGCGCGGACATAGAGTTTACTCGCTTCGTCCTGGGGGCCCTGACGCTCGAAAAAATACCAATTTTTTACTCGAGCCACGCTGCCGACCGAAGTCGAGGAGCGATCGAGTTTGCGGATACGCTGGGCTAGGCGCTCGCGCGCAGAACCGAGCTGGGCAAGCACCGCCCGGGTGTAGGTATTTTGTTGCTGATAGAAGGCATCGGTACGCGGATCGTGCTCATTCTCGAAGTAGCGATAGCGATCAACGACTTTATGACCAAAGAAATGGTCGGTCACAGCGTCAATAGGCGCAGCTGGTGGTGGCGTGAGAGGCGTATTGCCCAGTAGACACGCAGCTAAGCCGAACGTTGCGAGTAGCCGTCGTTGCACGTTTTCCTCCAAAAGAACAGATGGGGCTGCGGCGGGATTCTCTCCTATCATCTCAAAGGCCCGCAGTGTGAATCGCTTCTCTTGCTGCTGGCTAGCGGCTTTGTTGGTGTGCGCTGCGTTGAGCAGTGGCTGCACCACGACCTCAACTGTTTCGCCTGCGACGGCCCAGGTTTCCGTGGTGACTACTACGACAATTTTGGCCGATTTCGTGCGTGCGGTCGCTGGTCCAGACGTGAACGTACGCAGTATCGTCCCGGTTGGTGCTTCGGTCGAAACCTACGAACCCACACCCCAGGATATTGCCGCAGTTCACGATGCGCGACTCTTGGTGGAAAATGGCGCTGGGTTAGAAACGTGGTTGAGTCGCCTCATCAATAATGCCAAGGCACCGGCGTTGCTGACCGTCGTTGCAACCACCTCGGATAGCGTGGTCGCGCACAATCCGCATGAGTGGATGGATCCCCAGCGAGCCCGTGGTTACGTGCGCCGTATTTGCCGCGGATTGATTGCGGTCGATCCGACTCACGCAGAACGGTATCGCGCCAACGCACGGCGCTACGACGCAGAGTTGGTCGCGCTGACGCTGAGCGTTCGGGCACAAATCGCGACGATTCCGCCGGCGCGGCGGGTCATGTTGGTGTATCACGATGCGTGGCGATACTACGATGCGCGCTTTGGCTTACGTACAGCCGGGGTCATCGAGCCTGCCCCTGGGCGAGAACCGAGTGCAACCGCACTCGGCGAGCTGGTCGATGCAGCCCGTGAGGCAAAAGTCAGCGTGGTGTTTAGTGAACCTGAAGAAAGCTCACGCTTAGCCCAAGCTTTGGCGTCGAGCTTGCCCAGCGGTCGAGTCGTACCGCTTTCTGTGGATACTCTCGGGGATGAGCCAGGGGTGCGGAGCTATCTTGGCTTGGTCCGTCACGACACGGCGGCGATAGTCGCAGCGCTCAAATGAACGCGATTACCCTTACGTCAGTGACGGTTGCTTACGGCAACGTCTGCGCTCTCCGTGAAGTCAGTCTAGAAGTGCCCGCCGCAACCGCGCTCGGTATCATCGGGGCGAATGGAGCGGGGAAGTCAACCTTGCTTAAGACGGTGGCTGGCTTGTTGAAGCCGGTCCGCGGGCAGGTTGAGGTTTTAGGGCGTCCGCCGGCCCGTTGTCGTCCGGCGTTGATCGCGTACGTGCCCCAGGTTGAGGCCGTAGATTGGAGCTTCCCCGCGACCGTTCGCGATGTTGTCGCCATGGGGCGTTTCGCGCAATTGCCCTTTTATCGCCGGCTGGGCAAGCGAGACGAGGTCTTGATCAGCAGCGCAATTGCCCATTTGGGACTCGAGTCGTTGACCGATCGGCGTATTTCGGCGTTATCGGGGGGGCAGCAGCAACGCGTTTTTTTGGCACGGGCTTTGGCCAGCGAAGCCGAGATTTTTTTGCTCGATGAACCAACCACCGGTGTCGATGCGGCGACAGAGCAAATGCTGCGCCAGGTCGTGCGCGAGCTGGTCGAACAAGGGAAGACGGTGCTGATGACGACCCACGATCTCGATTCGACCGGAGCGTGGTTCGATCGGGTTATTGTAGTCGAAAAAGCGGTGATTGCCGACGGTGCACCCGAAGAGATCTTGGCTTTGAATATCCCTTTATTGCGTGAACATGGCCACGGTCACGCAACGTATGGCGCGAGGCTCCCCTTTGCTTGAATTTCTTTCTGCTCCGTTGCAATATCCGTTTATGCTCCGGGCGATGGTCGCGGCGTGCATTATCGGCGCCTTGTGTTCGTTTATCGGCACCTTTGTCGTCCTGCGGCGCATCTCGTTCATCGGTGATGGCATTGCCCACGCTTCGTTTGCAGGCATTGTGCTTGCGTATATGCGTGGGCTTGATGCGATGCTGGGGGCTGCGGTCGTGGCCATCTTAGCAGCCTTGGGGATCCAAGCGGTCCATCGGCGTGGTGGGGTTTCTATCGATACGGCGATTGGTGTTATTTTTACCGGGGCGTTTGCTCTGGGCGTCTTTTTGATGAGCCGCTTGCACAGCTATAGCAATGATCTCGAAGATATGCTCTTTGGCAATATCCTCGGCGTCTCGGTGTCTGATCTGTATGGGATCGCGCTCTTGGCTGCCCTCGTATTATTTTTGGTTTGGTGCTCATTTCGCGCGTTGATTTTTCTCTCGTTTGATCCAGTCGTGGCCCAAGCCAGTGGAATTCGGGCTGGTTTGGTTGACCAAGCCTTGCTCGTGATGCTGGCATTGACGATTGTCGTTTCATTACGAGCCGTTGGGATAGTGCTCGTCGCTGCGTTGTTGGTGACTCCGGCGGCTACTGCAGCTCTCGTCGCGAAGCGTTTTGGGAATATGCTGCTCTATTCGGTCGTGATCGGTGTGCTTTGTGCGGTTGGCGGATTGTATGCCTCGTATTACCTGCAGGCGGCCAGTGGTGCAACGATTGTCTTAGCCACGACCGTGACCTTTGGCATCACATTTGTCGTTGTTCAAATACAAAAGTATGTGCTCCACCGCGCGCTTCGTGAGGAATCGGCTCGATGATCTTCCGCTCGGGACTTGCGCTGCTCAGTCTCTGCCTTTTGGCAAGTTGCGCTGCGTCCCTGAAAGCACACGGTACGATTGTCGATCAGCCTGCGCCTGAATTAGGCCTACGCTCGAGTCAACGTGCCCCGTTTCTGCTCAGCGACCAACGCGGCAACGAGGTCATCTTGTTCTTTGGCTATACGCATTGCGGCGATATTTGCCCCGAAACCCTCGCCCATGTCGCGCGTGCATTGGAGCTGATTGGGGTGAGCAAGGAGCCAATTCAAACGGTGTTTATTAGCGTCGATCCAAGCCGCGACACTCCGGTGGTCGCTGATCGCTATGCCCAGCGTTTTTCTGCGCGGTTTATTGGACTATCGGGCTCACCGCGTCAACTCGCCGGGGTTGAGCGCGCGTATCACGTTTGGTCGAAAACGATGCCCCCTGATAGGATGGGTAATTATGAAGTTGCCCACAGCTCGCAAATTTTTCTGATTGCGCCAAATGGCCATTTACGTATCATTGAAGATTGGGACATTCCAGTTCCGCAATTGGCAGAAGATATTCGTGCTCTTCAATAGCGTGTCTCGCTCTGGGGGAGCTGCATCGGTCAGCACGAATCGTGGCGGCAGCGCTTCCCTGAAAGGAGTCGAAACTGTCCGGGCACTCTAAATGGCACAACATTAAGCTGCGCAAGGGAAAAGTTGATGCGCAACGTGGGGCGCTTTTCACCAAACTGAGCCGAGAAATTATCTTGGCGGCAAAAAACGGCTCGGCTGATCCTGAAGCGAATTCACGTCTTAAAATGGCGGTGGAAAAGGCGCGCGCGGGCAATATGCCGATTGATACGATCAAGCGCGCCATTGCGCGGGCATCGGGCAGCGGCGAGCGTGAGATTGAAGAAATTCGCTACGAAGGCTATGGTCCAGCCGGGACCGCTTTTGTTGTTGACGTCGCAACCGATAATCGCAACCGTGCCGCCGCCGAGGTTCGTTTTCTTTTTAGCCGTCACTCTGGCGCTTTGGCCGAAACCGGTAGTGTTGCGTGGATGTTTGATGCCCGCGGAATTCTGCTCGCCCAGGCTGGCAATCGCACGGAAGAAGCATTTACCGAACTTGTCCTAGTTGATGGCGTTGTTGATGTTGTGTTTGGCACGGTGAGTGAGATTGTTACCGAAGCTACCGCCCTCGGGGCTGTGCGTGAGGCTTTACTGACTCGTGGTGTGACGGTAACCGACGCGTATTTAGGCGTCGTGGCTAACACGACCGTAGCACCCGAAGGCGATGAATTACGTCAGGCTTTGGCACTCCTTGACGCTCTTGAAGAGCATGAAGATGTGCAACGTGTCTTCACCAACCTTGACTTCAACGAAGCCGCTTTGGAAGCGATTTCTTGAGACAGCAGCGGAGGGCTTCTGGTGGCGCGGCGGTATGGTTTCCCCTGGCGCTAGCGTTTGCAGTTGGTATTTTCACCTGGTATGCCCGAGAAATTCATGACTTTTTTGTCCCGACTGTCGTTGATGTGGTGGTGCCCACCTTTGTTGGACAAAACGAAACCGATGCATTGGCCCTCGGGCATCGTGAGCAATTACAGATGCTTGTGATCGCGCGGCGGACGAGTGAACAGTATCCTAAGGGCATCGTTATGGTGCAAGATCCCGTTGCAGGGGTTCAAGTCCGAGCGCAGCGACGGGTTTCACTCATTGTAAGCGATGGTGTCACGTATGTTTCGACTCCTGATCTGCGAGATCAATCACTCCGTCAAGCGGGTCTGATTCTGTCGAATCTGCATTTACGTTTGGGTAAAACCAAGTTCGTCGCGAATAACGATACCGACGCTGGTCATATTGTTGCAGAAGAACCGGCTCCATTAACGAGTGTCCGCGAAGGTACGGCGATTAATTTTGATGTCTCGCTGGGGCCTCCGACCAATGTGACCGTTCCAGATTTTATCGGCTTGCAAGTTGACGATGCCCGCAGTGTCGCCCAAGCCGCGAATATTCGGCTCGGTCAGATTGTGTGGACACCTTTTGGTGCGAATGGCCCCCCACGGGGAGTCGTAGTCCGACAGCGGCCGTTGGCTGATGCCAGCATTGATGGACATGGCATGATTTCATTACAAGTCAGTGCCGGGCCCCATCAATTCGGTTATATGGTTCGCGAAGCTCACGCGGGGGTCACCGTTCCGCTCAATGATGCCAGCGCGCATGTGCGCGTGGTAGCAGTGGATGCTTTAGGCAGTCATGCGGTCTACGATGGTTTTGCTGCACCAGGACAGCATTTGGATTTTGTTGCCACCACTGTCGGCAGCGCGCGCTTGGAAACCTACGTGAACGATAATCTGCTCGATACCACGGTTTTGGGCCGCGAACCCCAGAGTCAAGAAGAGGATACTGCGGCCGAAGGCACCGTTACTCAAGTAGATCCCCACGTGCTTCAATCTGCATCACCAGCGCCGACCGCTGGGAAGAAAGTGCACCAACAACGATGAGAATTGCTCCCTCACTGCTTTCGGCCGATTTTACCAAGATTGCCGATGCCATCGCTGCGATTGAGCGCGGCGGTGCTGATTGGGTGCATGTTGATGTGATGGATGGTCACTTTGTTCCCAATATTACCTGGGGCCCGAAAATTATTGGCGATTTACGAAAATTGACCAAGCTGCCGTTCGACGTGCATCTCATGATCAGTGAACCCGAACGCTATCTGCACGATTTCTGGGAGGCTGGGGCCGATGGCCTCACCATTCACCTCGAAGCGGGACCGCATGCCCAACGCACCGTGACTCAAATTCGTCAATTGGGCGCGCGCGCGGGGATTGTTCTTTGTCCAGCAACCCCGGTTGCGATGTTGGAAGATATCATTGAAGATGTTGACTTAGTCTTGATTATGAGTGTCAATCCGGGATTTGGTGGTCAGGCATTTTTACCGGGGAGTCTCAAAAAATTGCGTGAGGCTCGTGCCTTGATCAACGCGCGCAATCCGCGGTGTCTGCTCGAAGTTGATGGCGGCGTTGGAAAAGAAAATATCGCAGAAGTGGTTGCTGCCGGTGCTGATACGATCGTGATGGGTTCAAGTATCTTCGGCACACCTGATCCTGCTGCGAGCATTCGCGAATTGCGCGCCTTAGCTGCGCGCGATGGTGCGGGTTTGCCCTGAGCGAACAGCTGTTTCTCGATGCGGTGGCCCCCTTGTTGGCCACGACGCATCGCCCGCATATTCGTTACGGGCTTGGGGATGATGCCGCCGTATGGCAACCCTCGCGTTCACATCGCAGTGTGATGTCGACCGATGTTTCGGTTGAGGGCGTACATTTTCGCCGGGATTTTTCATCGGCTCAGGACATCGGGTTTCGGGTACTCGCGGTGAGCCTCAGCGACTTAGCGGCCATGGGCGCGAAGCCAGTCTTGGCTACGATCGCGGTTACTTTGCCGGGAGATGTCACCAACGACTGGTTACTCACCGCTTACGAAGGAATGGTTGAGCTAGCTCGGCGTACCGGCACGCCGCTTGTTGGGGGCGATCTCTCGCGTGGAGCGGCCTTGAGTTTTGCCGTAACGGTTGTCGGCGAGGTCAGTCCGCAGCGCTTAGCCTTGCGCAGCGGTGCGCGCCCTCGTGACGTGCTCGCTGTGACCGGCGCGCTTGGTCGAAGTCAGGCGGGTTTGGCCCTCCTGCAGAATCCTAAATTGGGTCACGGGCTAGCCGTAGATCTGGCCAACGACGCCCTACTCGCGTATCGACGGCCCGAACCGCGCTTGGCATACGCCAAGTTTTTAGCCGCGTCGAAACACCTCCACGCCATGCTAGATCTTTCCGATGGGCTTTCGCTCGATCTGCAGCGCCTAACCCAGGCTTCAGCTTGTGGCGCGACCTTGACGAAAATCCCGATCGCTGCATCAACGCAAGCGATTGCCACTGCAGCCAAGGCGGATGCTCTCGCTTGGGCGCGCGACGCTGGTGAAGATTACGAGCTCCTGTGTAGCATCGACCGACGGGCGTTCCCGTATCTTGCGCACCGTTTTGAGCAGCATTTCTCTGCAGTCTTGCATCCCATCGGCTACTGTACGCCAAGCAAAGAGCTCGTCCAGCTGATCGACGATACCCCCCAGCCGCTGATTGCAGCCGGCTGGGATCATTTCCGCTAAGGCAGGGTCTACCGGGGATGGAACGTGAGGGCGACGCCATTCATGCAATATCTTAGGCCGGTCGGGGCGGGGCCGTCGGTAAAAACGTGGCCGAGGTGACCGTCGCAGCGCGCACAGCGCACTTCGGTTCTGGGTTCCCCAGGAAGGCTGGTGTCGCGGCGCTCGCTCACTGCTCCTCGACGGGCACGGAAGAAGCTGGGCCAGCCGGTATGGCTATCAAATTTGGTCGCGGAATCAAACAGGTCTAGGGCACACGCGACGCAGGCAAAGGCACCCTGACGATGCTCGTTGAGCAAAGGGCTCGTAAACGGCTCTTCGGTGCCTGCTCGACGCAGCACCGCAAATTGTTCAGGACTGAGGCGCTTTCGCCATTCTGCATCGCTGAGTCGCAAGCGCCCAATGCTGCTGCTGGCGGCATGACTGACTGTTGGTAAGCAACTGAGTGCGACGAGCCCAGCGAGGCTGCCGAAAACTTGCTGACGCGATACGGTGCGCATATGATTCCTCCGGATTTTGCGATAGTGGGGAGAGCCGAGACGATAGCGAAGCGTTGCGCATGCGATTAGACCTTACCGCGTTTGCGCGTGCTCTGGCTCAGGTTGAAGAAGCGTTAGCTTTTTCCCGTTCAGAGCTAGCCTTGAGCAACGATCGTCTTGCTCTCCAATTTCGTGCTTCAGCGATACAATCGTTTGAGTATACCTACGAGTTGGCTTATAAGAGCCTTTTCCGGTATTTGGAGGCAACTGAACCGGCGATCAGCCAGCTCGATCGTTTGAGCTTTCAAGATATTATTCGCTTGGCGTACGAACGAGGCTTGATTCAGGCGGAGTTACGCGCCTGGCTAGATTTTCGCAAGAACCGTGGCACAACCAGCCACACGTACGATGAAGAAAAAGCTGATCAAGTCTTTTCTGCGATACCAGCTTTTCTTACCGAAGCAACATTTTTGTATCATGAAATCGAGCGTCGCCAGCAGAGCACCAATGCCTGATAGGATAAGTATTCGTCCTGAAGACCACCAGGTGGTGGCAGAAATCTTGCGCATGCATCTGCCACCAGAAGCTCAAGTGTGGGTGTTCGGATCACGCGCACGTGGCACGGACAAACGCGCCGCAGACCTTGATCTAGCGATTGATGCCGGACGTCGTTTGACTCCAGACGAGATGCTGACGCTAGAGCTTGCTTTTGAAGAATCCGTGCTACCGTATCGGGTAGATGTTGTTGATCGACAAAATATCGAGGGTATTTTTCGAGAAAATCTCTTGCAAGATGCGGTGATATTTACTCAACCCGACTAGTCAAAATTATCGTACACGTCTCCTAAATCGAGGAGATGCTCTTCGTTGGCGTCGAGTTCGAGGGAGCGCGGTTGCTCCGGTGCGACTGGGATGCGTTGAGCTTGGGTCTCGTTCCAAGCCGCAATGATTGCGTTTTCCAAGAGCGCAATTGCACGTGTCAGTTGCTCTTTGCTGATCGTCAGTGGAGGCGTGAGTGCGATTGCAGTTGGCTCGATGCCTTGAGGGAGGACGATCAGGCCAGCGTGCAGCGCATGGATGGTTGCGCGAGTCGCGATCGTCGCGTTACCGAGGTCGAAGGCCCACATGAGGCCCCGTCCACGTATTTCAGGGCTGAGATCGGTGGCGTTGCCCAAACGGTGGGCGAGTTTCGCGAGCCGCATGCTCAGCCAGTCACCGAGTTCTGCCGCTCGCTCGACGAGGTTATGTGCTTCGAGCTCGTCTAAGACGGCATGCCCGGCTGCACAAGCCATAGGATTGCCGAGGTACGTCGCGGTGTGAATCGCTTCTCCCTCGGAACGGGGCCACGCAGAGAAGGTTGCTTCGTTGCCAATTGCTGCAGAAAGCGGAAATCCACCCGCAATCGCTTTACCAACGCAGAGAATATCTGGTATCGCATTTTCCGTTTCGCAGGCAAACCAGCTGCCCGTCCGGCCAAAACCGGTATAAATTTCATCGAAAATCAATACGATATCGTAACGGTCGGCAATCTCGCGCAGACCCGCCAGCACGCCAATTCCGGGCAAGAGAGTGCCGGCTCGCCCGGCGATCGGTTCGATTAAGATTGCCCCGATTCGTGGATTACTCTGAATCACAGCGTCGATTTGAGCTAAGGCTACAGCACTGCCAATCGCCTCAGTCGGATAGGGCAAACGAACATTGTGATCGCGTAGCTGTGGCAAAAATGGGCTACGGAAACGATCGATGCCGGCTACTTCGAGCGTGCCAAGTGAGAGGCCGTGGTAACCGCCTTCGAAGTACAACACGGCTGGGCGCCGCGTTTTGAGCATAGCTGTTTTGAGCGCAAACTCAACTGCATCCGCTCCATTGGAGGCGAGAAAACAGCGATCGAGATTGCCGGGAGCAATCGCGCTGAGCCGCTCTAGATAACTCGCGCGAACGGCACTGGGGTGTACGTCGCCCATGCTGTGAAGCAGACGTTGCGCTTGTTGGGTAATCGCTGCGACTACTCGAGGATTGCCGTGCCCAACCGCAGCCACTCCAAATGCCGCCGTGCAGTCGATGTATCGGTTGCCATCGACATCGATAACGTTGGCACCCTCAGCACGCTCCCAGAAAATGGGGAAATCTTCTGCGAGATAGGTTACCCCTTGGGCTTCGTAGGTTGCTAAACTCACCGCGCACTCTAGAGAGCGTGGCCCCGGGACTTCGGTGACCAAGGCTTCCAACAAGTCTCCAGGCTCACTCGTTGTCGCAGCAGGCGCGGTAGGGGGAGGCGCGAGCGGGGCGGTTTCGAGATCAATGAGTTGCACAAAATCGAGGGTGCGTGGTCGGCCCCCATGATCACCAGCCAGGTCGGGGTCTTGCATCGATCCAAATGTAGTCACCCGATGCGCGCCGATCATCTTAGCCAGAGCCGCACTGTTACTGTCGACATACGCGACTGCCAAGGTTTCGATGCGCAAATCATGCCGCTGCAAATAGGGCGCGACTTCGGTTTCATCGCGCACGGGCACAATCAAGGTGGTAAACGGCCGTAGTGGTGGGGGAGCGTCACGCTCCACAATCACCGTGGCGATATCGATTTGCTTGGCCATCGTCGTACCGATTGCAATCTGGAACTCGAGCCTTGCGCGAGCGGCGGCGGCGGCCAGTTTCGCGACCTGATCTTGTGCGCCGGGGGGGAATTCATGGGTTGCTGTCGCGACTTTTTGGGCGAGGTTTTCGGCGAGCAACGGTAGTTGGGTCGCTGCGTCGGCCTCGTTGACGGCAACAAACAACACGTGCAGCGACATGCAGCCTTCGCTATCGTAGAGGACGATATCGCGCGCGGCTTGACCAAGAATCAACGATGAGGGCTTGGTCACCGCTAAATCGAGGAACCCACAACTGATGCGCGATCCGAATCCGACAAATTCGGTACGAGCGGGCAGGCCCGCCCGAATTCGCTGGAGTGTGTCGTCATTGCCAAAGGCAACGACAACGTCGGCGCCGGCTAATTTGCCGGGTTCCTCGCCCGACCACTGATAGGCGACAGCCGCTTGAGCAAACGCAGGGTGCTCCTGAGCGAGTGTTTCGAAGAAGGCTCGCACGAGGCCATCTTCTCGATCTTTGACGGTGACGCTATTTTTGGTCGCTAGTGCAAACATCGCTGCGGGGAGAGCAACGCCAATCGTCGTGCGTGAGGAAATGATCGTCACCCGACCCCGGGGCCGAGCGTGCATCCGTGGGCGGCCTTCACGTTCGATGAAGGTGTCGAGGGCGGCAAGGCTGCCGAGTTCATCCTCGATAGCGCTGCGGAGCGCGGTGCGCGTCAACCCTGACATCAGGCAATCAAGTGCGTATTCTACCACTGGAACGGAGTAGCCAGTTCTCGCAACGAGCTCCTGGGTCAAACGCACGCGCGGTGGAAAGTCAGGATTACACCAGCGCCAGGCCGCATCTGCGATGAAGCCAATAATCTTCTCGGCTGGCAACTCAAGCAGCAAATTGTTCATGGATTGGCTTCTACCGACCGAAGATGCTCTGCGTCCAGCGAGCAGCCACGTAAATGTGCTCCGCGCTCGCGACCCAGAAACACAAAGCCATCACCGCACGCGTAGCCGAGGTCTTCGGTATCAATCGCGAGCAGCGAAGAGCGATTCGTTAAATCAAGGTGGCGCAAAGCGCCGATGGTCCCGTTAGTCACTTGCTTGCCATCGGCATCTCTGATGATAGTCCGTAGCCATGGTGGCCCTACTTTCACGCGTGCTTCGTGCGCTGACGATGGGAACGAATCGTAATATTGTGAAGTCAGCTCGGTCATACCGAATTCTGCCAGTACGTTTGCTTCTGATATCCCGAAACATTGAGCCAAGCGGGCATATAGCGTGATGCGACTGGTTGCTTTGCTCTGTCCTTTGAACCCACCGGTCTCAATGACCAGCGAGCGAGGGGGAAGAATGAGCTGTTCAGCTCCCAGGGCATCGAGTAGCTGCAGCGCTCCTAATGCCGTGGTGAAGAGACACAGCACCGCCTGATCCTCATGAGCTTGGTGGACTGCGCTGCGCAGGGGCTCGAGTAGGAGATTATCGCCGTGCAGAAGATGCACGAGTCCGCGCTTGCTGCGATGACGCATCAGATGGTCGACCATAAAGCCAAGGGAGGAATCAGGTCGTTCGTGGCTCGGCGGCGCTAGGCTGATGATATGGAGTTGCGTATCGCTATGCAATTGGCGTGGAGTGAGCACCAAGCGATCAAATATTGCCAATGCTGAGGCTTCGTACAGGCGAGTCGTTTCGAGGAGGTGGCAACCGCGGTGTTTCATTGTCGTGCCACTGGTACGGAAGCACGCTTGGGCCTGGCTGGAGTTTGTACTGAGTTGGGCATCTTTGAAAGCGTCAGCCGGCAACGCTGGTATGTCGAGAGGTGAGCTGAGCTTGGCCAGATCGTAGTCGCGATACGACAAATACTGCTCATACGGGCGGTTATAGCGTGCTTGATAGCGAGCAACCTCAAGGAAAAGCTGATCGAGTTCGAGACTGGCCAGCTCGACACCACGGTGCCAGCTAGTGATGTAGGCTAAAATCTTCGCATCAAGCTGGGCCGACTCTGTGGCGTAGTCCATCTTCGGGTGCGCTCCTAGGACTGCCGCCGGCGAGAGGTAAGCAGCCCTGTGTTCAGGCCTCCCATCGCCAAGCCGCCATTGAAGCGAGCGGTCTCGACTTTGAGGCAACGGTCAACCACTACGAGCAGGCCGGCTCGATCGGCTAAGTCAATCGCGGCTTCGTTGATCACGCCGTACTGGTACCAGATTGCTTTGGCCCCGATAGCGATTGCAGCTTCGGTAACGCCGAGTGCTTCGCTAGGCTTGCGAAAGACATTCACGATGTCCGGCGGACCTTTAGCGGCGGCATACGCAAAAAGATCGGGGAAGGCTTGTTGGCCATCAATGCTGGTCAAACTGGGGTTGATCGGACTGACGGCAAAACGATGACGCGTCAGAAGATAACGGAAGACAAAATAGCTTGCTCGGCCTTGATTCGCCGAGGCACCGACGATTGCGATCGAGGTGCTCGCGTCGATCAAATCGCGACGCTCCGCAGCTGTTTGCAGAATCATCCCTGCGCCACCGCGTGAGCTGCGGCGAGGCCTTGATCGAGGTCCCAAAGCAAGTCCTCAATATCTTCCAAGCCCACCGAAAGGCGGACGGTTTCCGGTGTCACCCCACTTGCGAGCAGTTCAGCTGGGCCGAGTTGCTGGTGGGTGGTGCTCGCCGGATGAATCACCAAACTTTTCGCATCACCGACGTTCGCCAGGTGGCTCCAGAGGTTGAGGGCTTCGATGAATGCGCGCCCGGCTGCAATCCCACCATGGACGCCGAAGGTGAAGACAGCGCCGGCGCCTCGTGGCAGATATGTCGCAACCCGCGCTTGACTCTCGGCATCGCCTAAAGCGGGATGAGCCACCCAGGCGACCCGTGGGTCATTCTGCAGAAAACGTGCTACTGCCAGTGCATTTTCGACATGCCGTGGCATGCGCAGCGCTAAGGTCTCAAGTCCTTGCAAGAGCAACCATGCGCTCATTGGTGAGAGCGCGGCACCGACATCGCGTAACACTTCAGCCCGGGTTCGCATGAGGAACGCGTACTCGCCAAAGGTATCCGCAAAATTCATGTCGTGATATCCAGGACTAGGCTTGCTTAAGAGTGGATGGCGTCCGCTTGCCCAATCAAAAGTCCCAGCATCGACGATTGCACCGGCAATCACGGTGCCGTGGCCGGAGAGAAATTTGGTCGCCGATTGCACGACGATGTCAGCGCCAAACTCGATGGGCCGACACAGATAGGGTGTCGCGAACGTGTTATCCACAACCAGGGGGATACCGTGACGGTGTGCCAGCTCGCTCAAAGCGGTGAGATCCGCAACCATGCCTGAGGGATTGCCAATCGTCTCGGTGTAGAGCAAGCGGGTGTTTGGCCCGATGGCTGCTTCGATGGCGTTCAAGTCATAAACCGGAACGAAGCTTGTTGCAATGCCCATGCGTCGCACGGTGACATCGAGTTGAGTGATGCTGCCACCATAGAGTGCAGAAGTTGCGACCAACGAATCGCCGCTCTGGGCAAGCGCTAAGATGGTGCAGAGCTGAGCTGCTAGTCCGCTTGCGGTGGCAATCGCGCCAAGGCCACCTTCGAGACTGGCGATGCGTTCTTCAAACGCCGCGACAGTCGGATTGCCAATTCGGCTATAAATATTCCCGTAGCTGCGCAGTGCGAAGAGCTCGGCTGCATGCTCGGTTGAGTCGAACACAAAGCTCGACGTGAGATGAATCGGCATAGCGCGAGCTCCGCTGGCAGCATCGGGCGGAGTGCCAGCATGGAGCGCACGCGTCGCAAAGCCGAAACTACGGTCGGTGGCGATGGTGCTTGACCTTGGCAGGGCGTTCGGCAAGGGGCAGGCCTTGGTGAGTCGCCGTAAACGGAACTGTATGCTGCCCCTGAGTGAACTGACCGATCATCGCCGCGGAATTTTCGATGTATCCGCTGAGGGTAAATGGCCCTTTTGCATCGCTGCCGCTAAAGACAAAGTGGTCACCCGTTTGGCTACCCTCGAACGGGGTCTGAACTTTGTCGCGGAGCCAGCTGCCCTGGATACCATCAGCACTACTCGGGATATTGAAGTGCGAGTAGAGGGTCGTCGAGCCGGGTTGTAACTGAACTTCCCAGGTGCCATCGATGGTTGTATACGTAATCGGAGCAATCGTCGGCTCGTCGGTTGGGGTCGCTTGGGGATGAGAACGAGCCGCGAGCGGTGCGCTGGACATGGGGATAATGAGGGCAAGCAAGGCAAGGCTGGCCACGATCATCCGGATTTTCGAAAATGAAAAACGCATTGTCGGCAGTTTCGCGTCTCCATGGGCTACCCCTTGGGTTGACCGCAGTGGTATACTTGCAAGTACCGTGAAAGATAATATTCATCCTCAGTGGTTTCCCAACGCCCAAGTAGCCTGTGCCTGCGGCAGTATCTTCGAAACAGGATCAACGATCGCAAAAATTCGGGTCGAAGCTTGCTCGGCGTGTCATCCTTTCTTTACTGGCCAACTCCACAAGTTTTTGGATACAGCTGGTCGCGTTGATAAATATAATCAGCGTGTGGCTGCGGCAGCGAAGAAGCAAACCGAAGCTGATCAACGGCGCCAGCAACGCGAACTCGCTGCTGCCGCCGCCGCAGAGTAGATTTTCGTAGCCTCCGCTCGTCGGTGTGATGAATTTTCTCGACAGGCTCGAAGGGCTCTCAAAGCGCTTCGATGAGATCGAAATTTCCCTCGCCCAGACGAGCGGAGTTTTCGATCAGGATCGCTTTACGGCTCTCGTGAAAGAGCGAGCTGCGCTTGAGGAGACGGTAGAAACCTACCGTTCTTTTCGGCGCGTCCAAGGTGAGCTGACTTCAAGCGAGGCTCTCTTAGTGCGTGAGCGCGATCAAGACATGCGCGCCATGATCGAAGAAGAAACGCACTCGTTACGACAGCAGCGCGATGAACTCGAAGAACGCCTTGAGATCCTTATGTTGCCCAAAGATCCGAATGACGATAAGGATATTTTTATCGAAATCCGGGCGGGGGCTGGGGGCGATGAAGCAAGTTTATTTGCCGCTGAACTCTTGCGGATGTATGTGCGATATGCGGAGTCACTCGGATTGCGCGGCGAGATTATCTCGACCAGTGAAAGTGAGAGCGGTGGCTACAAAGAGGTCATCGTTGCGATCAAAGGCGGCAGTGCTTACCATTACTTCAAGTACGAGAGCGGGGTCCATCGTGTCCAGCGCGTCCCGGTGACCGAGTCACAAGGGCGAGTACACACGAGCACGGCAACGGTAGCGGTTTTGCCAGAAGCCGAAGACGTTGATATCGAGATCAACCCGAAAGATCTTCAGGTTGACACTTTCAAATCAAGTGGCGCTGGTGGTCAGCACGTCAACAAAACCGAAAGCGCGATTCGCATCACCCATGTTCCGACTGGATTGATTGCGGCCAGTCAACAAGAACGCTCGCAATTACAAAATCGCGAGCGGGCGATGACGATGTTGCGCAGTCTCTTACTCGACCAGAAGCGGCGTGAAGCTGACGAAGCATTGGGTTCCTTGCGTCGCAGCCAAGTCGGGACCGGCGATCGTTCAGAGAAAATTCGTACCTATAATTTCCCTCAAGACCGTATCACCGATCACCGGATCAATCAAAGCTTCCAAAATATCCGAACGATTCTTGAGGGCGCAATGGACCGTATCGTGAACGCCTTGCAACGCGATGAACAGGCCCGCCTTTTAGCTGGCACCGCGCTCACGAACTAGAGGAGAGTTCATGACGCGCGCTGAGTTGCTCCGCCAAGGTGAAGAAGTTTTGGCTACGCATCTCGATCAGCCACGTCGTGAAGCCCTGTGGATCGCACAATTCCTCTTTGGTTGTAGTGCGGCGTCGCTATTGGCTCATGATGACCTCAGCGTGTCGCCAGAACAAGCAGCCCTTTATCAGGCATATCTTCAACGTCGGGCGAGGGGCGAGCCCTATGCGTATATTCGCGGTGATGCGTGGTTCTACGGTCGTCGCTTCATCGTTGATCCACGGGTGCTGGTTCCGCGGCCCGAGACAGAGGTGTTGATTGCTCTTGCTCTCGA
Source organism: uncultured bacterium (assembly GCA_903829325.1). Classification (GTDB taxonomy): domain Bacteria; phylum Vulcanimicrobiota; class Vulcanimicrobiia; order Vulcanimicrobiales; family Vulcanimicrobiaceae; genus CAIKPM01. The sequence goes on from CAIKPM010000069.1 coordinate 39,384, forward strand.
TTGGTGTCAGCATTACCCCACGGCGGACCCGCTGACTGTTGCTGATATTGGCACGGGGAGTGGGATTCTTGCGCTCACGATTGCGAGCGAACTACCGTCGGCGCGTGTCTTCGCGCTTGACTGCTCGGTTGATGCGCTGAGCGTGGCTCGGGCAAACGCTGTGGCACTCGAGGTTAGCCAGCGAGTGAGCTTTTGCCAGAGCAATCTGCTCGCGAGTCTAGGTGACGAAATACGCTTCGATCTCCTACTCGCGAATTTACCCTATCTACCAAGCGCAGATATTCCTCAGCTGCCTGATGCGCTCGCTTTTGAGCCTCGTGCTGCCCTCGACGGTGGAAGCGACGGACTCGAGCTGTACCGTGCGCTCTTCGGTCAGCTGTCGGGGCATTTGGCTCGTGAAGCTCTGGTGCTACTCGAAGCGGCGCCTCCAACCTTACCCGGTCTGGTCGCAATCGCACGCCAGCACTTTCCCCACGCGACGCTGACGCTCGAACGTGATCTCAGCGGCCTTGAGCGCGTCCTGAAGATGGAGATTGGTGAAGGACGGCTTGCCTGAGACGAAGTTGGGGACACTGAAAGAGATGAACAGCCTTAGAGCCGGCCTTTGGTGATGAATACGATGTCAGACTACCCACCCGACTTTTTTCAACGCTCGCGCGCGTTGGCGTCTTCTGGTCAATCGCTTCTTGATACGTGGCAGGTCATGTTCACGACTGAAGCTATCAGTGTTGAACAGGCTGCGGGGCTAGATGATATCCAGGTGCGGCTTTTTGTAGAGGCCAGCCGCTTGCTTGCCGATTCCGACTTCTCTGCGCTTGCCGAGCCGCGGATCCTCGACATTGCTCAACGCGACCACATCTACCGCATCGACACCCATCTGAAAAATAATCCAACGACCCCCCTGCGGACTGAACTCGAAGCGACGGTCGGTAAGCTTCGCTACGAACTCGGTCCGCAGAGGGGATAGTGAGGCCGCCTTTATTCGGTTTTGATAGATATTTTTCGAGGTTGAGCCTCGGGGTGACGCGCTAGGCTGAGCGTCAGCAGACCATCCTCGATTTTAGCCTCGATGAGCTCCGGGTCTATATCATCGGGCAGCAAAAGCGAGCGTGTGAACGCACGACGCTTGTTTTTTCCTGAGATCGTGATGATCTGGTCTTTCACCGTCATCTCGACGTCTTGGGCCTTGAAGCCAGCCACGGGGATTTCAACATCGAAGCCACGTTCGGTTCGCAAGACCTCTAGTTCCCGATCGTGTTGCGAAAAGAACCGTGAGAACGGATCATATCCGAGTATGTCGCCCAGTACCGCAGAAGTGCCCGCGGCCTGGGTCACGTTAGCACGTTGCCGGTCTTGAAGTAATGCAGCCATGAGAGAAATGTTGCTCCTTTCACCGAGGGGAGCCGCTAGGACATTCGCCCCCACTCACATGGCCATTTTACCAAGAATCTGGCACTCTCGTCAATAGAGTGCTAATGCTGCGGAGAGCTATAGCATACCAATACACTCGAGCACCTGGCGCCGAACGAGCTCTAATTGAGCTGGGGTAATATGGCTTGAGGTTGCTTGCTGGATGCGCCGCTTCGAAACAGACGTTACAGCCGAAGCGATCAGAAAACACCGTTCTGGACAACCGTTGCTCTTACTTGGTGCAATTTCGGTCAGGAGCCCCGCTATCCCGAAGTCGGGATTTTGGCTCATCGGCACGACGATTACGTTGGGATATGCGGGATCAAAGATATCGCTATCTTCGATGACGACACATGGGCGTAATTTATTGGGCTCTTTGGGCAGCGAATCACCGCGCCAATCAATCAGCAGAATCTGGCCTGCGCAGACGCGCACTAGGCTAGCTCTCGACTTGCTTGGGAGACCGTTCTATCCATGACTTTGATCCGGAGTACCCCACGCTTCGTAGAAGCCTTGCGCCTCAGGATGAGCCTGGACGTATTCCCCAACACGCTTACTTTCTGCACGTAGTGAGGCTTTGCGCACCGTTTTTGCTCGTGCGGTGGCTAATTCCCGAAGATATGTAGCTAATGCGACGCCTTGCTTGAGCGCATCGGTCTCGAGAATTTCACGCACGCTTGGGTCTAAGCGTATCGAGATTGGAAATGACGACATAACGCTTCCATCGTAGCAATCGATGGCAATCTCGTCAAGTAGATCAAATTTGAATTCTCGTATTGTATTGTCTTTATGTAGTGTTGCTGGGTCGTCGTGGTGCTTCGAACGTGCTCCTTGAGGGGAGTGCTTTGGCGCGGTCAGAATAGGCAGCTCGTGGCGAAATACGTGTTTTTTACTGGTGGTGTGGTTAGCTCGCTCGGCAAAGGTATTGCCGCGGCTTCTCTTGGGCGCTTGCTGAAGAGTCGGGGTTTGCGAGTTTCTATCCAGAAACTCGATCCTTATATTAATGTTGATGCCGGGACGATGAATCCGTACCAGCATGGCGAGGTTTTTGTCACAGAAGACGGAGCAGAAACCGATCTTGATCTTGGACATTATGAGCGGTATATCGACGAGTCATTGACCCGAACGAATAACGTTACCACCGGGCAGATCTACGCTTCGGTCATCGATAAAGAACGGCGCGGCGAATATCTCGGAGCGACGGTTCAGGTGATCCCGCATATTACCAACGAAATTAAAGCTCAGATTCGCCGGGTTGGTGAACTGAGCGGGGCTGATGTTTGCATCGTCGAGGTTGGCGGCACGGTCGGCGATATCGAATCGTTGCCCTTTCTCGAAGCCATTCGCCAGATGCGCAACGATGTCGGTGAAGACAATGTGATGTTTGTGCATCTGACCCTGATGCCGCACATCGGCGCTGCCGACGAGCTGAAGACGAAGCCAACCCAACATTCGGTACGCGAATTGCGGGCGATTGGGATTACTCCAGATGCCATCGTCTTGCGCACAACCTCCGAGCGGGCGATTGGCACCGAGCTCAAAGAAAAAATCGCATTGTTCTGCGACGTCCCCCGCCGGGCTGTCATTCAAAATGGTGACGCTCCAACGATTTACCGTGTACCAATCTCTCTTGAGGCTGAGGGTTTGGCGACCGTGGTGATCGAGAAGCTAAAACTTGATCCTGGCCCACTCGATTTGCGCGAGTGGCAAGCGATTGTTGCTCGTACCCTAGAGCCGAAGCAGAGCGTGCGGATTGCTCTAGTGGGCAAATATGTTGAACTCAAAGATGCCTATATATCGATCACCGAAGCGCTCAATCATGCGGGTATTTTTCATGATACGCGCGTGATTATCGAGCGCGTTGACTCCGATAAAATCGAATCGCAAGGCCTCGAGAGTCTGGCCAGTGTCGATGGAATTCTGGTTGCGCCGGGGTTTGGTGCACGCGGTGTCAACGGCAAACTGCGTGCGATCGAGTACGCGCGGACGAAGAAAATTCCGTTTCTCGGCATTTGTTTCGGCATGCAGCTTTCACTGATCGAATTCGCCCGGAATGTCTGTGGTTTGTCCGGCGCGATGAGCACCGAGATTGATCCAGAAACACCCGATCCAGTCGTCGATTTTCTGCCGGATCAGCGTGATATCGCTCGGATGGGCGGCTCGATGCGGCTTGGGGCATATGCCTGCACACTGCGTGAGGGGACCCTCGCGGCTCGGGCCTATGGTCAACTTGAGGTGAGTGAGCGCCATCGCCATCGCTACGAATTCAACAATGCCTACGCGGAGCAGCTCCAAGCTCATGGCCTAGTTTTTTCGGGCCATCACATTGTCGGTCAGCAACGCCTCCTCGAAATGATCGAGCTGCCAAGCGACGTCCATCCTTGGTTTGTGGCGACTCAAGCGCATCCCGAGTTCCGCTCCCGTCCAACTCGCTCGTCGCCGCTTTATCGCGATTTTGTGGGCGCTGCCTTGCAGCAGGCGGCTAAAGCGTAGCGTCGTTTCGAGCGTGGAGCTCCGTGATATCACTTTTGTGATTCTAACTTTCAATGAAGCCAAGCGTCTTGGCCCCACGTTGGCAGCACTGCCAGCTGCGGCCAAGGCGTTTGTACTCGATGCATTTTCGCTTGATGACACCGTAGCCATCGCGCAAGCAAACGGCGCGCAGGTCGAGCAACGTGCTTGGAGCAGCTTCGCCGAAGCACGCCGCTACGCGATCTCTCGGGTCACTACCCCTTGGCTATTCATGCTCGATGCGGACGAGTTGGTCACGCCCGCCTTAGCCACCGCGATTCTCGAGGCTGATCCCCACGCCGATGGCTACCGTTGCACGCGACTCAATCGCTTTTGTGGCCGGATTATGCTCGGTGGAGCCTGGGCGCAAGAGACCGTGTTGCGTCTTGTGCCCACTGCCAATGCGCAGGTGGTTGCACAGGCTGCCGGCGGCCTACACGAAGCGTTGTCGATTTCCGGCGAAAGCAGGATGCTTGCAGGGGCGCTCGAGCACGATTCATATCCGACTCTGGCGAGCTATTGGGAAAAGTTTCACCGCTACACCACCATCGAAGCCGAGCACCAGGAAGCGAGTCTGCTTACGGTGCTCGGTGTGATTACATTGGCGCTGCTCCGCGCAGCTTGGCAGTTGTTGTATCGACAAGGGTACCGCGATGGATGGCGTGGATTTTTTGTTGCGTATGCTAACGCTGCTTATCAGGTGCGAGTGAAGCTGCTTGCTTGGCGTCGCGGGTCGCAACGCAGAGCTGACCGCCGTAGAGAAACACAATCCCCATCAAATAAAACCAAAACATAAGGGCGAGAATCGCAGATACAGCCCCGTAAATACGATAAAAATTCACATGTGCGGTGTATAGCATATAACCGGCTTGAATAATCGCCCAGGAAAAGGCACAGAACGTCGCCCCAGGCAGTCCAAAGCGCCAACCGACCCGTCGATTGGGTAGTTGAGCGTAGAGCACTAGCGTGACCACAAACACTAAGAGAAACGAGGTCGCGTAACTGATGATTTCAGGCAAATATTGCAACCAAGTGATATGGGCAATATGGACGAGAATCGTGACGATCAGCGGTGCAATACTAGCCACTGCGAGCAGCGCGCCAGCAGCGGGGACCGCAATCAGTGACCAAGCAATATCAATGAGGTAGGGTTGATTGGCGGTAATTCCCAAGGCGCGGTTGAGGGCATAACGCAGTCCAAGAAAAAAATTCTTGCTCGACCACCACAATGCGACAATACCTAAAATACTCGAGAGACTACGGAAGGCTACGACATTGGCGAGGTTGTTGCGGGCCATATCCACAAACGCGGGTGCGATGGAGCCGACCGTACTCAGTACTTTGGCTTGCCCTTCGTTCGAGCCATAGACATACCCCAGGGCTGAAATCGTCAGGAGGAGGAGCGGAAACATGGCAAACACCGCATTAAACGCGAGTGCCTGGGCCAAGAAGGCGCAGCCGTCGAGAGAAAAACGTGTTGCCGCGCGCCGAAAAATGGCGACCACATACAGTGCTCGAGTTCGGAGCGTTGTCTGATGATTGTGCTGATCAATGGTGTGAATGTTGCTCATACTCCCCAGCTGACGCTCATTGCGCAAAGGCTGACTGCACCTCTACGCTCAGTCGTTGTGCGTTTGGTTGATAGTGCCGCGGTGATTGACGGTCAGCGCTTGTTACTCAAACGAGGACCCTATCACTTCAGTTTGCGTTTGACTGCTCAAGCCCAGGCGGTGTATTCCAAGGGTGGCGATCCTCAGATTCCGCTCGAGCCGGTTGTCCAGGCGATGCACGAACGCCTTGGTTGGGATGCGCATCGAAGTGTCGTCAATATCTGGATTCCAAGGGGGCCAACGGTGGCACCCTTTCGCTTCATGCCAGGCACAACTGTTGTTCCCCAGGTGATCTTTACCCCAACACCCTTGCCGCGCCCCCGCTACACCGTCCCACCAGGACCGCGTCGGACTCCCATCCCAGCAAAAATCTACGCCGGCGACATGCCCATCGCATGGTAACCGGCATCCACAAAATGAACATCCGCTGTAATTGCCGCCGAAAGATCTGAAGCCAGGTACACCGCAGTTCGCCCGACATCTTCGGCCGTAATATTACGACGCAGTGGTGAAGCTTCGGTGACTTTATCAATCATCTTCGAGAAGCCGGCAACTTGACGCGAGCTAGCGGTCTTGATCGGCCCGGCAGAAATTGCGTTTACCCGGATACCGCGCTCACCGAGGTCGTAGGCAAGATAGCGGACAATCGCTTCGAGTGCCGCCTTGGCTATGCCGGCGACATTATAGTTCGGCACGATAGCCGTCGCTCCGTAATAGCTCAGTGCCATAATGCTGGCGCCATCGTTGAGGCTCGGGCGTAAATGCGCCACCAGCGCGATCAGCGAATACGACGAGATGTCGAGCGCAAGCGCGAAGCCGTTGCGCGACGTGTCATAGACCTTGCCGCCGAGATCTTCTTTTTTGACGAAGGCAATCGAATGAACGAGGGTATCGATCGTGCCGACTTTTTCAGCGATGGTCGCATTCAGAGCCGCAAGAGATGCTTCGTCGCTGACGTCGCAAGGGACCACCAGAGCGTTGCTCAATTCCAACGCAAGCTTTTCGACTTCGTCTTTCACCCGCTCGCCCTGATAGGTCAGCACAATCTGTGCGCCATGGGCATGAAGTTCACGAGCGATGGCGGTCGCGATACTCCAACGATTGGCTACACCGGTAACGAGGGCTGTTTTGCCTTGTAAAAGTCTCATAACCCCCGCAGATACTCGCGCCGATTCCACGAGCCCTACGTATCATGTCTGATGTGACGTATCTCTTGCGCGCCTTGGCTTTAGCCGAGCAAGCGGCGCTTGAACTTGACGAAGTCCCCGTAGGGGCAGTCTTGGTCTTAGGCGACCTCGTTATCGAAGCCAAAAATGAAAAAGAATCACGGCCTGATCCAACTGCCCATGCGGAAATTTTGGTGTTACGCGAAGCCGCACGACAAATCGGCTCATGGCGTTTGAGTGGGGCGACGGTGTACATATCCAAGGAACCATGCGTTATGTGTGCTGGAGCGTTACTGGCAGCGCGGGTGGCACGGGTGGTCTTTGGGGCTTTTGATCCTAAAGGTGGCGCAGCCGGAAGCGTCCTCGACATCTTTCATGGCCCAGGGGTCAACCATCGTGCTGAGGTCTGCGGTGGTGTCTGCGAAGAAGAAGCTCGAAGCTTACTCCAGCACTTTTTTCAGCACAGGAGAAAATCGTCCAAGATCAGAAGCATCAAGGGCGACTCTCCTTTACTATAGAGTCGAAAAAATACTCCGATAAAGATTCCGTGACTCGTTTTTGCTTATTTTAAAGATACTGAGGTAGTTTATGGGTTCGTCCGACTCACACGGGGCGTTTGTTCCGTCCGAAACTGTTATCGATCTAGCTGCTGCCGTCGATGCGGTTCATGCCCTTGAGAACCGGCAACGTATGACGCGACGTTTGGTGTTCTCCCATGCCCACACTCAGCCAGGTGCGCAGCTGCTGACGCTCATGTATTCCGACAAGTTACTCAGGCCAGCGGAAGCTGCGCTGAGCTCGGCATAACGCAGAGCAGGTTACTTTTGGCAGGGGGCCGCGCTTGGTGAGATAACTGTCTTGCGGGCGCGCGGAGAGGTGGTCGAGTGGTTGATGGCACCCGCCTCGAAAGCGGACGAACGTGATGAGCGTTCCGAGAGTTCGAATCTCTCCCTCTCCGAAGCAAGCACTCCTCCCCGCTGTGGCCAGCCTGCAGCGGGGAGTTTTCTTAGCAGCTACTCCGCAATTGACGCGAGAGAGCTCATCGTGGTAAGGTTGCTTTGGTTTTTGTCCATTTTCGGGTAAGAATACGTTTTCGCACTCTTGTGCGCTAGAGAGGGGAGGGTTGATTATGGAAGTTCGCATTTCTCCAGGTGAAACAATTGAAAGTGCGCTTCGCCGCTTCAAGAAGATTACGCAAAAAGGCGGGATCCTCGCTGAAGCTCGCAAGCATGAGTTCTACGAAAAGCGTAGTGTTCGCAAGAAGAAGAAATCGGCAGCCGCACGCAAGCGCCGCACGTAAATCTCCGAAGATACGCTTCGGTAAATGCCTTCCTCATGCCGATGGGCTATTACGAGGAGGGCATTTTTTGTTGGAATGCGGCCCCAGATGTGAAGAAGTTGTGATCTTGCTTCCCAGTATCTTCATGAACTTTTTGAACCTAGGTGCTATACTGCCGACATGGTCTTGTTATGCCGCTAATGGCATTGCTCTTGATCCTGCTCATGCAGATGCCAGCATCGATGCAGATGCAGGAGCGTCCGTACATCCCCCAACTCGCAGTGGGCGATGTTGTTCCGGCGGTTCGTCTAATCGACCAGGCCGATCAACCGCTCACCTTTCGGGGGCAGACCTACCCGACGCTGCTTTCGTTTATGTATACCCGCTGCCCCGATGCGCGAATGTGTCCGCTCGTGACCGCCAAATTCGGACGCTTGGCCGCCTTGTTAGCGGGCAGCCACATGCGTTTGGTCGAGGTCACACTCGACCCGCAGTTTGATCGACCTGGGGTGCTGCGCCAGTACGCCATGAGCGTACATGCAGTCGATCCGGCTTGGTTTTTTGCTACGGGGCAGCCCCAAGATATTGCGATGCTAGCGAACCGGCTCGGAATAGCTCCAAGTGGGCAACCAGGTCGCCAATTTATCCACGCCGAGGCCTTGGTAATGCTCAGTGGCGATGGGGAGGTCTTGAAGATACTCCCAGGAACCAGCTGGTTGCCCGAAGATGTGGCGGCGGAAGCAAAATATATTGCGCTGCTCTCATCGAGCCCGTGGCGCCGCATCGAATTGGTCTTACGCTCATCGGCAAGTGCACTCTGCGGCCGGCGAACCAGCGGCGGGCTACCTACGATTGCAGCTATAGCGATATTTCTTGTGCTCACGACTTTTTTTGCCATGCTGTTGTTACGTATAAAGGTTGGTATTTCACGATGACCGTGCCAGATTCACCCCCGCCATTAACGGAGCCCGCTGAAGAGCCATTGCCCTTGACCCTCCGTTTCGTATTTGTCATCGGGGCAATTATTACGGTGGGCTGGTTTGTGATGCTTTGGCTATTAAAGGAACGCTGGTAAGACGATGAACGAATCCATTCATATGCATCGCGCTGAAAAGCTCTGGTTACGCTTTGGTTTTCTGATGCTCGCTATTTTTCTGGCAACGATCACCACGGCGTCCATCATCGATGGAATTAGCCCACCAAGTCGCGTGCAAACGATCGACCCGACAAAAGTTGCTCAGACACCGCCGTTTGATCATCCAGGCGTGCGAAAAATTTCTCCGGGGCATTATGAAGTCTATTATGTCGCCCAGATTTTTTCGTTCAACCCCCAGAGTATTTCGATCCCGGTAGGATCGCATGTCACGTTTTATATCACGAGCAGCGATGTCGAACATGGCTTCTACATACCCGCTACCGGTGTGAATACAATGGTGACGCCAGGTTGGGTTAGTTCGGTATCCCATACGTTTACCAAAACTGGAAAATTTTTGATCGTTTGTCATGAGTATTGCGGTGCAGGCCACCAATTCATGGCTGGCAGTATAGAGGTACAATAACGATGTTATCCACCCAATCTCCGCTACGCAATGCCGAGAACCGGCTGATCTTATGGCATATTTATACGGCCACAGGAGCCTTGGCACTTGGCGCTCTTTTTGGTTTATTGCAAGGCTTTTCGCGCGCCAATTTTCTTGTGATGCCGAGCTGGTTTGATTATTATCGGATGCTGACGGCTCACGGTGTCTTGATGGCTCTCGTCTTTACCACATTTTTCATCACCGGGTTATGCACGTTTGCGGTCTATCGCCAGATTGAGCGGAGTGAACGCAGCTTGACACTCGCCTGGGTGAGCTATGCAACCATGCTGGTTGGCACCGCGATGGCTGCGATCACGATTTTGAGCGGCAATGCAAGTGTACTCTACACCTTTTATGCTCCGCTCAAAGCTTCGCCATGGTTTTATTTTGGTGCGACCTTGCTCGTACTCGGTACCTGGGGTGTGGCAGCTGATATTTTTGCGAACGTCATCTGGTGGAAGAAACGCAACCCCGATACCTTAATTCCCTTATCGGCCTTCATGGCCGCAACAACGTTCCTGATGTGGATTATCGCCACGCTGGGAGTCGTTGCTGAAATGGCCTTGCTGATTCCGTGGTCGCTAGGCTGGACTCCCGGGATTGACGTTGAGTTAACCCGCATGCTCTTTTGGTACTTTGGTCATCCGTTGGTCTATTTCTGGATCATGGGCGCTTATTTAATCTGGTATACCGTTATTCCAACAACGTTCGGTGGGCGAGTATTCAGCGATGCGTTGACACGCCTCTCGTTCCTGATTCTACTCTTACTCTCAACTCCAGTCGGTATTCACCATCAATTTATGGATCCGGGCATTTCCTCGCAATGGAAATGGTTGCACACGATGCTCACCTATGGCGTGGTCATCCCATCGTTCATGACCGCCTTCGCCATCTTTGCAAGCTTTGAATTAGCCGCGCGGCGTGCAGGCGTGCGCGGATTTTGGGCCACCATCCGCTTTTTGCCCTGGGGCAACCCCGTTTTTACGAGTGCTGCCTTAGCGATGCTCTTGTTCATCCCGGGTGGTTTTGGCGGGATTGTGAATTCTTCGTACGCGATGGATGCGCTCGTCCATAATACGATGTGGGTCGTCGGTCATTTCCACATCACCGTGGGCGGGCCAGTCGCGCTTACCTTTATAGGTGCTGCTTATGGGCTCGTACCGGTACTCACCGGTCGGAAATTATTTGCGCCGAAAGTTGCTCTTGCACAAGCATGGCTGTGGTTTGTCGGAATGACGATTATGTCACTCTCGATGCACTGGGCTGGGCTCTTAGGTGCCCCGCGCCGCACGTCCGATGTCACCTATATGGGCGCCTCGGGAGCACAGACCTGGCATGGCGAGATGCTAGGTACGGCTCTTGGCGGGACGATTCTTTTCATCAGTATCGCTCTGTTTGTGTACGTTGCAGTGGGTACACTCATCTGGAACAAGCCGGAATCTGCCCCGAGTGATTTCGCGTTCGCTCCGCTTGAGCCCGAAGCACTACCGACCCCAGCCGTTTTTGATCGCCTCCCTCGCTGGGGCGCCGTAGCCATCCTTTTAGCGGTACTTGCCTACGCTGGCCCGCTTCAAGAGCAGCTCTCTCAACATCATTATCTTGCCCCTGGCATGAGAACGTGGTAACCACACAATGAGCCATATCGACGAGCATCTGGAAGTTCAGTGCCCCCTCGCTCAAGCAGCACTGCGGTTGCGGCATTTTTTCCAAAGCCACGGGAATGCTGCAGGCGATGTGGCGCGGCTAGCCTTGGGGGTGGATCTTCCTCTCCCAGGCACGGCGCCACTCGCTTTGGCTCGATCGGTCATTATCACGATGCAACCGCACGTTCTCAAAAGTGATATGACGCCTCGTTACCGAGTTCAATGGGCGCCGGAGGAACCAGGGCCCTTCCCGCTGTTCGCAGGTGAAATCGTCGTTGAGGCAAGCGAAGATTATAATGACTTCGTCTTGCGACTTTGGGGTGACTATACTCCCCCGCTTGGTGCATTAGGGAAAGGCTTTGACAGAGCACTTGGGAATCGCCTTGCGAGCGCGACTGCGCGCCACTTATTAGGACAGATTCAGCAGCACATCGAGCAAGCATTCGAGGCTGACGAAGCGCGCAAATTGCCATCGCCGAGCTAGCCCATTTCCCTTGAAAGCTGGGCTGCGAAAGCCTATATCCGTTGCCTTTTTTACCCCAAGAGGTTTTGATGACTGAACAAACCACCGCAAGCGATGCAAGCAGCAAGCATGCGGCCACCCTCGCTCAGCGCCCGGCTCATCCGCACATCGTGACTGGCGTTGCGCTCGCAAGCTTCCACGTTGCCGCTTGTTTGGCGTTTTTTCCCCAGTTTTTTTCGTGGAGCGCGGTTGCCGTCTGCTTTACTCTCTATTTTATCACTGGGTGTCTGGGCGTGACGCTCGGCTTCCATCGCTTACTGACGCATCGTAGTTTGCGCGTGCCGCGCGCGCTCGAGTATTTTCTTGCGATCTGCGGTACCTTGGCGCTTGAAGGTGGGCCAATCGAATGGATCTCGACACACCGAGCGCATCATAAGTATTCGGATACCCCGATGGATCCGCACGATGTGCACAAGGGTTTTTGGTGGAGTCATTGCGTATGGCTGGTCGCTCCAAACCCCGCTCGCTTGACCGACGAAGAAGAGCAGCATTTTGGCCATGACCTTGCGAGTGATCCATTCTATCGTTTCCTAGAACGCGCTATGATTCCGATGCAAATTGCATTGGCGCTAGGGCTCTTCTTGGTGGGTGGATGGTCTTGGTTGATCTGGGGTGGCTTTGTGCGCCTGGTATTGGTCTATCACATTACCTGGTTCGTCAATAGTGCAGCTCACGATTCGGGCTACCAAACCTACGACGCAAAGGATCTCTCCACCAATAATTGGTGGGTCGCATTCCTCGCTTGGGGTGAGGGCTGGCACAACAATCACCACGCTTTCCCGTTTTCAGCGCGGCATGGCCTCAAATGGTATGAATTTGATTTCACCTGGCTCACGATCAATTTCCTCAAACACCTTGGGATTGCTCGGGACATCAAGCTGCCAACCGACGCGATGCTACATCGTTTTAAAAAAGCTCCCACAGCTAGTCCGCTGACGCGTCCCGTGAGCAGCGTTTCGCCCTGAACACCAGTGTCCCACGCAAGATCCTCTTGGTCGACGATGAACCGCCGCTCCGAGAGGTTGTTGCGCAGTATCTTAAGGACGACGGTTTCGTCGTTGTTGAAGCGGGCGATGGACCGACCGCCATCGCTCGCTTTGAGCAACATCAACCCGATTTACTCGTCCTCGATATTAATCTGCCTGGCTATCCTGGCACGGAAGTTCTACGCCGAGTGCGTGCTCAGCGGGATGTCCCGGTGCTCTTTTTGACGGCCCGCGCGACCGAAATCGATCGTGTGCTCGGCCTTGAATTGGGCGCGGATGATTACTTGGGCAAGCCGTTTAGCCCGCGAGAGTTAGTGGCCAGAGTCCGAAGTATCTTGCGTCGCTCACAGCGTCGCGGAGCTGCGCTGACTGATTTCGCTTCAGTGGTTCAGCGTGTCGGAGGACTGACGATTAATCCACTGGCTCACGAAGTCCATCTCGATGGAAATCCGATCACTCTCACACCGACTCAATTTTCTTTGCTTGAAGTCTTTGCTGCACACGTCGGCCAAACCCTAACGCGTGACCAGCTCATACGGCATCTGCGCGCCGATGGAGATGTCTTTGACCGCACACTCGATCGCCATATTGCGAATTTGCGCGCCAGGCTCGAGCCCGAACCCAATCGCCCGCGCTATATCGTGACGGTGTTTGGTCTTGGCTATAAACTGGTGGAACCGCAATGAATCACGCTTTGCACGAGTTGCGCAATCAGCTGGCGGTCGTTCGCGCGAATGTCGAAGCGTTTCGTGATGGCGTCTTCTTGCCAACCCCCGAACGCTGCACCGCTGTACTCCATGCCTTAAGCGACGCTTCGACCTTGTTGGAACAGCTCGTTCGTCCGAGCGAAGGCGATACAAGCTCGCTGCCAACCGAGCTCAGACGAGTGAATATTTGTGCTGTGATCACGAAAACGCTCCTCGCCCTCGAAGCAAACGCACACGAACGGCAAATCACTTTACGGGTGCAGCGCTGCAGTCACCAGCGTACTGCGTGTCAACGTTTTATGGCTGACCCCGTACGTATTGCCGAAATTTTGCAAAATGTCGTCATGAACGCAATCCGCTATACGCCGGTTGGGGGGAGTATCGAAATCGATTGTCGTCGCAACTCGGGCGAATTAGTCCTGAGCGTGCTCGATAGTGGTCCTGGCGTCACGAACGATGAGATCAGCAGCATTTTCGAAGCCGGCTTTCGCGGTAGCGCAGCCCACAACGTAGCGGGAAGCGGGGTCGGTTTGGCCTTGGCCAAGCAGTTTGTTGAAGCCCAAGGTGGCCGCATCGAGGTCAATACCCAACCAAATCAAGGGGCAGAATTTACGATCCACCTGCCAGGCACATTACTCGCTTAGCTTGGCGCAAGAGTTTGGGGGTTTTGCTGGAACGGGTGCTCGGCTTTTGTTATGAGGTAGAGGTAAGAATAGCGTGGCGACGATCAAAGAGCAGGTTGATGCTGATTTAAAAGATGCGATGCGGGCGAAGGACAAACTCCGAGTAGAGACCCTGCGTTCAATTCTTTCTGCGTTTTCGTACCGTCGCATTGACGCCGGCCATGACCTTTCCGCTGAAGAGCAGAACGAAGTTGTGACCAAGCTCGTCAAGCAACGCACCGACTCGATCAGTGAATTTGCGAAAGCTGGTCGCCAAGAATTGGTCGAAAAGGAAACCGCCGAACGCGATATTCTCAAAACCTATCTTCCACCAATGATGGATGAGGCTGAGGTTCTAGCGATTGTCCGTGAAGTATTGGGCGGACTCGCGCCGGAGGCGCGCAACCAAGCGGGCGCAATGAAAGTTCTCGTTCCCCGCCTCAAAGGCAAGGCAGACGGCAATCTGATCCGTCAACTCGTGCTCCAAGAACTCGCCGCGGCTTAGCCGCCCGTTCCTATGCCGGTTACGCTCTACTTGCGCAATGCGACCCGTAAGACCGGCCTTGATTTGACGCTCGTCCGACGGGATATCGACGTTTTGATGTCTGCTGTGGGTGAAGCTGACTCGAGCTTGTCGCTTTCGTTCGTGCGTGATCCCGAAATCCGCGAACTCAATCGGCTTCACCGCCATAAAGATACTCCTACCGACGTCTTGAGTTTCCCGATGGAGCCTGATCTCGATGATGTCGAGCGCCTGATCGGCGATATCGTGATTAGCCTTGATACCGCAGCGCGGCAGGCCGCGGCGTATGACGCGAGTTTGCAAACCGAAGTACAACGGTTGTTGATCCACGGCATCCTACATTTACTAGGTCATGATCATATGGAAGCTGACGAAAGAGCGGTGATGGAAGCGGAGGAGCGGCGCCTCGCAGATAGCGTCGGGATGCCGTGGCCCTATCTCGATGCGCATCGCACTGGTGAAGATGTCAACGCCTAAGCCGCCGCATCACAAACACCATCCACGGATGCCCTCTCAAGTGCATCGGGTCCAAGATAATCCTTTGATCCGCTCGTTTCATCACGCGCTTGAAGGCGTTATTTATGCGACCCGCACCCAACGCAATCTGCGCATTCACTTCGTGATGGGCAGTTTTGTCGCGGTAGGGATGCTCGCACTTCGGCTGCAGCGCGTCTACGTCGTCTTGCTCATCATTTTGATCGCGCTGATCATCGCCTTTGAACTGTTAAACACAGCGATTGAAGCGGTGGTCGATTTGTTGACCGTCGCGCACCATCCTCTTGCGAAAATTGCCAAAGATACGGCCGCCGGGGCCGTTTTGGTGATGGCAATCGGCGCTACGCTCGTCGGATACCTGATCTTTTACGAAGGAATAACCGCCGCGGGCGATCGCGTGTATTATGCGCTCGCCGCTGCCCCCGCGTCGCTGGTGTTCGTCACGATGACCCTGGTGGCGATCGCCACAATATTTGGCAAAGCATTCTCTCACCACGGCAGCCCTTTACAGGGCGGCTTCATCTCGGGGCATGCCTCGCTGGCGTTTGCTGCGGCGACCATGTTGGTACTCCTTGCCCCCATGCCGCTTTTAGCGCTCCTAGCCTACTTTCTGGCTTTTCTCGTGGCGCAAAGTCGAGTCGAGGGAGGGATTCATAGCGTGACGGAGGTGTTACTGGGTGGACTGCTCGGTTCGGGCGTGGCCTTGGGGCTCTTTTCCCTGCTGCATCTTTTGCACCGGTGACAGGGCTAGACAAGTATGGTACACTTGCCCAACACCGATGCCATCTTTCCGACATCTCGTGTTAGCTGATTGATGATGCTAACCGCCTACTGGCCACAGGTCGCTTGCCTCATTGGGCTGGTAGCGCTTTCTGCGTTTTTCTCAGGTTCTGAGGCGGCGCTGATATCGCTGTCGAAGCTGAGACTTCGTACGCTCATTGAGACGGAAGACAAAGCGAGCGCGCTTGTCGTGAAACTGGTCGAAGATCGCAATCACTTGCTCACGACCATCTTAATCGGCAACACGATCGTGCTCTTAGCCGCCGATTCCCTGGCGACGTATCTGAGCATTCTCATGAATGTGCCTCATGCGACCCTCGTTTCGACCGTTGTGATGACGGTCGTTCTCTTGCTGTTTGGCGAGATTTTGCCAAAGACGATCTGTGTGGGCGATAACGAACGCTGGGCGATTAAACTCGCTCCATGGCTAGGGTTGGTAGAGTTCCTTCTCCGACCGTGTACGCGAGCAGCGATTGCGACAACAAAGGTGCTAGGCCGACTCTTCGGGGTGAAGGAGCTTGCCGCCGGGCCGTACGTGACCGAAGAAGACATTCGGACCTTAGTCAATGTTGGCGTGGAACAAAAAGTGCTCGAGGAGCAAGAGCGCGAGCTGATTCATTCGGTGATCCAATTCGGTGACACGATTGTTCGCGAAGTCATGACCCCGCGTCCCGATATGGTCTCGATCGAAGTCCACTCTTCGCCTACCCGTGCCCTCGATTTAGTGATCGCCGAAGGATACTCGAAACTGCCGGTTTACGATGTCACCATCGACGATATTGTCGGAGTTGTGCACGATCGTGAATTATTGATCGGTCTGGCAAACGGAATCATCACCTCAACTTCTCTGACCGCGCTGATGCGTCCAGTCACGCTCGTGCCCGAAACCAAGCGCATCTCAGAGCTTCTGCGCGAAATGCAGCGCGGCAAATTTTCCTTAGCAATCGTGGTCG
Source organism: uncultured bacterium (assembly GCA_903829325.1). Classification (GTDB taxonomy): domain Bacteria; phylum Vulcanimicrobiota; class Vulcanimicrobiia; order Vulcanimicrobiales; family Vulcanimicrobiaceae; genus CAIKPM01. Next base: position 56,212 of record CAIKPM010000069.1, read on the forward strand.
ATGAATACGGCGGAACCGCCGGTGTCGTTACGATGGAAGATTTGCTCGAAGAGATCGTGGGCGAAATTCGTGACGAACACGATGAAGGCGAGGAAGAACCCATTCGCACCATCGCGCCCGGCGATACCTTGGTCGACGCTGGCGTCAATATCGAAGACGTGAACGCGCGCTTGGGTATCAATCTCCCGCATCAAGAATTCGAAACGATCGGCGGCTTCGTAGTTGGTCTGTTTGGCCGCCTACCCGCACAAGGTGAAGAGATCGCCGCGAACGATCAGGTTTGCTTGCGGGTTGATCGAACCCGGGGGCGCCGTATTCTCACGGTGCGCGTATTGATGCGGAGCGAACATGCCCAAGAGGTTGCTATGTCAGCCGAGGGGGAAGGCAACCGTTGAAACCGAGCGGCCATCTTCGATTCCTATGAGTCGAGGCCGTACGTCGCGCGTGCTTGGGATTGTCCTGAAAATGCGTAATCTTGGGGAAGCTGATCGGATCTACACGATTCTAACCCAGGAACGCGGCAAAATCGATGTCCTCGCCAAGGGCGTCCGCCGCGGCCGCAATCTCCTGAGTGGCCGCTTAGAATTCATGCACGAATCGTTACTTGAGCTCCACCATGGGAACAAGCTCGACGTTATTACCGCGGCAGATGTTCAAGTCAATCATTTTTCTTTGATTGTCATCCCGGAAGCATTCGCAACCGCGGCGGTCGCGGCCGAATATCTCGACAGCTGTTGCGAGCGCGAGCAGCCCGTCCCTGAAGTTTTTGAGCTCTTACGCGGCTTGCTGCAAGCGTTGGCTGGACCTCACGATCCGGTGACGATGTTGCCTCGCTTTAGCTTGCGCTTGCTGTCGGCGATCGGCGTCGCACCAGAAACCGCAGCCTGTGTGGAATGCGGAGAAATACTAGCCCCTGAACCTGCTTATGTGTTTAGCATTGCCGAAGGGGGCGTGCTCTGTGGCGCCTGTCAGGAGCAAGCCGGCGATGCGCTCCTGCTGAGTTCGATTGATATGGAAAATTTGCGTGCGCTCGCCCGTCCGCTCGGGTCAGCACTGCCGGTAACGTGGCGTGCTCGTCACAGTGTGGCTCGCTTAGTCGAACGTCTGATGCTTCATCATCTTGGCCCGCGGCCGCGCGCTAGGCTTGCCTTTGAAATGCTGCGTTCTCTACCACCACGGGTGGCATCATGACCGTCCTTGCCCTCGACTTGGGAAGTAAACGAATCGGCGTCGCGGTGGCGCTGCCCGGGACGACCCTCGCCATGCCGCTTGAACCGATTGTCCGCACGAATCTGCGCAACGACCTAGCGGCGCTCGTGGCACTGCTGACTGAACGCGAATGCCGGACTGTCGTCATAGGGGATCCGCTGACGCTCTCTGGTCAACGGGGGCCAGCGGCTGAAACCGCCGATGCATTTGTTGCCAAGCTGGCGGCTATCTGGGATGGCGAGATTGTGCGCATTGACGAACGCTTGACTACCGCACAGTCAACCAAGACCTTGCTGAACGCCGATGTTTCGCGCGCAAAACGTCGCAATCTGGTTGACGGAATCGCCGCTAGCCTGATTCTCGAGCAGTATCTGGCCAGACAGCGTCGAGGCGGCTAAGGTCTCTGCGCCGAAGCGGGCCACCTCATGCAATCCAGCTTTCCGCTTATCTCGCGTGTCGTGCTCCTCGTCGTATTGGTTGCGGCACTCGCGCTCGCTAGCATCTGTTACCTCCTTGTTGGTGACCGTACTCACCCTGCAACGGTGACTACGGTTATTGTTCCTCCAGGAACGAGCTTCACGGCCGCCGCTCGGCAGGTTGAAGCGGCTGGGGTTGCCCCTGCTTGGGGATTGCGCGTGTTGGAGAGACTGCACGGGCGCAACGGGGCGGTCACAGCGGGCAAATTTATTTTCCCGCCGCACGTCAGCGTCCAGCAAGCGTATGAAGCGCTCAAGGGGTCGGCATTGCCCCTGGCCCACTGGGTGACCGTCCCCGAAGGCTTCACCGCGGCACAGATCGCCGCACGCTTACGCGCCGAAGGATTCAACCGGGCGCAGAATTTCGCTCGTTATGCGGCTAGCCATACGATCATGATCGATGGTTACCGCACTCGCTCGCTGGAGGGCTACCTTTTCCCAAGTACCTACTTGATTGCGGACGATGCGGATGCGGCAAGCATCGCTGGCGTGATGGTTGCCGAATTTCGTCGGCGCTTACCTTACGACGCCGTACGTCAAGCAAGACGCCTACATCAAACCTTGCCACAAATTGTCACGATCGCCTCATTAATCGAACGTGAGGCCAAGATCGATGGCGAACGGGCCTTGATGGCAGGCATTTACGAGCATCGCCTTGCTTTGGGGATGCCGCTTGAAGTCGACGCCACCCTGGAATACGCATTTGCCGCCCACCATAGCGTCATTACTGCTGCCGATCTTGCTCACGATACGCCTTATAATAGTTATCGCCACCTTGGTTTACCACCAACGCCGATCGCCAACCCCGGCTTAGCCTCGCTCGTGGCTGCGTTCCACCCTCGGCGCACACCGTATCTCTATTATGTGTATCGGGGAGGGGGCCGCCATGCTTTTGCGGCAACGCTGGAGGAGCATAATCAGAATGTTGCCCGTTATCTGCGATAGGAGCCTATCATTAGCGACCAAGAACCAGAACCGCTTGCCTCGGATGTTCCGCTAGAACTCCAAGACGTCGTCGTGGTTGAAACCAATGACGGCGAAGAGATTGATTTCGAAGTTGTCGGAATCATCGAGGACGATGCCGGTAAAGCATACGCAATTTGCTACTCAGCAAAACTCGATCACGAGGAAGAAGAAGGCGCTCAACCCTTCATCGTGACCGATGCATGCGGGCAGTTAGTACGCGATCCTGTTCTGGCGCAAGCTATTCTCGACGACTTCCTGGTGCTTGCCGCTGAAGAAGAGACAAGTCTAGATGGTCAACATGACCATGAAGAGGGCGATGAGTGCTGCGACCACGATCACGATCACGACCAGCCCCATCCAGCCGAGGGAAACTAGCCCCACTGCGGATTCTGTGCCTCAGTGCGGAAGTCGGTGTCGGCCACACTGCAGCGGCGCACGCGCTTGTTCGAGCGATCGAGCAGCGTTACGGTTTTTCGGTTGACGTCCTCGATTCATACCGTTTCGCAGCGGCACCGATAGCTCAAGCAGCAACCAAGGGCTACGTTGCCCTCGTGCGCCGCTTGCCCAGCCTTTATCGTTGCTTGCGCCATCCGGCGGAACGAGCAGCGATGCTAGGCCCGTTTCGCGCGTGGGTCGGGCGGTATGCCGCTCGCAATCTCTTACGACACTTGCATGGGCGCCTGCCTGAGCGAGTTGTTTGCACTCACCCTTTTGCGTGCAATGTGATGACTCAGTTCAAGCAAGCCTATGCGCCTGAGGTCCATATCACGGCGGTCATAACCGATTTTACCGTGCAAGCCTTTTGGGTGCACCCAAGTATTGACCGCTATGTCGTTGCGCATCATGAAATGAAAGCTGCCCTGGTTGAGCAGGGAGTCTGCGAACAGCAAATCGACGTTTTTGGCATACCCATCGATGAACGTTTCGGCATGCTGGCTTCCGCTGATCAGGCTCAGCGTTTACGCCGGCAGCTCGGCCTCCCGCTAGATCACTATGTCGTCATGCTCATGGGGGGCGGCCTTGGTTTGGGTCCCTTGGCGACCTTGCTGGTCGAGCTGGGGAAGCTGCACTTGCCGCTCTATGTGGTCGTGGTTGCGGGGCATAACAAGCGCTACCGAGCCGAGCTTGAGGCCTATGCCAGTAGCTTGCCAATGGGCGTGAAGGTCTTAGGCTTTATCACAAACGTGCATGAGTATATGCAAGTCAGCGATCTGCTGATGACCAAACCAGGCGGCCTTTCGTGCGCCGAAGTCTTGGCCGCGCAAGTCCCCACCATTCTCACGGCTCCTCTGCCAGGTCCCGAAGAAGCCAATGCGGCGTACCTGCATCAACACGGGGCAGCACTGTTTGCGCGCTGTATGGCCGATGTGATGCAATTGGTGATTACGGTGTTGACCAATCCTACGACACGACTGCGTCTTACCCAAGGCATGCGCCAAATCGCCCGGCCTGAGGCTGCTGCGACCTTGGCGAATGCGCTGTGCGCTCCTCAACGTAAAAACTATTCGATCTCTTAACGAAGCGCTCAAAAATGTATGACGCCGCTTTTTTCATCACTCTGGTAAACCCACAAGGTAAGGTGCTCTCCAACACCGTAGCTTGGGTGCTGCGAGTCCTAGGAGAGATGGCCGAGCGGCTGAAGGCAACGGTTTGCTAAACCGTCATACGGATTACACTGTATCGAGGGTTCGAATCCCTCTCTCTCCAAATGCTCAACGTTCAGTCATATGGCAGGAAACATGTACTGAGCAGTTGTACGGGGATTCGCTCATGCGGTCGTAGCTCAATTGGATAGAGCAACAGGCTACGAACTTGTAGGTTGGGGGTTCAAGTCCCTCCGACCGCATGTTTTCACTTTTTTTGCGCGGGCAGCACATCACTTCTGCAGCTTGAGAGGTCGCTGCGGGGTTAAGGGGAATGCCGCCTCGTTCAGTGCACTGTCGCTCTCGTATATGCCGAGTGGCTCGGTAGCTCAGTGGTAGAGCAGGGGACTCATAAGCCCTTGGTCGCAGGTTCAAATCCTGCCCGAGTCAAGAGCGTTTCGGCTGAGGTATAGCGATTATGTCCACCATTCCCTGCGACTTTTGTCCACATCCCGTTGACCGGGGCCATATGGAAGAAGTTGAGATTTCTCACTACGTTCCCGATTCATCGGGTGACGATCTAGCGTATGCCCGCACCTATTATTTCGGGCACCCCGATTGCGTGAGAAAGTTCTATCGCGGCCTCGTCGACCATAAACTTGACATGTTCAAGCACATGCCGACATCAGCTCAGGCTGCGCCAGAAGAGCCCAAATAGCGTTTGATTGACCCTACCACTCCGACGCAGCTGCTGGTATTTTTTAGCGTCGCAACCGCAGCGGGTTTTATCGATGCCATTGCTGGCGGGGGCGGTTTGATTACGCTGCCGGCACTGCTGCTCGGTGGCCTTCCTCCAATCTCGGCGTTGGCGACGAACAAGTTACAAGCAATTTTCGGCACCATGACCGCGATGCTCGTGTTTCTTCGGCGTGGGATGTTGTCGTGGACGCGACAATGGCCCCTCGCAGTGTACGCATTTCTGGGCGCATGCCTTGGGACACTTGTCATTCAATTTCTTGATAAGCGCACGCTCGATATCGTGATTCCGCTGATTTTGCTCTTGATCGGCGGGTATACCGCCTTTACTCCACCCGTGAGCGCTCTACGTCATGCGCCGCGGGTTAGTGCTTGGCTCTATCAGCGCTTGGTTATTCCAATCATTGGTTGCTATGATGGGATGTTTGGGCCGGGTACTGGCTCGTTTTTTACCATAGCGGGTGTCGCGCTGCGCGGCGAAGCCATTTTACAAGCTGCAGCCAACGCGAAGTTCCTCAATTTTGCCACGAACGCCGGCTCCGTGGCACTCTTTATGTTTAGCGGACATGTCATCTGGCCGATTGCGCTGAGTATGATGCTAGGACAAAGCATTGGGGCTTATTTAGCGACTCGGGTCATGCTCCGCCATGGCTCGACGCTCATCCGGCCAATCATCGTTCTGGTGTGTTTTGGGATGCTGGTCCAATATGGGGTTCATAAGGGAATTCTCCATTTGTAGGCACCGCTGCTTAGGACGCGAATATGGCCCCGGTCATGGCTCAATATGTTTACACAATGCACCGCGTCAGCAAGCTTATTCCGCCCAAGCGGATGATTCTTAAAGATATTTCGCTCAGTTTTTTCCCCGGGGCCAAAATTGGCATTTTGGGGCCAAATGGAGCTGGCAAATCCTCCTTGTTGCGCATCATGGCGGGCGTCGATACTGAGTTTGATGGAGAAGCGAAGCCAGCGGCAAATCTGAGCGTCGGTTTCTTAGAGCAAGAGCCAAAACTTGATCCTGATAAAACCGTGCGTGAAACGGTTGAAGAAGCTCTGGGCGAAGTGGTGGCGGCACGCAAGCGACTCAACGAAGTCTACGAAGCATACGGCGACCCTGAGGCTGATTTCGATAAACTTGCCGCGGAACAAGCTAAACTCGAAGCTATTCTTTTTTCGCAAGGTGGCGACAATCTCGATCAACAGTTAGAAATCGCTGCTGATGCCCTGCGTCTTCCGCCGTGGGACGCGAAAATCGGTCCACTTTCCGGCGGAGAAAAACGCCGTGTCGCGTTGTGCCGCTTACTCCTATCCAAGCCCGATATGCTCTTACTCGATGAGCCAACCAACCACTTAGACGCCGAAAGCGTGGACTGGCTCGAACAATTTTTGCAGCGTTTTACCGGTACGGTCGTTGCAGTTACCCATGACCGCTACTTCCTGGATAATGCTGCGGAGTGGATTCTTGAACTAGATCGCGGACGCGGCATTCCCTATAAAGGCAATTACAGCTCGTGGCTTGATCAAAAGCAGGCACGTTTAGCCCAAGAAGAAGCGGAAGAGTCCGCTCGCCAAAAAGCGCTCAAGCGCGAATTAGAATGGGTGAGGCGCGGCACCAAAGGTCAACAAACCAAGAGCAAAAGCCGCATCGCCCGTTTTGAAGAACTCTCTAGTTATGAATATCAACGTAGCAACGAGACGCAAGAAATTTTTATTCCGGTTGCAGAGCGCTTAGGCGATCAAGTCATTCGTTTTGAGCATGTCCGTAAGGGTTTCGGTGATCGTTTGCTCATGGATGATGTGTCGTTTACTATTCCAGCCGGAGCAATCGTGGGGATTATTGGCCCAAATGGTGCTGGAAAATCCACCTTTTTCCGTATGATTACCGGCAAAGAAACGCCCGATAGCGGCAAGATCAATATTGGCCAGACCGTAAAAATGGCGTTTGTCGATCAAAGCCGTGAAGCATTAGATAATAGCAAAACCGCCTTTGAAGAAATTGGCGGTGGGCTTGATTTATTGATGGTCGGAAAATTTGAAATGCCGACGCGCGCCTATATGGGACGTTTTAATTTCAAAGGTGCCGATCAACAAAAATTGGTTGGAAATCTTTCAGGCGGAGAACGCGGTCGTTTACACTTAGCGAAAACCTTGTTGACAGGCGCGAATGTGTTATTACTCGACGAACCGTCAAACGATCTTGATGTTGAGACTTTGCGTGCTCTCGAAGACGCCCTTGAGGAATTTGCCGGCACGGTCTTGGTGGTCAGTCACGATCGTTGGTTCCTCGATCGCATTGCTACGCATATTTTAGCGTTTGAAGGTGATTCGAATGTCTATTTCTTTGAGGGCAATTATCAGGAGTATGAAGCCAACAAACGTGAGCGCCTCGGCGAAGAGGCCGCTAAGCCAAAACGCGTCAAATACCGCCCGCTCACGATGAAATAACCATGCGGCTTCTTGCCACCATCGGGCTTGTCATGGGCCTTGCGGCCACGGCAGCGGCGCAAAGCATGCCATCGATGCTCGAGCAGACCATTCGAGAAACATCGTTGCATGGTTCGCACCTGGGGGTCTTGGTGAGCGATCTGCCTAGCGGGCGTGTGCTGTATGCACACAATGCGGATGATGCCTTCGCTCCCGCGTCTACCCTCAAATTGTTGACCGGAGCAACGGCGCTTGAAACCCTAGGAAGCAACGCTACCTTTCTCACCAGCCTCGAGTTGCGAGGGCGGCAACAAGGCCAACAGTTTGAGGGTGAGGTGATCCTCCATCTTGGTGGAGATCCACTCCTGACGCAAGCCGATTTGCGTTCCGCTGCTCAAGCACTGGTCCAGCGTGGCATCAGCGTCATCCACGGACATCTTCGCCTCGAAGCGCAGATTCACGAAGCGCAAGCGTATCCCGAAGGATGGCTACTCGACGATTTGCCGTTTGACTACGCCCCGCCGGTCCCAGGAATTGCCCTCGACGAGAATATCATCCACGTTGCAGTCACCGCTGCTCGCAGCGTTGGTGCGCCAGCTACCCTCACGCTTAGTTCGGCCGATGCAGCTATTCTCAAGCGCCTTGATCTCCATGTCACGAACCTGACCACCACCACAGCAACCAACCAAGCCGATACCCTCGCCCCTTGGTGGGGGCATGGGCACCTCGGAGTGAGCGGCGCCGTGCCACTAGGGGTTGACGCGGAAGATGTGAGCGTCGCGGTGCCTGATGCAAGCAACTTTGTGCTCGCATCGCTCGCAGAAGTTGTGGCGCAAGCTGGCATAAGTCTGCTGCCAACTCAGGGCGTGGCCGTACATGCAGAAGGAGAGCAACTAGTCTGGAAGCACAGTTCACCGAGTTTGGGGCAAATTGTTCGCAAGATGTGGCTTCGCAGTGACAACTTCATTGCTGAGACTTTACTCGAGCAACTTGGTGCTCACCATCCAGAATTGGGCGTGGATCCTCGCATCGCGGGGCTTGCCTTTGAGGAGAAGTTGCTCGAACAGCGCGGCTTGGATATCAGCAGCCTCGTCCTCAATGATGGCTCCGGGCTCTCGCGTTACGATCTGGTCACGCCTCGGCTCTACGCAAATTTGCTGGCGCATCTCTGGGCATCGTCCGCACGCCAGCAAATCCTCAATAGCCTGCCGCTAGCTGGCGTGCGCGGGACTCTTGCTCACGCTTTCCGTGATACTCCTATTGCGGGTCATTACTATGCCAAAACCGGTGGCATGCGCAATGTCGCAAATCTCAGCGGTTTTCTGCAAACCAGCTCAGGTCACTGGCTAAGCGTGACGATTCTCTGCGACGACGCCCCCATCGACGACCACGAGCTACGCACCCTGCAAACCCGCCTGTTACGGCAATTGATAGAGCGCGACGGGGCTTTGTAAAGAAGTCTTAACACTGCAAAATCCAGGTGCTGAGTATCCGATGATAAATCGGTATGGAAATTTGCCGTTGGCTGAGGCAATCAGCTGCTTTGCGGGAATGTGACGCTCGCTTTGGGCCGCGCAAGTCGGGTCTTGGGCGGCAAGGGGTGGTCCTTCTTGCCGCTTCGTTTGCGTTTGTCGTCAGCCAGATGCCCGCTGAGGCCTATGCTGGCAACATCGTCTATAATACCGCGAACAATGCCTCTGCAGGTACGAACGACGTCGTGCTTGGGATTGGCGCCGGCTCGTACGCGAATGCCAATTCGGTTGATAATCTTGCAGAAAGTGACTATGCCGGCGTTGCCGTAACCGGTACGGGCAATAATGCCATCGGCTTTTCAGCAGGCACGAACGTCTTTGGGAATTTTAACGACACGCTTGGCGGCAACTCGGGGATCAATGTCACTGGCACCGGCAATGACAGTATCGGGATGTCAGCGGGCCTGAACGTGACGGGGAGCGGAAATGCTTCCTTTGGCGCACAAAGCGGCATAAGTATTACTGGCAACTTTAACACCCTGCTTGGCGAGAGCGCTGGCCAATGGGTGAGTGGGACCGCCAATATCGGAGTTGGCTATTATGGCGGGGTCCACGTAACCGGAGCCAATAATATTGGCGTAGGGAGATTGGCTGGCTTCAACACGACCGGTGATCAGAATATCGGTTTCGGCTATTCTGCATCGTACCGAGTGAGCGGCTCCGGCAACGAAGGTTTGGGCACCGGGAGTGATTATAGTATCACCGGCAGCGACAACCTAGGATTTGGCTACTTTGCCGAAGAGTTCGTCACCGGTGCGAACAACGCCGCCTTTGGCGACAGCGCTGGTATGACCATTATCGGCACTGCCAATTACGCCTTCGGCTATAACGCTGGCTCCAGTATCACCGGAACCGCCAATCTCGGCGTCGGTTTGATGAGCGGCGCGGTCGTGGTTGGTACCGCGAACGTTGGCTTAGGGGTAAGTACCGGCACCACGGTGACCGGCAGCAATAATCTCGCTCTGGGGACGACCGCCGGGCATGGTATTACCGGCAACAATAATGATTCGATTGGCTTCTACGCGGGCTCGACGATAACGGGAAGCGACAATCTTGCGTTTGGCCTTTCCGCGGGAATTGGAATCACCGGAACCGGAAATCTGGCCTTCGGAGGTTCCGCGGGCGTGTTTGTGACCGGTACCAATAATATCGCGCTGGGATGGAGCGCTGGACAGAATGTGGTGGCCAATGACACGATTGCGATCGGCCAATACGCCCTCGCAAGCGCCACCAACGCTATTGCAATCGGTAGCTCGGCGACCGCTACGACGAATGGTGCGGTTGCCATAGGGGCCAATTCTCTGGCCACTGGAACCGCGGCGGTCGCCATCGGTGGTGGAGTCGCGACTGGCACTAATGCGATCGCGATTGGTCTTGGTTCCACGGCGACCGCGAACAACTCGGTCGACTTTGGCAACCGCACCCTCACCCATGTAAATTCGGGTGTGAATAGTAGCGATGCCGCGAATTATACCCAATTAACCGCTGCTTCAGGGACGCTCAATAGCGCTTTGGTCAGCGTCTCAGGCACGCTCAGCACGAGTTTTGTTTCCTCGTCAGGCAATCTGAATACCGCTCTGATCAGCATTTCGGGCACGCTCAATACCGCAGTCGTGAGTACTTCCGCGAATCTGAATACCGCATTCGTGAGTATCTCAGGAACGCTCAATACAGCGATCACCACCGTAAGCACGAATCTTACGTCGGTTTCAGGAAATCTGAATACGAGTATCAGCAGTATTTCTGGCGTGCTAAATACGGTGTTGACGGGTAATTCGGGCACAATCAATACCGCTCTGGTTAGTATATCAGGTGCACTCAATGGTCAAATAACGACGATTGCAACCAATCTCAGCTCGGTTTCTGCAAATATCAATACAAATTTCTTGAGCGTTTCCGCGAATTTGAACACCCAAATCACGACAATTAGTACCAATCTCAATTCCATTTCGGGCAATCTCAATACCGCTTTGCTCAGTCAGTCAGCAGCATTCAATGCCCAGCTGGTGAGCGATTCGGGTACGCTCAATACCGCACTCAGCAGTGTCTCGGCTGACCTGAATTCCCAGGTCAGTACTGCAGCGACGAATCTTGTTTCGGTTTCCGGCACTCTCAATACCGCGCTCGTGAGTATTTCCGGCACGCTCAATGCAGCGCTAACTTCAACCGCTCTGTCAACCTCTGCGGTACTCAACAACGCATTGGTTAGCGTATCCGCGACGCTCGATAGCGGTCTGGGCACTAGCTCGGCCTTGCTCAATACGAGCCTCGTGAGTATTTCCGGTGACCTCAACAGTCAAATCACGACTGCGCTCACGAATCTGACCTCGGTTTCAGGGACAGTAAATACTGCCCTCGTGAGCGTTTCTGGCGCACTGAATCTGCAAGCAAATACGATCGCAACCAATCTTGTTTCTGTCTCGGGCGTCTTGAATACGAATATGCTCAGTATTTCTGCGACACTCAATACGCAAGCGAGCACCATCGCCAGCAATCTGGTCTCTACTTCAGGCACACTCAATAGTGCTTTGCTCAGTGTTTCGGCTGATCTCAATACCCAAACGACGAGCATCAGCACAAATCTCGTCTCGATCTCGGGGACGCTCAATACTGCCCTGACTAGCGTATCGGGTGAGCTCAACACGGAAATCACCACCGCTAACACCGCGCTGACCGCTTTTTCCGGCAGCATTCAGACTGCGCTCGTGAGTGTTTCGGGCTATCTCAACAGTCAAGTGACGAGTGTCAGCAGCAACCTCACCCTTGCGTCGGGGAACGTCAACACCGCACTCATCAGCGTCTCGGCGAATCTCAACAATATGATCACGAGTGCGGATACGACACTCATTTCGGTTTCAGGTAATGTGAATAGTGCCCTCAGTTCGTTTTCGGCTAGCCTCAATTACGCACTCGTCAGTATTTCGGGTGATCTCAGTACTGCAGTGACGACCGTCGGAAATAATCTTGTTTCCGTCTCCGGTACACTCAATAACTCGCTCACCAGCGTCTCAGGAAGCCTGAATCTCGCCTTTGTAAGTGTTTCTGGTGATCTCAATACCCAAATCAGCACGCTGACTACGAGCGTGCTCGCCGCATCGAGTAGCCTCAACACAGCGCTGGTGAGCGTTTCGGGGACCTTGAATACTCAGGAAAGCCTGCTCGCAACAACGGCAAGCTCAATTTCAGCGGATATCAATACCGCACTCGTGAGCGTTTCTGGTGATTTGAATAACCAACTTATTGCTCAGAGCAGCACTATCAACACCTTTTCGGCTAGTTTTGCCAATAGCCTTACGAGTACGTCAGCTGTGCTCAATACCGCTCTGCTGAGCGTGTCAGGCACGCTCAATGATTCGTTTGCGAATGCTCCCAGCGTGGTCTCACAAACGCTCAACCTCGCGCTCAGCAGTGTTTCCGGAGCTCTCAACACACTTATGCTCACGGATAATAGTAATCTCGTATCGGTTTCTGGCACACTCAATACGGCTCTCTCACTGTTGACAACCGGCGAAAGCAACATCAGTAATACCATTAACACGGTTTCAGCAGAAATGAACCTCGCTATTTTGAGTGTGTCGAGTACGTTCAACAGCGATCTCTTGAGCTCGCAACAAAACATCGATAGCATCGTGAGCAATCTGACCGCTGTATCGGGGACGCTCAGTGCACTGATCACTACGACTGCCACTACGTTTCAAACAACACTCAGCAGTGTCTCTGGTAATCTGAATGCAAATATTGCGCTTGTAGCGAGTGCGATTCAAAATAGCACGAGTGCATTGAGTACTTCGTCGACTAGTCTCAATGCCGCCATCACCAGCGTCAGTGCCAACTTAAACGCTGCGATCACAACGGTGTCGAGCGGCATTGCCGCGACCTCAAGTCAAATCAATAACGCACTCGTTGCCGCAAACAATCGTGTTGATGCGGTTGCTGCGACCTTGACGAGCGTTTCAGCCAGCTTTGCCAACGCATTGCTGACGACTTCTGGTCTGCTCAATAATCAAATCAGTGCGGTTTCCGCGAATGTTGGTAATTTTTCCACAGCATTACTCAGTGTGTCGGGAGCGTTCACGACATCGCTTAACCAAATAACGTCGAGCCTCACAACGCAAATCAACGCACTCTCAGGAAAACAAAATAGCGACTATAGCGCGCTACAACAACAGATCAGTCAATTCAATGTACTCGGTACGGGCAATACCACGATTGGCGCGAACGCGGGCAATTCGGTTACCGGGTCAGGTAATATCGCCCTCGGTCTCTCGGCCGGCGTCGGAGTCACTGGCAATGCCAATATTGCTATCGGCGAAAATGCCGGTAGCTTGGGAACTACCCCCGTCGTCCTTGCTAACCTGCGTTCTGACGCAACGCGCCGTGGTTTCGAAACAAATTCGGTAGCCAGCCTGGCTGGGGTGCGGGGTGATAATAATATCGCCTTGGGCACCGACGCTGGTTTGGGGACAGGCACGCCATTTTCGGATACTATCGCGATAGGCACCAGCGCGAGCGCTGGTCAATCACGTGCGGTTGCACTTGGTGCGCACGCGAACGCGAATGCCAGCGGAGCTCTCGCACTTGGGGCCAATGCGCAAGCCAACGCGGAAAATTCGGTTGCGCTCGGTAGCGGTTCGATCGCTACTGTTGCCAACACCGTCTCCCTAGGCGCTCCTGGCGCCGAACGGACGCTCTCGAATGTTGCCGCCGGAGTCAATGCAACCGATGCGGTCAATGTTGGCCAAGTCGCAAGCGCCCTCAACACCGTTCAACAGCAAGTCGGTCAAGTCGCTACGGTGGCGTACAAGGGGATCGCAATCGGCATGGCCCAAGCCAGCGCTGCCCCAAGCCAGGCCGCGCCCGGTGAAACGAGCGTTGCCCTGGGTTCCGGGTACTACCAAGGCAACAGCGCGGTCGGTATCGGTGCAGCCCGGACCTCCCAACGAGGAACCCAGAGCTTCGAGATGGCTGCCGCAATATCGCCCGGCCTGGGCGATATTGGTGTGCAGGCGAGTTTCCAGGTCCGCCTGGGCGCCCAATCGCAGGCTACCCCAGCCGCCAAAGCACACGAGCAGTCGTTTGTGTTGCCAACGCGCCTTTGGCAAGCGCTGGGTTTTTCGCAAATGATCACCGAGACCCCAGGGCGTTTATACGAGCTGAGCTGGGGCAGTCGGATTTTTCATGTCCATCTCTGTCAACTCGATCGACCGAACGGTAGCGCGTGGACGATTTTGCTCGACGAACTGCAAGCTGACGGCACATGGCGCCGTTTACGGCGGTTCATGCCGCTTGCACCGCAAGGCGACCCTCGCGAGGCGATGCGCGATGCGCTCACTGCTCTGAGTATCTATGCGCAAGCCCGTTAAGCAGGCCCTGATCGCACTCAGTTCATTGACGCTGGTGGGCCTGCAATATTTGGCTGCCGCGGCGAATAATAATATCGTCGATACCACCGCGACGGATGGCGGCGCACCCGATCCGAGTACTCAGGCAGTAGTACTCGGCGTCAGTGCTGGTTCGTATACCATCAGCCAATCGAGCAATAATTTTGCGGTTGGTTATTCGGCAGCAACGAGCGTGACCGGATCCAATAGTAATGGCATTGGCTATGCTGCCGGTATAGGGACCACTGGAAATTGGAATGATAGCTTCGGTGATTTTGCACAGCAAGGATTTCTCTATTATGGTATAAGCAATACCGCGGTCGGTGCATACGCTGGGAGCACCATAACCGGTAGCAATAATCTCATGTTCGGTGAATATAGTGGCGTGCAGTTGAGCGGCAGTTATAATACCGAACTTGGTGTGTCCTCGGGTAATCACACAACAGGGATCGGCAACATTGGTGTTGGCTTATCGGCTGGCTCGAATAGTCTCGATGGCGGAAATCCGAGCTACGAAATTGGTTTAGGCACGAATGCTGGCTCATCGAGTTCGGGTCTTGAAAATACCGCGCTTGGATTCTCAGCGGCGAATACGGTAACCGGTTCTTACAACCAAGGCTTAGGGGCCAGCAGTGGCAGCGTGGTTACCGGCAACTGGAATGCCGGTTTCGGGCTTACCGCCGGCGATAGTGTTATCGGAACGGCGGATCTCGCGTTTGGCCAAGCGAGCGGCATGAGCGTAACCGGCAGCGACAACAGTGCCTTCGGCTATGGCAGCGGCGTGAACGTCACGGGCCTATCCAATCTCGGTATCGGCTTCTCGAGCGAAATCAATGTCGTGGGAAATAATAATCAAGTCATTGGCTATTCTGCGGGAAACACTATCACCGGTTCGGACAATATTACCGCTGGCATGAGTAGCGGTAATACCGTGAGCGGTGCGCGGAATATTGCGCTCGGAGAAAATGCTGGAGTAACGCTAACCGGTAACGATAATGCCGCTTGGGGCGCATCAGCAGGCAGCTCAGTAACCGGCAGCAAGAATATTGGTTTTGGTATCTCGGCTGGAGAAGCAGTGACAGGTACCGCCAATCTTGCGCTGGGTGTAGCCGCCTCGAGCCAAAATAACGCGATCAACAGTGTCGCGATTGGTCAAAGCGCGATCGTGAATGGCAACACAGCCGTTGCTGTCGGCAGCAACGCAAGCGCAACCGGCAGCGCCAGCCTCGCGGTTGGGTCAGCGGCGCTTGCCATCGGCGCCTCGGCTGTTGCGATCGCGGGCGGCACAGCCAACGGCACGAACGTCGTCGCAATCGGCACTGGCTCGACCGCCACCGCAAATAATTCGGTCGATTTCGGCAATCGCGCCCTGACCGATCTCGTTTCAGCGGTGCAGGGAACAGACGCTCTCATTATCGGGCAACTCACCGCAATTTCCGGCACCATCAACAATGCCTTGCTCAGCGTTTCGGCGGCATTTTACACGACGTTCGGTGGCGCAAATCTGATCTCGTCTTCTGGCAATCTCAACAGCGGCCTGACGAGTATTTCGGCCACTCTGAATACCGCGCTGGCAAACGAATCCGCAACGCTCAATACGGCCCTCGTCAGTGTTTCAGGATTTCTTGGCGCCGCCGTTAGCACGCTCACCCAGCTATATCAGCCGCTTTCAGCGACCCTCAATTCCAACGCGACGAGCGTTTCAGGCACGCTCAACAGTCTCGCTCTCCTAACCTCGGGCACGCTCAATACAGCGTTGGTCAGCGTTTCCGCGAGCTTAGGAACGGTGCTCGCGACCACGACGACCGACTTGAACACCACCACCAGTACACTCGATAACAGCTTACTGAGCGTTTCGGCGAACATTGCGAACGCCGTCGCGAGTCTGACCAGCAATCTGCTGAGCATTTCGAGCACGCTCAATACGCAAGTGCAAACGACCTCAGCCACCCTCACCAACGCCGAGACCCTAGCTTCGGGGACGCTGAATTCGGCCATCCTCAGCGCCGCGGCGACACTCGGCACCATCCTAGCAAGCGTGACCACAGGGATCATGAGCACATCGGCGAGCGTCAATCTCTCGCTCGTCAGCGTTTCGAGCACGCTCAATACGAGCATGAGCACCTTCCGCAACGACCTGAACAGCGCGTCGGGGATGCTCTCCGTTGCGCTCACCAGCAGCTCTGCCAGCTTGAATGCCAGCATCAGCTCTGTCTCGAGCGCACTCAATCAAGCCGTGGTGCTTGCTTCGGGGGCACTCAATACGAGTTTGAGCAGTCTACAGATAGCGCTGCCGGTTGCTTCCGCTGCCTTGAATACCGCTTCAAACAGCATTTCAGCAGCGCTCAATACCCAAGTAACCACGACAAGTGGCAACTTGACCAGCGTATCCGGCGTCCTGCAAACCGCGCTGACGAGTACCGCAACCGTTGTCTCAAGCCAACTCAGCAGCACGAGCGCCGCACTCAACGGTGCTGCGACTGGGTTGAATCAGGGCATCGTGGCGTTCTCCGGCACCATCAGTAGCGCACTCGCTAGTGCGTCGCAGCTCAGCGATGCGGCGTCTCAATCGCTCAACCTTGCTTTGCAACAAAGCTCGGCGCAAATCAGCAACGCGCTGAGCACCTTGACGAGCAATACCACGAGCAGTTCGGCGACTCTCAATCAGGCGATCCAAGACGCTTCTGCGATCATTTCGCTCCAGACAACGAATCTCGCCACGACGCTTGTCACTGCGTCCGGCGCACTCAATACCGCATTGGCGAGCGTCTCTGCCGCTCTCAATGCGCAGACTACTCTGCTGGCTTCAGACCTGACGGACAGGCAGACCGCACTGACGGACCTCTTAACAAGCAGCGAAACGAGCCTCAGTGGTGCAGTCAACGACCTCAGCACAACTGGCTCGGCTGCCGTCGGGACGATTGACACAAATGTATTGCTAACTTCAGCAAACATCAACACAGCTTTGCTGCAAGCCAACGCGACACTGAGTGGTTTTACCAACGGCCTCTCGGCTAGCATCAATAGCGCCCTGCTCGGCGCGAGCGGCACTTGGAATAGCACTACCCAAACTTTCAATCTTGCCCTGAACAATGCGCAGAGCAACCTCACCGCCCCCCTGAGCGCACTCGCCGATACCACGCTGCCGGCAATGTCGGCGAATCTCAACACCACCGCGCTCAGCATCTCGGCAGCCCTCAACACCGGACTCGCGGGAATCGCGAGCAACCTAAGCAGCGTCAGTAGCACGCTCAACGGCGAGCTGCTCGCAACATCGACCGGCTTCAACCGCGATCTTATCAGCGCATCCGCTCAGCTCAATACGCTCGTCAGCGTGAGCACGGTGGACCTAGCCAGTATTTCGGCAGAGGTGAACACTGGGATTGCCAGCGTGGCCACTACAGTCACTGCAGACAGCAGCACATTTGAAAGCAATCTCAATTCGGTTTCAGGCAGTTTCAATACGGCCTTTTTTGCGCTTTCTGCCAATATTAATAGCGCGGCTAGCAACCTTGGCAGCAGTTCGACTGCGCTGAATCTTGCTCTGAGCGGAGTCTCAGCGCAAATCAGTACGAGCCTGGCTAACCTCAATACGAACCTCAATGGTGTGAGCCAATCGATCGGGAGCGTTTCCGCTAGCGTAGCGAACAGCATTGCAACGCTGGCAACTACTGCGACGAGTCAAATAGGCAATCTCGCAACGGGATTGAGCTCGAACATCACCAATCTGGCCTCAGCCGCTAGCAATCTCAGTAACAATATTACGACGCTCTCGGCGACGGTGGGCAGTTCTCTCCTGACGACAAGTTCGGTGATAGCCACCGCGTTACCAGCGCTCAACCAACATTGGCAGAGTGTGTCCGCGAACTTGAATGCGAACTTGCTCAGCTTGACAAGCAATGTTGCCCTCGTGACAGTGAAGGTGAATAGCACCTCGGCGAGCTTGAACAATGCCTTATTGGCAACCTCATCGGCGCTCAATAGCGAGTTGCAGACGGTCACGAATACGGTTAACGGCCTCGGTGGTTCATTGCAACAACTGAGCAACACGATGACCAGCGCAATCGTCACGACCTCTAGTAATTTTGCGACACAAGTTGCAGCATTGACAGAAGAAGAAGTCAGTGGATTTGCCAACGTGCAGCAGACCTTAAGTAACCTCGAGGCCCAGCAAGCATCCGGCGCCACCAACACGGTCAGTGGCAATGGTGCGGGCGAGCATGTTACAGGTTTCGGAAATCTCGCGCTCGGACTTTCAGCAGGCAATAGTATTACCGGAGATGCCAATATTTCGATCGGCCCGAATGCTGGGAGCGAGTCGGGTCAAGCCTCCTTGAGTAGTGAATCTGTGCCGAGCACGTCGAGTATAGTTGGCAGTGCTCATAGCAGCAGTACGAGCAACAACATTGCCCTTGGCAACCAGGCGAGAATTGCGACTACAGCTGGGGTTGCGAATGCCGTTGCGCTTGGCAGCAGCGCTGCGGCAACTCAGAGCAACGCGGTCGCCTTGGGGGCGGCTGCGCTGGCGAGTCAAAACGAAGCCCTCGCGTTGGGGGCGAGTGCTCAGGCAGCCAGTGGCAACGCGGTGGCACTCGGCAGCGGTTCGGTCACGAACGATGCCAACACCGTCTCAGTAGGTTCGGTGGGGGCGGAGCGCCGGGTCACCAATGTTGCTTCCGGTATTCACAGCACGGATGCGGTTAATCTGGCCCAATTTCAAAACGATCTTGGCGGGCTGGACAACGCGGTCGCGGATCTCCGTAGCACGACTGACGCCGGGGTCGCAATCGGCATGGCGCAATCTGGCATAGCCCACGGCTCCGAACAACCAGGAACCACGGTGCTCATGCTCGGCAGCGGATATTATGAGGGCGAGCTCGGCCTGGGGCTCGGCAGCCGCAGCACTTCGCATAAGGGTACGCAAACGACACGGGTCGCGCTGGGACTTGCCCCAGGGCTCTCAGCGATCGGACTCCAAGCCGGCTACGAACTCCATCTCCATCACGAGCAAGGCAATGGGCCAGCAACTTTGCCCTTCGTCGCCGGTCAACAACTCGCAGTCGAGATTGGCAGTCGTCGCTTCATTCTGACACTTGCTTCAATCGATACCGACCTGGCCACGCGTTGGACGACGGTCTGTGACGAGCAGCAACCAGACGGCGAGCTGCGTCGAATTCGTGCGTTGATGTCGCTACGCCCCCAAGCCAACCCAGCTCTGGCGCTACAACAAGCGCTCAATGCACTCCGCACCTACGCTACGCGCCCTCTTACAAAAGTCGAGCATTTGTTCCGAATCAACGACCAATGACGAAAGGGCAGATTAGGATCTTGCAGAGACTACTATTTACATGGACTTCGACTTCTTATTCGTAAATCCGCAAATCAATCGAGTCATCCCAATTCAACAACGCCTACGCGCGTCAGGTGCGCTGGCTAAGCGGCCGGAGACTGCTTATATGGCGGATAGTCTAGTGAGGGCGACTCGCCGCGAGATATTGGAAAATCGCCCTCACCGCATTAGACCGTACGAAGCAGTGCCATTCTTGTCGGCTTCTTTCGATGAGTTAGAAACCGCCAAAGAATGGCGTCGCCAGATAAATCAACAGCTGAGTCTGGTGAAAGCGCTTGCGGTCGTTGGAAAGACTATCGACAAAGTTGAGGCCGACAATCTCACCAACAATATCACCAAATAGGAGTTTGGTGATATTCGAGCTGGATCAGGCGGCTAGGGTTGCTGGACCGTGATGTCGACCGAACGATCGTCTCGCTCCGCGTACGACGGTATCTCTGGTTGCGCGGGTGGGGTTGGGGTTTCGGTGGTTGAGGTGCTGGAATCGGTTTCGTCGCTTGTGTTGCCTGCGCTCGCGGTTTGAACTAAGCCGGGCAGCACGCCCAGAATGTGCGGGGATTCGCTACTCGTTGGGGTGCCGTCGTCGCTGGTGGTTGTGTTCGCTAGCTCGGCGTGACCCATGGCGGCATAATCACTCTGCGGAAAACTAGTGTCTAGCCACGCTGCACTCTGCACCGCATGTTGCAGGCTCTCTGCAGTGTGAATCGTGACATACAGCTGCTCAAGCGCAAGAATGCTCTTTGGCAGCCAGCTGTCTTGTGGATAGCGATTTTGCCATTGATGGATCGCATCTTCTGCTAACTCAGCGCTGGGCAGATAGCTGGCAGCACGATCGGGGTAGGCAATCGCGCGTTGCGTCATGTCGGTGATCGCGTTACGAATGCCAAGAATGCTGAGGTGGTAATGGCCGAAATACTCATCAGCCGGTGCATCGTTTGTGGCTGCGCGCACCAACCCGGTTGTTGCGAACATCAAACCAACAAACGCAACAAAAAAACGCTCAGTAAAGCGACGCATGACAGAACCTTCCTTCGTTCCGAATCTATCTTCCGTGAGGCGAGCAATGTAGCAGATGCTACGTGCGCCGCCATAACTATGGCAGCTTTCGCTTCACGAAGCGAGAGCTCAGAGACGAAGGAAACAGAATCTGTACATTATTTTTCGAGATGCCCATTAGCCCTTCGGGCGCGAATGAATTAGGCCGTGTAATGGACTCGAAGCGTTTGCGTAAAGACGACGCTCCATCCGGCCGGCCAGATACGCTAGGCGCCCCGCGTAGGTCGCATACCGCATCGCAGTCGCCATCGCGACCGGATCTTGCGCGGCGGCAATTCCGGTATTCATCAAGAGCGCATCGACGCCCAATTCCATGGCAATCGCTGCGTCGGAAGCCGTACCGACCCCAGCATCGACGATCACCGGAATATTTGCACGTTCTTTAATAATTGCAATCGAATACGGGTTACAAATGCCTAAACCACTCCCAATCGGCGCTGCTAAGGGCATAACCGCAGCGCAGCCAATCGCCTCTAATTGCGCACAGGCGATCGGGTCGTCACCAATATACGGCAATACGGTAAAACCATCAGCAACTAATTCGCGAGCGGCAACCAGCGTTTCACTCGTATCGGGATAGAGTGTTTGCAAATCACCGATGACTTCTAGTTTGATTAAATCAGTCTCGAGAGCTTCGCGTGCCAAGCGAGCGGTGAGCACAGCTTCTTTTGCGGTCGTGCATCCAGCAGTGTTCGGCAAAAGCGTATAGCGACTGCGATCGAGATAATCCAACAATGTTTTTCCATTGGAATCATTGAGTTCAATCCGCCGAATCGCCACGGTGATAATTTCGGTTCCACTAGCGACGTGGGCGCGCTGCATGACATCAAGCGAGGGATATTTGCCCGTCCCAACCAGCAAACGTGAAGTGAACGTATGCTTCCCTAGCACTAGCGGCGCGTCGTGAGTAAGCGTTTCCATCAATTCCATCCTAACCGCCCGCAACTGCTTGAATAATTTCCAGCTCATCGTTTTCTGCTAAGAAAACCGTCGCATACTGGGAATGCGGAACAAGCACGCTATTTCGGGCGACCGCAATACCGCGTTGTTCCAAGCGAAGCTCTTCTAGCAAGGTCGCCACACTCGTGGTCTGAGCGCAGGTATGCGCGACTCCATTGAGCAGAATAACCATGCTCCGTACCTTACCCGCGTTAGTACCGAGCAATCGTCGGGTCAATCTCACACGCCCAAGCGTGGATACCTCCGGTAAGATTGACTGCATTGGTATACCCGTTTCGCTCGAGTTCTTGGGTGACTCGCGTGCTGCGTCCACCATGATGGCACATGACGATGACCGGCTGGTCGTGGGGAATCTCCCCAAGACGAGCAGCAATCGTTTTCATGGGAATATGATGCGCACCAGCAATCGCGGCGGTTTGGAGCTCATCGGCTTCACGAACATCGAGCAGAAAGTGGGGAGTCGCGTTGCGGCGGTAGGCGGCCAGTTCGGTCACACTGATTTCTTGCATACGACTACTTTCACGTCACGCTTTGAGCAATCTTCTCGAACGAGCCACCTTTGGAAAAACGTGCCAATCCAAAGCTCGTATCGATCGATTTTATGCCAAGGAGATCATCAGCCACCACGCTCGCGGTGAGTGGTGCTAACAGGATTCCGTTGCGATAATGCCCGGTTGCGAGAACATACCCCTCGAGCTCGGTTCGACCGAGCAACGGACGCCCATCCGGTGTTTGCGGGCGTAATCCAGACCAGGTTTCGTTCAGGGCAAAATCGCTTGCCCCAGGTAAGGCCTGCAACAGTCCGTGCAGCAAATGGTGGATGCCCCCTGCGGTGATCCGCTGATCAAAGCCTTGCTGCTCGACCGTCGCGCCGACAAGCAAGCGGCCATCTTCCCGAGGGATCAAATAGACACCAGCCGCCCAGACCACACGCTGGAGATAGCGATGAGGCATCGCAACAGCCAACATCTGCCCTTTAATCGGCGTGACCGGTGCTACAAGATGCTCGGGCACTCCGCCTAAAGTGGGCGCCCACGAGCCGAGCGTATTGATTACCGTCGCTGCGGCAAAAAATCCCAGCGACGTCTGCACTCCTTGCACACGGCGGGCGTTGCAGACCAACGACTCGACCGACAGATGACGACGAATTGTCACACCCGCCCGCTCTACGGCTTCGGTCAATGCCCGGCCTAGGCGTCGATTATCAACTTGCCCTTCGGCTTCGGTTAAAAGCGCCACGTGAGCGTGGCGGGCCAGCGCTGGATCATATGCCGCAATATCCCGATCGTTGTGGAGCAAACGGCTGGGCACATTTTCAGCGGCTAAAAATTCTGCTCGTTGCTTCAGACGCTGAGCGTGCACTGCGTCGTAGGCGACTTCCAAAATACCATGCAAGCGCCAATGCACGTCGATGCCGCTGGCTTGCTGCAGTGCCTCCACAAACGTTGGATACTTTGCCAACGCTGCGATGGCAAACGCGCGTAATGCCGGATCGGTTAATTCCTCGGTATACGGCGCCAACATGCCACCGGCCGCCCACGAAGCCGCGTGGCCAGGAGCATCGCGTTCAAACAAGGTGACTTGAGCCCCACGCTGCGCTAATTCCCAAGCTAAACTGAGGCCAATGATTCCACCACCCAAGATCGCGACATCGCTTGCTGTCGACATGGTCGTTGCCCTCACATCCCCGTATACACGGGACCATCGCCGCCCTGTGGTGGGACCCACGTAATAATCTGATACGGGTCGACAATATCGCACGTTTTGCAATGCACGCAATTTGCGAAATCAATATCTAACTGGCCACTGATGCGGCCATCGTGCTCAATAAAATTCGGGCGATACACCTGAGCCGGGCAAAAATACTGACACGGATTGCCGTATTCTCGGGTACATTTCTGGGCACAAACGGACGTATCAGCAACATGCAAATGCCCTGCCTGCGCTTCATCGTGATGCGTGCCGCTATGAAAAACATCGCTGAGTTTATCGAAAGTCACGACGCCATCGGGAATCACTCGACGCTGCTTGGCTCGGGGGGCAACCTCGGTGATTTTTTGGAGGCGTTGTTGGGCGGGCGTTATGGGCAAGGCCTCGACCACGCCAAAACCGCGACCGCCGCTGAACATACCCAAACCCGCATTCATGAGTCCCAGACCTAGACCATGCTCAAAACCTTGATGCACGTTGCGGGCTTGATACAGCTCGGTGTAAGCCCACGAAGCTCGGAAGGCGTCATCGTATTGCGCTAATTGTTGCGTATCGTAACAATCTGCTTGCAGTGCCGTAAACGCTGCTTGCGCCGCTAACATACCAGATTTCATCGCCAGATGGATTCCTTTCAGGCGTAAACCATTGAGCATGTTTGCGGCGTCTCCGATCAAAAGAACGCCATCGGCAGAGAGACGCGGGATACTATACAACCCACCTTCAGGTAACGCTTTTGCGCCATAAGCGAGTAGCTGGGCGTCGCGTAAGAGCGGGCGAATGACCGGATGCAACTTGAAGCGATTAAACGCGTCGTGGGCATCGGTGGATGGATCTGGACTATCTAAACCGACAACGAGACCGAGATCAAGAATATTATTGTGTAAACCGTAGAGCCATCCACCACCAAAAGTCTCTGTCGGCAGAGGTACCCCTAAGGTATGTACCACTTTGCCAACCGGAAAGCGCCCAGGTGGAAGTTGCCAAAGTTCCTTGATTCCCAAGGCATAACGCGGCGCCTGCGCGGATGCGCCCAGGCCCAGCCTGGCAATGGCTTGTTTCGTGAGATTACCGCGTACGCCATCGCCCAAAATGGTAATTTTCGCTTGGATATACGGGCCTAATTCAAAATGTTCACGGGGGTTACCAGCAGCATCGCGTCCCTTGTCGCCGATTTGCACGCCGGTAATTCGTTGTTGATCCCAGCATAAGGCGACCGCTGGTGATTCGGGCAAACAATCGACGCCTAGTTCACTGGCGCGTTCTGCCAACCAGGCAACCAAACGCTGAACCGAGACCAGGTTATGACCGTGATTGTGCATAGGAGGGGGAATCCAGGGGGCCTGAAAGCGGCCGTGCTCGGTTAAATACCAGAGCGCTTCTTCTGCGACTGGGGTATCGAGCGGCGGCGGCGGCACTGGCCCAAGTTCAGCTAATAATTCATCCAAGGCCCGCGGATCGAGCACCGCACCGGATAACGAATGGTCACCAAAAGCAGCGGCTTTTTCTAAAACAACGATCGAGAGTTCACGATCAGCAGCTTTTGCGAGCGTCGCGAGACGAATCGCTCCAGCCAAACTTGCTGGGCCTCCACCAACGAAGACAACGTCGACCGCGAGGACCTCGCGCTCATCCATGCTCGGCGAGACCCTCGACGCGGGCGATTTGCGCGAGCGCAGCTACTACGGCAATGCGGTGCATTGCTAAGCGCTCATCCCAAGTTGCACAAAGCGGCGTCTCAAATGTCAATGAACGCCGAGCGGTGTGCTGCAATAAATACATGGTCATGGGCAAGCCTGCGGAGAAATAACGTGACTCGCGCTCATAATCGGGCTTGACCCAGCCAGCCTCAAACGTGCACAACGCGGCGATTTCGTCGGGAGGGTACCCCAGATCGAAACTGGCTTCTAGAGCTTGCAGAGCAAAACCAGCTTCGAGCACTTCATCCAGAATCCGGCGTCCGTACGGCGTTTGCGCGCGAACACACGGTTCGTAGAGATAAAAGCCTTCGCTTTCAAAATCTTCGTGTAAATCAATCGCCAGCAGATAGTGTTGCCCACGCGTGGTCGCAACGATAGCTTGCGCTTCTGGTGTTAGCCCGATCTCGGTATAACTTCGGTTGATATCAAATCCATCACAGTTGTGTCGGGTCCCCAGCTCATAGCCGCTCGGATTGGTGCAGACCCACAAGCAATAGCCGTATTGTGGATCAAGCAATCCATCTCGCACGATGCTATACAACGACCACGGAGCAACGGGTTCGTCGCCGTGAACGCCAGCCGCAATCAACACTTTTTGTTGGGCTTGAGGGTTGACTTCCGCGTACACCAACAGACGCGATGGATCACCAACCGAGATCTCGTGCAGCTTCACCAAACCTTGTTGCGCTAAGGCGCGCCACGCAGCCAGTAACGGCGCGAGCCCCGGTTCTCGGACAGTACTCATACGGCTTTCCAATCGAGCAGCGCTTCACGCTCATTGGCCGCAAACGTTGCGCGAGCTTTGATCGCATCGAGATAGCGACGCTTACCTGCGCGATTCGTTTTGCCGATAAAGACCCCGCCAGCCAGGCGATCACCATCGAAAAAGAGTGCTCGGTAGTGACCTTCGTTGCGATCCAGTCGACGAACCATGTGTAAATCTGGGCGCAATTCAGGAGAAAGTCCAAATTGCGTAATCGCCTGGTCGCTGAAAATCTTACTCGAATATTCCGGAATATCATGGTAGCGTTGGTCGCCACCAGCCATATTGATGGCAACAACTTTGCCGTGCGCGCCAGCATTATTCCAGGTTCCCATGCGATAATGCATCTGTGCGATGGGATCAAAAAATTCTGCAGCATCACCTGCGGCAAAAATCCCGGGAATCGACGTTTCGAGGCGGTCGTCGCAAACAAAGCCGGTTGCGGTCGCAATGGTGGTGCCGATCGCTAAATCAAGGTGAATCTGAATACCCAAACCTAAGCCGACGAGATCGGTCGGCAGACGCAAGCCGCGCTGGGTCTGCACCGCTTGCACTTGGTTGTTAACCGTTTCAAAGCTGGCGACTTCATCGCCGTAATGCAGATGCACTCCATCGGCGCGCGCTGCGGCGTCGAGCAAAGAACCTGCATCTTCATCCAATAAACGGCGCAGAAACCGTGGCCCTCGAATTAGCCAATGGGTTTCTAGCCCACGCGCAACAAAGGCTTCAGCTAACTCGTACGCGATAAACGAACCACCCACAGCAACCGCACAACGCGCAGTTTCGAGGCGTTCGGACAGGAGTTGCGTGTCGTCGAAAGACTGAAAATGAAAGATGTTTTGCGCACCGGCAGCACCGGGCAATTGACTCGGCTGCGGCGCGCCGCCAGTTGCGAGCAACAAAGCATCATAAGCGTACGAACGCCCGTGCACAAGTATGCACTTTTCTTCGGGAATAATGCGTTCGACGCGGGTTCCTAGGTGTAATTCAATCGCGTATTTTTCGTGCCATGCGAGATCACGCATCATGACCTTCGAAGCGGCAATTTGCTTGCGTAGTAAGGGCGGCAAAGCAATGCGATTATAGAGTGGATACGCTTCATCACCAAACAGATGAATGCTTGAGCTTGGATCTAACTTGCGCAGATGTTCTGCCGCGGTTGTTCCGGCAAAACCATTGCCAATAATAATATAGCGCCGACTACTCATGCCCTAAACCTAAACCGACCATCATTTGATAGCCAACAGCCAAGGCTCGTTCATCGATGTCAAAACGTGCATTATGATGTGGATAGCTCGTACGCTCATCGCCACGCGACCCAACCAAAAAGTAGGCGCCTGGGCGCAACTCTTGCATGAAGGCCATATCTTCTGCCCACATCGTTATATCGTGCTCCACCACGTTCTCCACTCCCAACAAACGCTGTGCAGTTGCCCGCACAATCGCGTTCGTTTTGGGATCATTCACCGTTGGCGGATATTGCCAGTGGTACTCAAGTTCGTACTCAACACGGTACGCTGCGCATAAGCCTTGCACAATACGCTCTAAGCGTCCCGGCATGCTTTTGCGAATCTCGCTATCAAAACAGCGAATCGTGCCTTCGAGTACGGCCTCATCGGGAATAACGTTAAAGGTGGTTCCGCTGGTAAAACGTCCCACCGTCACCACGACCGGATCGCGCGGAGCGATTTCACGACTCACGATACTTTGCAGCGAGGACACGATCTGCGCACCAGCGGTAATGGGGTCGACCGAGCAATGTGGCATCGCACCATGGCCGCCCTTGCCTCGCAAGGTTAGGCGAAATTCATCCGCAGAGGCAAAAAAAGCGCCATCACGCACCCCCACTTTTCCAACGTCTAGCCCGCTATACACGTGCAGTGCGAAAGTCCGGTCGACATGCGGATTTTCCAAGGCACCGGCCTCGATCATGAGGCGATTGCCGGCTGGTCCTTCTTCTGCTGGTTGGAAACAAAATACCAAGGTGCCAGCAACCTCTGCTCGGCGCGCAACGAGGGTCCGCGCAGCCGATAGTAAGATGCTTACATGAGCATCATGA
Organism: uncultured bacterium; assembly: GCA_903829325.1. Classification (GTDB taxonomy): domain Bacteria; phylum Vulcanimicrobiota; class Vulcanimicrobiia; order Vulcanimicrobiales; family Vulcanimicrobiaceae; genus CAIKPM01. Next base: position 84,134 of record CAIKPM010000069.1, read on the forward strand.
CCGCACGCATGCATCACCCCAGACCGAGTACTCGTATACTCAGCTCCCGTCAATTCTTGGACCGGCAAACCATCGATATCCGCCCGCAACAAAGTGACAGGCCCAGGTCGCCCTCCAACTAAGGTCGCGAGAGTTCCCGTTCCGGCGACCTTCGAGCGAATCTCATCGAATGGTAATTCTGCCAATCGAGCTTCGATGAAAGCATTCGTATCGAATTCAAAGAGTGATAGCTCCGGATGCGCATGGAAATGACGCCGTAACCGCACAAGCTCGTCCAGGGGCACGGTCGGATCAGCAGTGTTCATACGTTGGTGTTTCGGAGACCGAAACCGAAGCTACCTTTTATTTCCCGCGCAATGAACTCGCGGAATCATGGCGCATCGGATAGCATTTTTCCATCGTAAACACCGGTGCATTGGGGTTCAACGCATTCTTTTCTTCCACAAAACCTAACGCTGGCGAGAATTCCTTACTCGAGGGCAGTCGCTCCGAGCGTGGGCTTATGCGAGTCTGGGTGGATGAAACATCTGTCGTATCAGCCCAGCCAGCTCCCAATATGTCTGCCGTCGGAAAGGTTAGCGGAGTAAACGATGGTGCATGAGGATTCATCCCCGATTGGTAGAGACGGGGAGTCAGTGGTGGGAACGGATTCATGCTACGTCGTTATTTTTTCTTCTGAATCTTGCGAATAAATTTCTTGACCGGATCGTGAAATTCGTCAACGACGCGCTCTTTTTCGGGGATGATCGCATTGTGCGTAATCGCGATGTGTTCCGGACAAACTTCGCTGCAGCAATAGGTGATATTGCACAAGCCAAGACCGTGCTCGTCAGCGAGTTGCTCGAGTCGTTCGGCTCCATCCATCGGATGGAAATCAAGCCCCGCGGTACGCACAAAATAGCGCGGTCCGGCAAACTGGGGCTTTTCTTCGGTTTGATACCGAAGTACGTGGCAAACATCTTGGCACAAGAAGCACTCGATGCATTTACGCATTTCTTGGGCGCGATCGGCGTCGTGTTGGAACCACTTCCATTCACGGTCCTGACGCGGAGTAAACGGCTTGATCGTGGCGTTGATACGATAGTTCCAAGAAACATCGGTCACCAGATCTTTGATGCGCTTGAATGTCTGCAAGGGTTGAATCAGAATCGGCTCGGCTAGATTAAAATCTTCGACCCGCGTCTTGCACATGAGTCGCGGTTTGCCATTAATTTCGGCAGAACACGAACCACATTTTGCAGCTTTGCAATTCCAACGTGCGGCTAAATCATTGGCTTGATGGGCTTGAACCCAGAGCACTGTATCGAGCACCACCATGCCCTTAGCAAGCGGCACGGTGAATTCTTCCCAGCGACCTTCAATTTCGCCCGCTTCACCACGATTAATGCGGACCTGAATATGCTGATTGGTTGCAGAGTCAACCGAGACAATCTGGTCAGCGGTAGCACCGCCACCGTGTACCTGAGTCGAAGTCACTGTCTCACTCATGCTGCTGCCGCCACTTCAGGCTTGTTGTATGTTAAATCGTGCAATTCTTGTGGCATAGGCGGTTGTTCAACAAAAGCAACCGTCACGTTCTGACCATCGTATCGCGCGACCATATTGCCCTTCTGCAAATTCGCATCATAATTGGGGAAATCAACCCGACTATGAGCACCCCGACTCTCGGTGCGCAAATGTGCACTCTGAGCGATCGTTTCCGCGATCAAGGCCATGTTTTTGACATCAAGCGCAGTATGCCAAACGGGATTGTACATAACCGAACCGGTCGCACGGACATTCGCAGCACGCTCCTGTAAATCACGAATCTGATTTAAGGCGTTCTTGAGTTTTTCTTCGACGCGATAGACTCCGACTTCACTCATCATCATGTTCTGCATTTCTTCTTGCAGCGCGAACGGATTCTCCCCAGTCGCTTCAAAAGGAGCTTGCGCTTCGTGTTCGGCGAGGGCAATTTCTTCCGCAGATGGCGTGATATGCTCAGCGCCCAGGGCGTATTGAGCTGCATACCGTCCGGCCCGTGCGCCGAAAACGAGCAGATCGGAGAGCGAATTTCCGCCTAAGCGATTTGCCCCGTGCAATCCAGCCGCACTTTCGCCCGCAGCAAAGAGACCGGGCACATTGGTCGCAGTCGAATCGCCATCGACGCGAATCCCGCCCATGTGATAATGGGTCGTGGGATACACTTCCATCGGCTCTTTGGTGATATCAACTTTTGCAAAGGCCAAAAACTGCTCGTGCATCGAGGGCAACTTGCGCTTCACAAAATCGGCCGGAAGATGAGCGATCGAGAGATACGCACCACCATGCGGCGAACCGCGTCCTTCTTTGACTTCGGTATAAATCGCCCGAGCAACGACATCGCGCGTTGAGAGCTCCATGCGCTCTTTATCGTAGCGTTCCATGAAACGTTCACCGAGGCTATTGGTGAGGTGACCACCTTCGCCACGCACCGATTCGGTGACGAGAATGCCGCGCACCGAATGCGGCCACACCATACCAGTGGGATGGAATTGGATAAATTCCATATCCATAAGTTCGGCGCCGGCGCGGAATGCCAACGCTTGACCGTCGGCAGTGCCTTCCCATGAATTTGAAGTGACTGAATAAATCCGTCCCGAACCACCCGCAGCAATCACGACCGCCGGCGCTTTGAAAACGATGAAACGTCCGGTTTCCCGAACATACCCTGCTGCACCACAGATTTTTCCGTCGTGCTTGAGCAATTTGGTGATGGTCGTTTCCATAAAGACTTGGATGCGTTCAGCAACCGCTTTGTCTTGTAAGGTCCGAATTAATTCGAGACCCGTTCGGTCACCGACATGCACCAAGCGCTTGTAGGTATGCCCACCGAAGAGGCGCTGCATCACGCCGCCTTTTTCGGTACGGTCAAACAACGCACCCCATAGCTCAAGGTTGCGAATTTCCTCGGGGGATTCTTGTGCGTGCAACTGCGCCATGCGCCAGTTATTGACGAATTTTCCGCCCTGCATCGTGTCGTGGAAATGCACTTTCCAATTATCGCGCGGGTCAACACTGCCAACAGCTGCGGCGATACCGCCCTCGGCGACGATCGTGTGAGCTTTGCCGAGTAGCGATTTGCAGATCACCGCGACGCGAGCACCTTGAGCTGCGGCTTCAATCGCCGCACGTAATCCAGCACCACCGGCACCGATAATCAGAACGTCGGCTTCATGTATTTGCGAGGTCGTTGTCGTTGTCATATTCGTTTATACAATCCGTATATCATGAAGCACACCCATCGCACAGAGACGGATGTAGAGATCGGTCAAGCCGACACTAAAGAGGCTGAACCAGGCCCAGAGTTTGTGGCGCTGGGTTAATTTGGAAACAAACGACCACATGCCGTAACGAGCGTTGCCACCCGGAGCGCAGGAAAAGCAGCGTGCGTTTCCCCCGACGAGACTGCGCAAAGCGTGACAACCAAGGGTAAAGAACGAGAGCAGTGCCACATTGATCAGCATCACGAGTGTCCCGACCCCGATGCCAAAATGCCCGTCAAAATCGAAGGCTTTCACAACATCAATCCAGAGCCAAACGAGCACTATCAATGAAAGATACAAAAACCAACGATGCAAAATTGGCAACCAGCGTGCAATCGTGCCCGTTTCACCGGTGTAGTCGCGTTTGGGCTCGCTCACCGCACACGCTGAGGGGCTCGCGAAAAGTGAGCGCCAGTACGCGCGACGGTAGTAGTAGCATGACGCACGAAAACCACCGGGAATCCAGAGCACAAAAAAAGCGGTCGACCAATTCGCCGGCCACCAATCAGGCCGAATATACGGCGAGAAAAACGGCGAAAGGTAGGGGCCGTAGGAATAGTTCGAGACCTGAAACGCGGCCCAAGTCGAGTAAGCGACAAATGTCGCAAAACCAAGAACCACTAGCAGTGGTTCTAACCACCACGCATCACGACGCTCAGTTTTGCCGAAGCCAGGTGCTCCAACATGAGCAGTCAACGTTTGTTTCACAAACTTCCTCGTCAGGAGAATAGGGCAGAACGCGCCGCACTATTCATGCTACGCGCGAAGAATCTTCTCACGAATAAGCAATTTCTTAGACGATTATTGTCGCAATGTTGCTCAGAAAATCAATCAGCGGCTAAACCGCCACTCCGAAATCACGAATCGCACTCTCTAACGATACTTTGCGATCGGTGTTCGCACTGCGCTCACCGATGATCAGCGCACAGGGTGTTCCGAACGTCCCGGCAGGAAATTGCTTTGGGAGCGTGCCTGGAATCACCACCGCCCGGGGCGGGATCAGGCCTTTGCTGATCTGAGGTTGATTGCCTCGAACATCAACAATCGGCGTACTTGCCGTGAGAACTACGCCTGCGCCCAACACCGCTTCCGCCGCAACTCGCACCCCTTCAACCACAATACAGCGCGAGCCAATGAACGCCCCATCTTCGATGACGACCGGTTGTGCCTGTGGTGGCTCGAGCACCCCGCCGATTCCCACCCCACCCGAGAGGTGCACTCCGCGCCCAATCTGCGCACACGAACCGACCGTAGCCCAGGTATCGACCATCGAACCTGCTCCGACCCAAGCGCCGATATTCACATATCCTGGCATAAGGATTGCGCCACGCTCAAGGAAGGAGCCATACCGCGCAACCCCTGGCGGCACGCAGCGCACTCCGAGTTCAGCATAATTCTTCTTAGTCGGGACTTTATCAAAATAGCTCGGCAATGCGCTTGCAGTTATGTCGCTATTGCTTCCCACCAAAACGTTATCGTAGCGGGCAAAATAGAGCAGGATCGCCTGCTTTATCCAGGGATTAGTTTGCCACCCACCTTCGACGGGTTCACAAACACGAATCAGACCGCGATCAAGTAAATCGAGCACCTCATCAATCGCAGCTCCCTCTGGTGAACGCACTGCGTCGGTGCGACCGACCAACGCCTCAATCTGGGCCTGCAGTTTGTCAAGATCTCGCATGGTTACCGTCTCCTTAATTGATTTCTAGAGTTCGTGATCCGAAGAGGAATGGGTATAGCCTTCATGCGCTCATGCTTGTCTATGAGCTGCGACTGCACAAGGAGCCAACGTGCCGAATACTCTCGAAGACGAACAGCGCATCAACGCCATTCGGGCCTTATCGATCGACACAGTCCAACAAGCGAATTCAGGCCACCCGGGGCTCCCGTTGGGCGCAGCGGCCCTTGCGTATACGCTCTGGACGCGACACCTTGTGCACAACCCGGCCGATCCCCACTGGATCAACCGTGATCGCTTTGTCTTGAGCGCCGGCCATGGCTCGGCCTTGCTCTATTCCTTACTTTATTTGACCGGGTATGGGCTCACTCTCGAGGATCTCCAGTCGTTTCGCCAATTTGGTAGCCGCACACCGGGCCACCCAGAATATCGCCATACCATTGGCGTCGAAGCCACAACGGGACCGCTCGGGCAAGGCTTTGCGAACGCAGTCGGCCTGGCCATCGCTGAAGCGCAGTTAGCGGCAACCTACAATCGTGATCAGCAGATCATCGATCACTACACCTACGTGCTTTGTGGTGACGGCGATTTAATGGAGGGGATCTCGTATGAGGCTGCGTCTCTCGCTGGACATCACAAACTCGGCAAGCTCATTGCCCTCTACGACGATAATCACGTTTCGCTCGCTGGACCAACGAACCTCACGTTCACCGAAGATCACACCAAGCGTTTTGAGTCAGTGGGCTGGCATGTGCAGACCATCACCGGTGATCACGGCAACAATGTTGAGCAGCTCGACCAAGCGATCGCGGCGGCCAAGGCGGTAACCGATCGCCCTTCGATCATCTGTGTACGCACCGAAATCGGCTTTGGATCGCCTCTTGCGGATAGCTTCAAATCTCACGGTGAGCCGCTTGGCGGCGACAACGTCAAAAAGACAAAAGAAGCGCTAGGCTGGCCAACCGAGCCTGCATTTTTCGTTCCGCCTGATCTACTCGATTGGTGGCGGGCAAACGCCCGGCGCGGGCAGGATGCCTACAACGCTTGGCAAGCGAGCTTCGCGGCTTGGCAGCAAGCGAACACCCCGCTTGCCGTGCAGCTTGAACGCGCCTGTGCAGGCCAAGTTCCGAGCACGATTGCGTGGCCCGAATTCACGGATGAAAACGGCAGCCTCGCATCGCGCGATGCCGGTGGCTTGGTGATGAACGCGATCGCTCAGGCGCTCCCTGAATTAGTCGGCGGCTCAGCCGATCTGGATCCGTCAACCAAAACCTATCTCAAAAATCAAGGCGATTTTACCGCTAGCTCACCCGCTGGTCGGAATATTCACTTCGGTGTTCGCGAGCACGCCATGGCTGCTGCCACCAACGGCATCGCGCTGCATGGTGGCCTGCTGCCGTTCTGCGCGACCTTCTTCAACTTCGTTGACTATGCCAAGCCGGCCGTGCGTCTCGCCGCGTTAAGCAAGCTGCGAGCGATCTTCGTGTTCACCCACGACTCGGTCTTTTTGGGCGAAGATGGCCCGACCCATCAGCCGATTGAGCAACTCGCTCTCTTACGCGCAACTCCCGATCTCACCACGATCCGCCCCGCAGATGCGCTCGAGACCCTCGAAGCGTGGCGTTACGCGATTCGCGCTGAGGCAGGGCCGACGGTGCTCGTGCTCTCACGGCAAAAATTGCCCTTCCTCGGTCAGCGGAATGCAGCCGTGGACCGCGGCGCTTACGTGTTGCTCGACAGCACCGGGACCCCGGATATTATCTTCATTGCCAGCGGCAGCGAGGTCAGCCTCGCTCTTGAAGCCGCCAAACTCGTGAGCGCTCAAGGGAGCAAAGTTCGCGTGGTTTCCGCTCCGGCGATCGAGCTCTTCGCTCGGCAAGATCCGGCGTATCAAGAAAGCGTGTTACCCGCTGCGGTCAAAGCTCGTATTTCGATCGAAGCCGCTGCGACACTCGGTTGGCATCGCTGGGTCGGTGATCACGGCGTGACCATCGGCCTCGACCACTTTGGAACCTCTGCCCCAGCGGCGGAGATCGCCAAAGCATTTGGCTTTACCCCAGAAGCAGTCGCTGCGCAAGCCGCGTCTTTGCTCGCTCGTGTGCATAGTGTAGGAGCCCTGCATGTCTGAACAATTGCGTCAACTCAGCGCTGTCGGCCAATCGATCTGGCTCGATAATATCCGTCGGAGCATGTTTGCCAGCGGAGAGCTCCAAAAGTTAATCGATCAAGGTCTGCGAGGGATGACTTCCAATCCGACCATTTTCGAAAAAGCGATTGGCAGCGGCAACGACTACGATGGTCAATTACAGTCGGTGCTCGACGTGACGAGCGATCCAACCGAGCTCTTCGAGCTGCTCGCAGCCCAAGACATCCGCGCAGCTTGCGACCTCTTTCGACCGCTCTACGATACAAGCAAACGTAGCGATGGCTACGTCAGTTTGGAAGTCTCGCCCTTACTGGCCGATGATGAGGCTGCGACCATTGCCGCAGCCCAACGCTTGTGGAAACTTGTTGATCGCCCGAACCTCATGGTCAAGATTCCAGCTACACCGGCGTGTATTTCCGCTATTCGGGAAACCATCGCGGCCGGCATCAATGTCAACGTCACCCTCATTTTCTCGGTTGAAACCTACACCGCCGCCGCAACCGCCTTCATCGAGGGGCTCGAAGCGCGCGCTGCGAAGGGGTTGTCGCTTGAGGGGATTCATTCGGTCAATAGCGTTTTCGTGAGCAGACTCGATACCCTCATCGACGGCCTACTCGAAGCCCGCATCGCTAAAGGCGAAACCGATCTCAAGACCTTGCTCGGCAAAGCTGGCATCGCCAATACCGGCGCGATTTATGCCGCCTACGAAGAATTGTTCGAAAGCAAGCGCTTTGCTGCACTCAAGGCTAAAGGTGCCGCAGCACAACGCCCACTCTGGGCGAGTACGGGAACCAAAAATCCCGCCTATAGCGATGTCGTGTATATCGAACAGCTCGTTGCCCGTAATACCGTCAACACGGTACCGCCCGCTACGCTTACTGCATTGCTCGATCATGGTACGGTAACCGCGGACACCTTGGTCGCCCAGCAAGCACACTCACGACAAGTCTTGATCGACCTCGCCGCTGCGCAGATTTCGCTGCCCGAATTAACCCTGCAACTTCAGCACGAAGGCGTTGCTTCGTTCACCCAATCCTACCAGGCACTCCTGAGCGCGATCACCACTAAGCGCGATCAGCTCCTGGCGCATCACCCCGCACGAGTGACCTTGCAGCTCGGCAAGGCTCAGGCGAGTGTGGATGCAACCGTCGCCCGTTTAGAGCAAGAACGCTTCCTTGAGCGGCTTTGGGCGAAGGATGCCTCGCTGTGGAGCGACGACCCGGCGCATGCCAGCATCATCAAAAATGCACTCGGTTGGCTTGCTTTCCCCGAACACGTGCAAGCGGCTTTGCCCGAGTTGCTGAAGTTCGCAAACGAAGTCAAAGCTACGTTCAAGCACGTTGTTGTGCTGGGCATGGGTGGCAGTTCGCTTGCTCCTGATATTTTGCGCGCGACCTTCGGGCAAACACCTGGATATCCAACCTTGCACATTCTCGATTCGAGCGATCCCGAGCAAGTCAAACACCTCGACGAACACTTGGATCTCGCGAGTTCGCTGTTTTTGGTTGCCTCAAAGAGCGGCGGCACAACCGAGCCAGATGCGTTTTATCGCTACTTCCGAGGTCGCCTCGAAGAGATCAGCGGCAAAGCGAATGCTTCTTCTCATTTCGTGGCCATCACCGATCCTGGCACAAAACTCGATCGCGAAGCGACCGAGGCGAATTTTCGCAAAATTTTCCGCAATGCTCCCGATATCGGTGGACGCTATTCGGCGCTTTCTCTGTTCGGAATCGTCCCCGCAGCGCTGGCCGGATACGACGTTGCCAGCTTGCTTGCTCGGGGGATCGGCCAGCTCCAGAGCAATGGCCCGACCTGCGCGGTAAGCAAAGCCGCGGGTGTGCGGTTTGGCGCGGCAATCGGTACCTTGGCGAAAGCTGGCCGCGACAAGCTGACGATTATCACCCATCCCAGCTTATCGGCATTCGGAGCGTGGGCAGAGCAACTCATCGCTGAGAGCACGGGCAAGTCAGGAACCGGCATCGTGCCGATTGAGGGCGAGCCATTAGGTGCAGCAAACGCGTACGGTGCCGATCGCGTGATCGTCTATGTCGGCGAAGGACTGCCAGAACCCGACAGCGTGACCCTAGCTCTTCTCGACACCTTGGTGACCAACGGAACGCCGGTTATTCGCTTAGGTCTCGACGATCGTTTTGATCTTGGAGCGCAATTTGCGCTCTGGGAAATCGCCACCGCCGTCGCAGGCTCGGTCATCGGGATTGATGCGTTTGATCAACCCAATGTGCAAGAGTCCAAAGACAACACGATACGTCTGCTTGCGGCGTATGCCACCAGAGGCGATGGTCATTTCGATGAGCCAACTGCCAGTTTGTGCACTGCCGAAGCTCAGGTCATTCCGCTTGCCGGCAGTCGTGACGTCAATCTCGGTGCGACGCTCAATTCTGCAGTCGCGGCTATCTTGGCTCAAGTCAAACCAGGCGATTATGTGGCCTTTAACAGCTACATCGAAATGAGCCCCGCTCACCAAGCTTTCCTGAATACGTTGCGCGCGAAAGTTCGTGACGCGCTCAGAGTTGCCACAACCGTGGGTTTCGGCCCACGCTTTCTGCACTCGACCGGCCAGCTCCACAAAGGCGGGCCAAATTCCGGTGTTTTCTTCCAATTAACCACGGATGCACCGTTTGATCTCCCCATCCCCGGCATGGTCGGCTTCCGCACCTTGGAACGCGCCCAAGCTCTCGGCGATTTTGCTTCCCTCGATTCGCGCAATCGTCGCGGCGCACGCCTGCATCTCCCAGATCTTGCAAACGGTCTGGCCGCACTGGCTCAAGCGATTGAAGCTAGCCTCACAACTCGCACGTAACGTAAGGAGACATCAACGATGCAACTCGGATTAATCGGTCTTGGCAAAATGGGCGCAAATATGACGACCCGCCTGCTTCGTGGTCGCCACGACGTGGTCGTGTTTGACTTCAATAATGATGCAGTCCAAAGTGCGGTTCAGCAGGGAGCCCAAGCTTCGACCTCACTGACTACGCTCGTCAACGCCCTGACCCCACCCCGGGCCGTGTGGATGATGGTTCCCTCAGGGAAAGCGACGGAAGACACCTTCCAGCAATTGGTGTCACTGCTCTCACCAGGTGACACAATCATCGACGGCGGGAATTCGAATTATAAAGATTCGATTGAACGTGGCAAGCAAGCGAGCGAGAAAGGCATCGCGTTTCTCGATGCCGGTACCAGTGGCGGCGTTTGGGGGCTAGAAAATGGCTACTGCCTGATGGTTGGGGGAGACACAGCTGCTGCCCAGCGGGTTGAGCCAATTTTTATCACACTCGCACCGGAAAACGGCTATAAGCACGTTGGTCCGGTAGGTGCTGGGCACTTTTCTAAAATGGTGCACAACGGCATCGAGTACGGCATGCTCGCAGCGTATGGCGAAGGCTTCGAAATTCTCGAAAAATCCCAGTTTAACTATAATCTGCACGATCTGGCCGAACTTTGGCTGCACGGCAGCGTCGTTCGTTCGTGGCTGCTTGAATTAGCCGAACTTGCGTTCCGCGCTGATCCCGAATTAACCAATATTCGTGGATACGTAGAAGATTCAGGTGAGGGCCGCTGGACGGTGCAAGCTGCAATCGATGAAAATGTGCCAGCGCCGGTTATTACCGCTTCGCTCTTTTCGCGCTTTACGTCGCGGCAGAACGAATCGTTCAGCGCCAAAGTTATTGCGGCGTTACGTAATCAATTCGGCGGACACGCCGTCCAACACGAACCGGTCAAAGCATAACAGCGACAGTGCAGGAGGCAACATTGATGGGCACCTCGACGGTAGTTCCCTCGCAAGCCGATGTCACCGTCGGCCCCCAGTCCGTGCGCACGAATACGGATATTGATCGTATTTCGGATCCGTGCAACATTGTGTTTTTCGGGGCGAGTGGCGACCTGTTTAAACGGATGTTGCTTCCTGCAATGTACAACTTGCATACGCAAGGAATTTTGCCAGAACACTTCGGCATTATCGGTTTTTCTCGCTCGAGCTATACCCAAGACGAATTTCGTGAGTTTGGCCAGCAATCTATTGCCGAGTTTTCGCGCAGCGGACCTGCGCAGAGCGAAGCGTGGAGCAAATTCTCCGAGCGGATGAGCTATATTGGCGGAGAATTCGACAATCCCGAGACATTCCAACAATTACGCCGTATGCTTGAGGAAAATGATTCCAAACTTGGCACTCAGGCCAATCGTCTTTTTTATCTCTCAACGCCACCAGGCATTTTTGCCGAAATTGTGCGCCAACTCGATGCCGCTGGACTTGGGCCACGCGACAACGCACAAGGTTGGACGCGTATTATTATCGAGAAGCCTTTTGGGACCAACCTTGAATCGGCTCGCGCCTTACAAACCGAAGTAAGTCGTGTTTTTCCGGAGAAGCTGATCTATCGCATTGACCACTATTTAGGCAAAGAACCGGTTCAAGATATCATGGCTCTGCGTTTTGCGAACGTGATCTTCGAGCCGATTTGGAATCATCAATATATCGATTCTATTCAAATCACGGCAGCAGAAACCGTTGGTGTCGAGCAACGCGGTGGCTATTACGAAACCTCGGGTGCGTTGCGTGATATGATTCAAAATCATGTGATGAATTTACTTGCACTCGTAGCGATGGAACCACCAGTACGTTCTGATGCAGATAGCATCCGTGATGAAAAATTCAAAGTACTCACAGCGATGCGACCCATCCCGCCCGATAATATTCCTGACTATGCGGCTCGTGGGCAATATACCTCAGGCACACTGCCGAACTCCAAGAGTGGTATTTTACCAGCGTACCGTCAGGAAAGTGGCGTCAGCGCTGAATCGAATACCGAAACATTCGCAGCCGCGAAGTTTTATATCGATAATTGGCGCTGGGCTCGCGTACCGTTTTATGTTCGTAGCGGCAAGCGGTTAGCCCGCAAGTGGTCAGAAATTGCCGTGACGTTTAAACCGATTCCTCACCGTCTTTTTGGCGAAGCGGGAGATCAAATTGCACCGAACACCTTGGTGATTAAAATTCAACCCGAGGAAGGTGTCTCGATGACCTTTGCAGCCAAGGTTCCTGGCCCCAAAATGCATATTCGCGAAGTCAATATGGATTTTAATTATGGCTCGGGTTTTGGTGTCGTTTCCGCACCCGCGTACGAGCGCCTGATCGGGGATGCGATGCGCGGCGATGCAACACTCTTCACGCGCTGGGACGCGGTTGAAGTAGCCTGGGAACGAGTGATGCCGATTCTGCAACATTGGGAGCAGACCGCTCTCGAACTCGACACCGGCTATGCTATCGGTTCGCAGGGGCCGCAGAGTGCCAAAGCCTTACTCGCAGCCGACGGGCGCGAATGGAGGCCACTCTGAGCACGCTCCTCGTCTCTAGCGATGCGCCCGCCTTAGCTCAAGCGCTCGCGCAACGCGTCGTTGCTGACGCACAAGCGGCAATCGGTGCGCGGGGACGTTTCGTGCTCGTGCTCGCTGGTGGATCGACCCCTCGCGCTGCGTATGAGCTGTTGGCCCAAGACCCGCTGCGCTCAGCCATCGATTGGACCAGGGTCGACGTTTTTTTCGGTGATGAACGCTGCGTGCCACCAAGCAGCGATCAGTCGAATTTTCGCATGGCCAGCGAAACCTTGCTCGAGCATGTTCCCGTGCCTCCTGGCAATATCCATCGCATGCTCGCGGAACAAGAGCCCCACGCGGCAGCGGTCAGCTATACCGAAACGATCGCCGCGGTACTCGGTCCAACACCCCGCTTTGATCTTGTTTTGCTAGGCCTTGGTCCTGACGCCCACACGGCTTCGTGGTTTCCGCATGTCGCGCTTGATGAAGAACGTTGGGTGGATGCACCGTATGTCCCGAAGTTTGCCACGCATCGCTTGACGCTCACTCCGCCGCTCATCAATGCAGCCCGCGCGATTGTGGTAGCGACCAGTGGCGCAGAAAAAGCCGAAGCACTCGCTCACGTGCTCTCGCCGACAAGAGATCTTGCGGCTTATCCAGCACAACGCCTCAACCCAACCAGCGGGACGCTCACGTGGCTTGTCGATGAAGCTGCGACTGCTCTACTCAGCTCGTCTTCTGCCAGCGTCGGCTGAATAGCGCAACAACGATACCCGCACTGACCCCGATGACTAAATCGGTAAAAATGGTACAGACAAACGTCGTCAGTAGCATTGCACGATCTACGTGCGATGCATGCCATAGCGTTCGTCCAAACTGAGGCACATCGCTCATATGATACGCCACAACAAAGAGGATCGCAGCTAGCGCGGCAATCGGCACATGCACCGCCCACGGCGCAAGCACGAGCAAGATCAGTAACACGGTCACGGCGTGGACAATCCCAGCGAGTGGGTTTGTTGCACCATGCTTGATGTTCGTCGCGGTTCTTGCGATCGCACCGGTAGCCGCGATGCCGCCGAAGAGTGGGCTCGCGATGTTCGCAAGCCCCTGGCCGATCAGCTCTTGATTCGAATCATGAGTAATGCCGGCCAAGCGATCCGCGACGACCGCCGATAACAGCGATTCGATCGCACCCAATAAAGCGATGCTGCACGCTGGCCAAAGCAACTCACGCAGCTGCGGCCAACTCGTATGCGGTAACGCAAAGCCAGGCAAATGGTGAGGGAGTCCGCCGAAGGCAGTGCCCAAGGTTGCAACGCCCGCAAAATGCCAAGTTGCTTGCGCGAACGTCGCCAGACACAAGACCGTGACCGGAGCTGGGATCTCGCGAATCAACGGCAGGCGCGGTAGCAGCAAAAGGAAGAGCAGGCACACACTAGCCAGCAGTGTCGTTGTCAAATCGAGATGGGGAAAGGCCCGGCAGGCGGCAAGAAACTTATCCGTGACATGCACCGCAGAAGCAGCGGGAAGGCCAAAAAAATCTTTCCATTCACCAATCCAAATGCTCAAGCCAATCGCGGTAGTAAAGCCGGTAACCACGGGTGTCGGCAAGAGCGCGATCCAGCTTCCACAGCGCAGCAAGCCCAACAACACGAGGATGATACCTGCCATCATTGTCGCGCATTGCAGGCCAAGAATTCCGTATTTTGCCGTAATGCCCGCCAGCACGACCACGAACGCGCCGGTGGGGCCCGCAATCTGCACGCGGCTGCCACCGAAAATAGATACACAGAGACCCGCGACGATCGCGGTATACAAGCCATTCTCTGGACGTACGCCGCTCGCAATCGCGAACGCCATCGCCAGCGGCAACGCAACCACGCCCACAATCAATCCGGCAAGGGTATTACGTAGCCACGTATTTCGCCCAAGCACGTGGGCATGGTACGCCTCGAGCAGCGCAATCATTTCTTCTTCTACCTTGTCAATGAACGATGGGATATTTTGTAGCGGGCAAGCAGCGATCTTTCGGCTTGTTGCCGAAGCGATCGCAGACATGGCTCCCTCTTGCGGATTTACCGGCCCCGATCTACCCGCGCGCGATATCTACGATCAATGTGTTCGCTGTGGGCTCTGCCTTCCTACCTGTCCGACGTATGTCGAGACGCTTGTTGAAACATCGAGCCCCCGCGGACGGATTGCCTTGATCAAGGCAGTCTCCGAAGGGCATCTCGATATCACCAGCCCTGGCTTCGTACATCAGATGTCCGAGTGCTTAGATTGTCGTGCTTGCGAGGCGGTCTGCCCTTCAGGCGTTGAGTACGGCCAGCTTCTCGAAACAGCTCGCACCCAAGTGCAGCGAGCGCTCGGAAAACGCGCTCCGTGGCATGTCCGCATGCTCCGCACGATCACGATCGGTGGGCTCTTTAGAAATTATCGTCTCATGCGGGTTGCTGCGGCACTGCTCCGCTTTTATCAACGTAGCGGTTTGCAAGCACTGCTCCGTCGCAGCGGCTTGCTCAAGGCGCTCAAACTTGCTGATCTAGAGGCACTCACTCCACCAATCTCAACTCGTTTTTTTATCCCCCGTGATCAGCATTGGGCATCGCACGCCGAACGCCGTGCGACGGTGTTTATGCATGTCGGTTGCATCATGCACGTCGCTTTTGCCGACGTGAATGCCGCCACCGTGCGTATGATGCAACGGGTTGGCTGCGACGTTATCGCACCAAGCACCCAGGGCTGCTGCGGAGCGATCGCCGTGCACGCTGGTGAGCTTGAGAGCGGTCGCGAGCTTGCCAAACGCAATATCATCGCTTTCGAACAATCGAAGGCAGATTTTTATTTGATTAATGCGGCTGGTTGCGGTAGCACGCTCAAAGAATACGGCCGCCTTTTCGAAGAAGTGCCCGAATGGCGTGAACGCGCCGCTCGTTTTTCGGCAGCGGTACGCGACATCACCGAATTTCTCGATGCTATGGGCTTGCCGCCCGGGATGGGCTGGAAAGAGATGGTGGTGACCTACCAAGAGCCCTGCCATCTTGTACACGCCCAGCGTATTTCGGCCGCACCGCGTCATTTGCTCAATCAGATCCCCGGCTTAATTTTGCGCGAAATGGCCGAAAGCTCGCTCTGTTGCGGCAGTGCCGGAATCTATAATATTACCGAGCCAGAAATGGCACAACAGCTCCAAAGACGCAAGATCGAAAACGCCTTACGCGTCGAGCCAGAAATCATCGTCACAGCCAACCCAGGCTGCGCATTACAGCTCGCCAGCGGCTTACGCGCCGCCGGCCGTAACATCGAGGTCAAGCACATAGTCGAGCTACTCGACGAAGCCTACGCCCGCGCCGAAGCGAGCTAAGGCCTTAGCCAGGCCTTTTAAGTTCGTCAGTAGTAGTACTGGCGACGCAACCCACCCGCTCTCGCGGTTGCAGCTTGAGTTTTCGAGGCTTTAATTCTCGGATGAATTATGCCGAACATGCAATATATGCAAGATCAAGAACCCAAGCAACGGCTTGGATATATGGATGGACTCCGTGCAATCGCAGTAATTTCTGTCGCGATAAGCCACTTTGATCGCCATACCCCCGACATAAATCCATTGAAGCCGAGTCTTTTTAATGCGGGCATACACGGAGTGGACCTTTTTTTTGTCATCTCTGGCTTCTGCTTAGCTTATCCGTATCTTCTGAACTTACGCAATAGCAAGATGCTCAATTTTTGTTTACCCATTTTTTATGCAAAACGAATCGTTCGCATCCTTCCTCCATACTATGTAGCTATTGTTATACTAAGCTGCATCGCAGTATTACCAATCAATTCTCTATTCTTAGGAGTGGGCGAAACAACCGGCCTAAGAACTATACTCAATGAGTTCGCATTGACTGACTATAAGGGACTTTTTCAAAATGGATCTTTCTGGACGCTCGCTATAGAATTTCGTTGGTATTTACTCTTTCCATTATTTCTGATTTTATATGAAAAATCATCAAGATACTTTTACGTGCTACTAATAGGCATATTATTCTACATTCCATTAACCCGAGCAAGCAACGTCGATATGATGTTCTTACCATACTTCTTAAGTGGAATCATAGCGGCCGATGCATCTATCACTCGGCCACGCTGGACAAAATTTTCCTGGATTGGTTTCCTTATAAGCATGTATCTTGCAATCACCACCCAGCTGCCGAACCCAGAAGGCTATTTCTTGGGACCATTTTGGGGAATAGCAAGCTTTTGCTTGGTGATTTGTGCGGGACGCTACCAGTTGTTACAACGGCTTTTGTCTTTGCCTGGCTTAAAATTGGTTGGAATCGCATCCTATAGCATCTATCTGATTCATGAACCCATCATCATTTTCTGTATACAGGCACTGCATTTTTCGAGAATTCCTGCTGTATTGACTGGAGTTACCGGCGGAATTGTCTATTGGTATTTGGTTGAAAGAATATTTCTGTCCAATCCACTACGCGGAAAGATGATTGATAGCGTATACAGTTGTCTAGAACGTCTGAATCAAGGGATGCAAAGTAACGCTACCCCGCGTACTCGCGCCAGCTCGCAAATCGATCTCCTGCTTGAGTAATGATCACGCAGCCTGACCGCTCTTGCGCTTGCTCACTTCCGCTGTCGATCACGAAGCGATAGAGGACTGCTGCACGCTGCGCATCAGTGTTGGTGATGACTTGGTCTATCACAAAATCCCACGGACGCTCAATGGCGATGAAACCTGCTAAGCAAGCTGCAATCGCTCCACGGCCAACCAAGGCAAGCGCACCTGCCTCTTGGTATACGCCGTCATCGGTGAAATAATCCACAGCAGCATCAACATCGCGACGTTGTAAGGCTGCGATGAAGCCATTGAGGCGACTAAGAATAGCCATTACGAGACGTAGGTCATGTTGATGTTGAACCCAGCGCTTTCAGCTTGTTCGACAACCTGGAGTACTTTATCGATTTCTTCGTCAACGGTCAGAATTTCACGTGCGGTAATCCCAACCGTCGCGGCATGGCGCCACATCACGCTGCGGGCAACCTCGAGTGCCTTGCGTAAACGTTGAGGTTCCGTCTCTAGTACTGGCCAATCTTCACAAAAACACGCAGGCAAGACACGCCATCCTGGGCCTTCACAAAAACTGTCATCGCAGTATGCATGGGGGATTGCGCCGAGCATTGCGAGTGCTTCTTCTTCATCAGGAAGTAAAGTAATATCGGCTTCGTTCAGACGAACCACGTAATGAAAAAATGGTGGACTGGATGAGGCATACGAGCCAGCAGGGGAACTAATATTGACCTGAACCGAACGACGAATTGGGAAGACAAAGCTAAGCGAAGAAATCAACCGAATATTCCTTAGCGAGCGCCTCGAGCGTAGACCAGACTTTTTGATGAATCGGCACCCCATTGGCGCGATATTTTAACGTATTCTCATATTCAATTTCACCAGCAACATAAATGCGTTCCGCACCTGGGACTTTGGCGCTCTCGCGAAACTCCGTAAGCGCAGCGGCAACATCTTGCTTAAAAGCGGACGGATCGCGGAAGCCATCAATGCGAATAGCACCAAAAAAATGTGAAATCGCCCCAGACTGCGGGGCGCTATTCGGGAGAGGCAATGCATTGGCAAATGCTCCACCACCCAAAACTCCACATAATAAATCGACTAACAAGCCTAAACCAAAGCCTTTGTGCCCGCCGTGCTCAGTACCGAACCCACCTAAGGGCAGGAGAGCTCCTTTGAGCGCTGCATCCGGATCAGTCGTCGGATGGCCATCAGCGTCAATCGCCCAGCCATCTTTCAACGGGAGTTCCTTGCGCTTATAGACTTCTAACTTGCCTCGCGGCACGGTCGTGGTCGCAAAATCGAAGACAAAATGCGGCTCGACCGCAGACGGAATCGCAAACGCTAACGGGTTCGTCCCCAGCATGACCGAGCGTCCAAACGTTGGCGCCCCGTAGCGGACTGAATTTGTTGAAGCGATACCGATCATATCGTGTTCGAGTGCCATCATCGCGTAGAAGCCAGCGATCCCGAAATGGTTCGACGAGCGGACCGTACCAAAGGCACTACCGTTAGATTTTGCCTTCTCGATAATCGCTTGCATCGTGCGGTAAGCAACCGGGTGGCCGAGACCATTGTCGCCATCAACCGCGAGCGAAGCCGGTGTCTCTTGCAGCACCGTGACCTCGGGTGTTGGGTTGAGTTGCTTGTTACGAATCCGGCTGACATAGTACGACTCAAGTCGAGCAGCCCCGTGGGATTCGATCCCGCGTAGGTCACTTGCGGTGAGCACTTTGCCCACAATCGCCGCGTCTTCAGCACGAACGCCATTCTTCTCAAGGATCGATGCGATGAAGCGCTGCAAGTGCGATTCCGTCGTATATCGATAATCGCCCACCGCGATTTCCGCCACAAAGCCCCCTTCTAACAACCGGGCACACCCAACGTGAACCCGCGCCAGAACATTCCGCGACAACCCGGCTGCTCCTCGGGCGTTGGGAACGATCTGCAACCTTTACGCCGGCTAGGCCGTCATTGTGCCTGGTAACTTTTGTCTTGGAAAGGGTAAGATCAGTGGCGAAAATCGCGATCGTCTATTTTAGCGGATACGGGCATACTGCCAAACAAGCGGAGTGCGTGCAAGCTGGTGCCTTATCGGTACCGGGCACCACCGTCGAGATGCTACGCATCGATCAGGAAGGCAATTTGAGCGAAGGCGCCTTCGAACAGATCACCGCGGCTGATGCCGTGATCTACGGGAGCCCAACCTATATGGGTGGCCCAGCATGGCAGTTCAAAAAATTCGCCGACGCCAGTTCGAAGCCGTGGTTTACGCAGGCTTGGAAAAATAAGCTGGCTGCGGGTTTCACGACCTCTGCTTCTACCAATGGCGATAAGGCGAATACCATCAACTACTTCTTCACCTTCTCGCAGCAGCACTCGCAAATCTGGATTGGCCTTGGCCTCATGCCGATGAACGCCAAAGCGAATTCCCACGAAGATACGAACTGGACAGCTGGTTTCGCCGGGGCATTAGGCATATCGCCTTCCGACGCCAATCCCGACGAAATCCGCAAAGGCGATGCGGAATCAGCCCGCCAGCTCGGCATCCGCGTGGCCGAATTCGCCCCACGCATAAGCAGCTAAAGAGTACCTCGAAATTTACTGGGCCGCAGCCTCAAGAAAGGCTGTGAAGATGCTGAAGCTGCGGCCCTCGTCGCTATCTAACAGGCGTTCAGGGTGCCATTGAGTGGCTAACCAGAAAACGCGGGAATCAGGCCGTTCGAGTGCCTCAACGATACCGTCGCTCGTACGCGCAACGATACGCAGACCTTCGCCCAGGCGATCGACCGCTTGATGATGCGTCGCGTTCGTAGCAAAGCAGACAGAGCGAGTGAGGCGAGCCAAGAGTGAATCGGGCTCGACGTTCACGATGTGCTCAGGAAAAGGAATGAATTTGCGCGCTGGGTCATCGTGGATATGCTGACCATCGAGCAACTCAGGAATATGTTGGTACAGACTCCCGCCCCAAGCAACATTCGCAATTTGCAAACCACGACATATTGCAAGCGTTGGAATGCCGCATTCTGCCGCACGCCGCACAATCGCTAATTCAAACGCATCACGCGCAGGATCACCCAAGCTCGCTGAGGGGTGGAGTGGCGCGTCGTAATATTGAGGATCAATATCAGATCCACCAGAAATGAGTAAACCATCTAGGCCAGCGAGGACCTCTTCGAGCGTTGCGACGATATTTTTGAGCACGATAGGCTCGCCACCGCAGCGCTCGACCGCAGCGACATAATTATCAGGAGTCGGATCGTCCGCAGTCGTCACACCGATGCGCGGCAGCTTCATTGGGCGCCACCAATCTCGTGCAATAAATGTGAGAGAACCGGTGCACTCGTTTGTTGCACGCTGATGCCGTGCGCCTCAAAAATCGTTCCACTGACGCGTTCTAATTCAACCAAAGCTTTTTTGACATCAGTTTGTGCCGATAATTCACGACCTTGATCATTCGCTGCTTCCACTTCTCGCTGTAAAACCAAGAACGTCGTAGAGCGACCAACCGCGAAGCGACGTTGTTCGCTGAGCAAGACCCGTTCAGCCGAAAGTCGTCCCCGCTGCGCAGCATGCAAGCGCGCCCGCGCTGCATCGAGCGCTTGGATTGCATTCCGCGCTTCAATCACAAATCGTTGTAATAGCGCGGTTTCATCAATTGACGCTTGCCGTTCTTGCTCGACGGCGATGCCTAATGCACCGCGCCCGCTATCATTACGCAAAGGCAGCGCAAGATTGAGTTGAGCCGTATACGTGGGATACGTATTATGACAGAGACTACTAAATGAAGTCCCGAAACGCCCGACGGTATTTGGTGGATTCATAAACGAAAATGGAGCGAGAGGACTCAATTGTTGATTTGCTGGCAAGTTCTGATTTGCGATGGTAATCAACTGATTGAGTGAGGAAAACACCGGCCCAAAACCGCTGACTAAAGGATTCTGATTAATATTGCCATTTTCGCCCGCAAAGCCGTTTGCGGTATAACCAAGCGCAAGATTGAGCTTCGGTTTCAATTGATCATGCGCGTACGCAAGCTGTACATCAGCGCGAGCTTTTTCTGCCAACCAGGTACTGACTTCGGGGCGATGCACTAAAGCACTGACCACAATATGCTCCAAATTTGGTTCCTGGGGCAGCACATCAACCGAGGATGTGGGCACGAGATTTACATTCCATAACGGATCAAGCGGGTTATTGAGGATAGCGCCCTTGAGCGTGTTCTGTAAGCTTGCGACGCGTTCAATCGCCGCGTACACATTGTCTTCATAGACGGCAACCTGGGTATTGGCTTCGACTACATCAACCGGTGCGCTTGCCCCGCGATGCGCTAAGCGCTCGTTACTGAGTGCTTGCGCGGTAATTTGATGCAGAGCTTGCTCCTGAATCCCCAAATTACGCCACGCAGCAACTAGATCCCAATACGTATTTTCGACATTAGCAACCGTCTGCGAAGCCGTTACCAACGCCTGAGCGGCATCGCTCGCGTTGGTCTGTATCGCAAGAGCAAGGTCGCGCCGGTCTGCCGTATACCGCCCTTGTCCGATCGGACGCATCACCGTAAAGGAAAGCGCGGTTGGATAATACGGATCGTACGAATTTGCCGTCGAATTATTAGCAATGCGTTGCATCGAGAGATCTACCGCATACTGCGTGCCATGCAAACTTGTCGCCGAAAGCCCCGCTTGCAACCCCGTGCTCAGCTGAGTACTCGGACCACCATTGGGTCCAGCCTGAAAAGGGCTAACCGCTGGGATCTTCTCGTACGAAAAGCTAGGTGCGAGTCTCAATGTCAGATCGAACGGCCCCTTGGCTTTGATCACTTCGTAATGTGCAATCCGTTGATTACCTTCCGAAATCGCAAGGTCGGTGTTATGGCTTAAGGCCGCTGCAATCGCATCCTTGAGAGAGATTGCGACAAATGGGCCGGGGGCGCCGACAATCACGCCAGGTGGGAGCGTCGTCTGTTCACCCGGTACCGGATTCGCAATACCTTGCTGGGGCGCCACCTGTAATTCTGGCGTAACGCCAATATCAGCTTGTGCGGCTTGGGGTGCTCCGAAAGCCAGCATGCCCACCAAGCTCAGCGTACGCAGCCGATGTGTACGAAGGAGATTTGCCATCGTTATTCTTTCACCGCAACAGCAGTTTCTACGGACATACCGACACGCAAGGGATGCTCCGCATCGACACCTTCATCAACCACAATCCGCACCGGTAAACGTTGCGTTACCTTCACGAAGTTGCCGGTCGCATTTTGCGCAGGTACAAGGCTGTAGGTGTTCTCTGAAGCAGGTCCCAGCGCGGCAACATGACCGCGGAACAGATGCCCATGGTAGGCATCAACGCTAATATCCACCTTTTGCCCAGGGCGAATGTGACCAATTTGCGTTTCTTTATAATTGGCCGTGATATACGCTGACTCGATTGGCACGAGGGTTAATAAGGTTTGCCCCGGAGCAACCGTCGCGCCGACTTCGATGCTTTTTTCGCCGACGTAGCCGTCAACCGGCGCGCGAATAACCGTGTAGCTTAAGGCATTGCGCGCTTCTTCTACTTGCGCGGCTTGTGTCGCAACTTGGGCGCGCGTCGCCTGCGCGTCGGATTGCTGCGAAGCCACACGATATGGCGACGTCACTTCCTGTAATTTCCCCTGAGCGCTCACTAAGTTCGCCTGTTGGAGAGCAACAGCCGCAATCGTTGCCTGGGCCGCGGCTTGCTGTGAGCGTAATTTTTCACGCGCCGCCGCAACATTGGCTTGAGCCACGGCAATATTTGCCCTGGCTTGTTGCTGGCCCGAACGCGCACTTGCTTCGCTTGCTTGAGCAGCATCGAGCTCAGACGCAGGTGCATCCCCCGTCGCTACTAACGCTTGGGTCCGTCGCAAATCAGCGAGGGCGCGGCGCTCGGATTCATCACTACTGGGGAGCACCGCTTGTGCTGACTGTAACTGCGCGAGCGCTGTTGCAACGCCAGCTTGAGCGACGCTCACTTCGGCATTACTCGCTTGGGCTTGCGCCTGGGAATTGGTAATCCCGGCGCGCGCCTGATCAACCGAGCCATTGCCTTGCTGGACCTGAGCTTGGACTTGATCAGCCGTGAGTGCAACGGTTTGGCCCGCAGCCTTCGCCTGGGCTTGGCTTTGAGTATAGTTTGCAAGCGCCTGATCGTAGCGTTGTTGCTCATCGTGATGATCGAGCACCACGAGCACCTGACCACGATGCACATATTGATTCGTGTCAACCTGTAATGCCGCTACTCGTTCGCTAATCTTGCTCGTAACCGCAACAATATCGGCATCGATCTCAGCGTCATCGGTCATTTCATGCACGCTGGAATATAACAAATAGCGTATGCCCGCGATACCGGCTACAAGCACCACCACGAAAACAAGCAGCAACCCAAGAACGCGCACCCGGGGATTTTTAGGCTTTTTTCCGGCAACTTCGGCTGGTTGATTCACGCTGACTCCTTCATGACATCGCTAATACGAACACCATTGAGAAAAATATCATTACATTCTTGGACAATCTTCGGTATGGGTGGACGCCCCTCGGGATACATTTTGCGCACGACGATATGGGCAAAAAGCATACCGACATAAAAGCGCCCTAATGCCTCGGGATTTCCCCGCAAGCGACCTGCTTCAACATGCGAACGCAAATAATCGTTAACAATCTGGCGCACTTGCGCATATCCGCGGAAGGTGGTTTCGCCCCCAGTTGGATCGGTCGTCTCTTCACCCATTGAAACCCGAATCAGATCCTCCAGAAAGGCGAGGCGTTCACTCAAGACACAGCCTAAGCTGTGGAGATCGGTTTCAAGATCACCGCTGAAACCAGCGACTGCAGCCCGCAGAGTCTTGGCTTCACAAAAATATTCGCGCATCGCATCGAGCAACGCATGCTTGGTGCGAAAATGGCGAAAGATCGTCGCTTCATTCACACCAGCACGGGCCGCAACTTCGCGAGTTGTCGTACCCCGACTTCCATATCGCACATACAGTTCGCGCGTCGCTTCCAAAATTCGCCGGCGCGTTTCTTCAGGTGCGCTACGTAATTCTGGTACTGCATTCATTGCAAAGCAACGTTCGTATGGTATTGCGTATAATCAGCATGAGCAACAGCACGCACAAACGGAATCTGGATTTGCGCGTCTTGGGCGACGATTAAGCGAAATTTTCCCAATGTAGCGAAATGCTGCTGCATCGAAATCGTGCCACCGTTATAATAATGATATTCCATCTGATCGACTTCCCATAACGTTGGATTCACAACAACATCTTGATGATCAATCTGCCCGCGCACCCGCGCTACGAGCTGTAAAACGATATCGTGGTGCCCTTCAAAGTCGCGAGTCCCAACGACACTGATCACGAAACGACGCGGCCACTCACCCGCATCAGCAAGATCAGCAGTGAGGTGACTAAAGCCGTGGGCATAACGTGGCACGCGGTTAAAAGCGATTTGATACGTGCCTGGTCGCTTGAACGAAGCTGTGCCCTCGAGATGTTCCCGAAAATATGGGAAGCTGCGCAAGCGAAATGCTACATAGAGGTGCGCCTGATAGCTCTCAAGCTGCTGATTGCGTTCAGCTAAACGAGCGATAATATAATCAGGCTGCAAGGGACGCAACAAGAGTGCGGAACCTTGTGCTTGATTCACGCCCTGTGCACGCACTTGAGCGCCTAGTAGCAGCACACAAGCGAACACCCAAGCGGCCAAACACATCCCCAATCGAGACGTGCGAAGCAAACGCGCCATCAGACCCTATCCCAGCTTTCTTCCCAGAAGCAATACTATGCAAGTGAGTACTTGCATACATACTAGCTTACCTGCTCCTTCGGGTCAATGCTCCCCTTACGCTGGGTCTGCGAAGAGGAGCTCCAAGTCGTCGCGACTGAGGGTCTTGGCGATCGCGGAATCGGCTCGAATGACGCTCTTAGAAAGAGCGCTCTTGCGATCGGCCAATGCGCGCATTTTCTCTTCGACGGTTCCCTTGGTGATCATCCGATAGGCCGTGACGACGCGACGCTGACCAATCCGGTGAGCACGGTCAATCGCCTGACGTTCCACCGCAGGGTTCCACCACGGATCGTACAGCACCACATAATCGGCTGCCGTCAGTGTTAAGCCCACACCGCCAGCTTTCAGCGAACAGATGAAAATTGGTGGGCCGTCATCTGACATAAATCGTGCGACTTCGGATTGACGATCCTTATCTTTGGTCGATCCATCGAGATACGCACAGGTGTAACCACGACGCGCCAATTCACTGCGCAAGATTTTCAGCATGGAAGAAAACGCACTAAAGACCAAGACCTTGTGACCGCTATCGATGACGTCTTCAACGGTTTCCAAAAATGCGTCGAGCTTGGCACTAGCCTCAGGCGTATCGCGATACTCATCGAAGAGCAGCCCAGGGTGCGCGCAAATTTGCCGCAAGCGGGTTAACGCTGCCAAAACATGCATCGTCGCGCCTTCGAGATCGCCAGAATCCATCTGGCCTAAGACATCGCGACGCGCCGCCTCGGCCACGCCTTGATACAGCCTGCGCTGCAAGGGAGAAAGCTCGCATTCAACAACCGCTTCAATCCGATCCGGCAACTCGGTCGCGACATCTTCTTTGGTACGCCGAATCACAAACGGTTCAAGCCGTGAGCGTAAGGCCGCTGCAGCTTGTTCATCGCCATTCGCAATCGGTAATTCAAAGCGCCGACGAAAACTTGCTTCGGTACCGAGCAAGCCTGGCTCAACGAAAGAAAAGATTGCCCATAAATCGCGCAGGGCATTCTCAACAGGGGTACCGGTTAACGCCAAACGTTGATCTGCGTGTAAGGCTCGCACGACCCGAGCAATTTGTGAACTGGGGTTTTTCGCGTGCTGGGCTTCATCGAGCACAATCGCTCGAAACCGCATAGTTGCAAGTTTATCTGCATCAAGACGCGCCAGGGCATATGAAGTAATCAGCACGTCAATATTCGGTACTTGCTCGTACATTGCCGCACGTTCCGAACCTGACTGGAAGCGGACCACACTCAATTGCGGCGCAAAACGCGCAATTTCGCTTTCCCAGGTATGCGTGACCGACGTTGGCGCAATAACCAAGGTAGGCATTTGCCCATCACGCTCTTTACGCCACAATAAATACGCAATGACTTGGAGCGTTTTGCCTAAGCCCATTTCATCGGCGAGCACACCGCTGAATTGAAACGACTGTAAATAAGCAAGAAAATCAACGCCGCGTTTTTGGTACGGTCGCAGAATCGAATCAACGCTTGCAGGCAGAGTTACCGCTTCAATTCCCGCGAAATTACGCAAACGCTCGCGTAATTCAATGACTTCAGGCGGCGCATCGACGTGGTCAACCCCAGAACGCAATTCATCATAAATCGCCAGCGTTGCCGCTAACCCAGTGCGGCGCCGTGTGGCTAAATCACTGAGCAGTGCACCACGTTCGCGCAACCCGGACACATCAACCAAACGCCCACGCACATCGGCGTAGCGGCCGTTACTCGAAAGCAACGCCTCTAATTCGGCAGAGGTCAGTTTGTCGCCACCATCCATCGAGACACCGACATCCATCTCGAACCAATTCTCTTCGCCACTATCGCTGTGGCGGACCGAAACCGAGACATCGAAATGAGTCGCTTCGCCAGTCAAATCTTCTAAGGTACGATCAATCCGTCGATCGAGATCGTTCCAGTTCGGCCAAACTTCGCGCACGAAGGCGGCCGCACGTTCAGCACCGTGCATCGCATACCGATCAGCACCACGCGGGACAAAACCGGCTTGAGTCAAGCGACCGTCTAAGCGATCGGCGACGCTCTTGGCAAAGAACAGGAGGCCTTCCCCAAAACGGGCGATCGCGCCATTGGGATGAAACGGGGCTCGCGCTTTGGTCGCGCGATCAATAAACGTAATGCTGGCAAGCAACGCACCATCGAGCCAGGTCAAGGCGATTTCTGCACCTGGACGCTCAGCATCAATGATCCCTAACGCGCTCCGATCTTGCTTCGAAAGATAGGGCGCAACCCGGGCTACCGATTTTGGCGACGCAGGAACACGTTCGCCCGCTTTCGCCGCCTCGATCACTGCCTTCACATCGAACGAGTCATCGAGTAAAAAAGCGGTTCGAGCACTCGCAGCCCACATAGGTATCGCATCGACCAAAAATAATTGCGCTGGATCAACTTTTTCGTTATCACGACTACGCAACATCGGCGCAAATCCTTGAGGATTCGTCGTTGCCATCAGCTTTAAGCCGCGTAAATCAATCGCAAATTCAGCCAACTCAGACGGATGCTGTTCATTACGTTGGTCTGGCGCGAAACGTAAACGCGGATGCTTGCCTAAACGCAACATCGCACGAGTGAGGGTTTTCGCCGCGGGCTTGCCGTTGAACGCTTCTAGCACCGCATCTTCACGCAAGAGCGCGCGATCGGCATCATCCCAGTCATCCGCTGGGGTGGATTCCATCATCGCGAGAATGGCCGATGCCTCGCGCACCGCTCCCCGCAATCGCGGTGAATCCAGCACAAGCATTGCCTGCAAACCTGCCTCTGCAGGGTAAAACACAACCCAAATACTGCGTGCACGTCGTGAAGCTACCGTTGCGCTTGGCATAGGTAGCCAAGCCAAGGCTTCTTCGTCACCACTGCTGTCGTTTGTCGTTCTCACGGTTTCAAGAATCGCGACAACGTGTTCACAAATGCCGCCCGCACCACAGGTACAGACGCTGCGCAGCGCGAGTGGACCGGTACCACCGATCCACTCTGCACTTGCACTTATTGCGGGAGACTTGCCAACGGCCTTAATCTCACCCTCCACGCGAAGTTCTTCGACGCTGCGCAATTTGACCAAACCGCGCTCAACAAAAGCTAAGCCAGTTTGGGTCAAATCGCGAGAAAACCAAGAACCGATTGCTGCGGGGAGTCTAGAACGCCAAGCGGCGAATGGGGTCAACGTATCATATCCGTTCTGTTGAGTCGGGCTAATTGGTCAATGATGCAGTTTCAGCGGGACGCGCCGGAGGCTCAAACGCAGGGATTTTCGAGAACTTCAGTTTGTCCGCGTTGTCTGGATCAATCTCGGCTAAGATACGGTCACCAGCTACAAATGTACCCTTGAGCATTTCTTCCGAGATCTCATCTTCCACTTCACGCATAATCACACGCCGCAAGGGACGCGCGCCGTATTGTGGATCCCAACCATGCTTAGCCAGCAAGGCCTTCGCATCATCCGTCACTTCAAGATCCATCTCCTGAGCCTTGACTTCGGCGATGACCTTATCAAGTTCGAGTGTGACGATCTCACCGATTTCCGCACGCGTCAGTTGCCGGAAAACAACTGTATCATCGACGCGATTGAGTAATTCCGGACGGAACGTATGCTTGAGTTCATCCAACACCTTCGTTTTCATCCGTTCAAAGGCGGCATCTTCGGAAAGATTTTCATCCTTTTTCGGACGGAACCCGATTTCGGTTGAGCTGGTAATGCTCGATGCACCGACATTCGAGGTCATGATAATGATGGTGTTTTTGAAATCAACCACACGGCCCTGAGAATCGGTCAAACGCCCATCTTCAAGAACTTGCAGGAGCAAGTTGAAGACATCGGGGTGAGCTTTTTCAATTTCATCCAGTAAGACCACACTATAAGGACGACGCCGAACGGCTTCGGTGAGCTGCCCACCTTCTTCGTAGCCTACGTATCCGGGCGGTGCGCCGGTGAGGCGACTAACCGAATACTTCTCCATGAATTCCGACATATCGATGCGGATCATTGATTCTTGGTCGTCAAACATAAATTCCGCGACACTACGCGCAACTTCGGTTTTACCGACACCAGTCGGCCCTAAGAAAATGAATGAGCCAATCGGACGCTTACTGCTCTTGAGGCCGGTCCGAGAACGACGAATCGCCCGCGTGACAGCTTCAATCGCCTGGTTCTGCCCCACGACACGTTTGTGGAGTTGATCCTTCATGTTGAGCAACTTGGCGGTCTCGGCTTCAGCTAAACGCTGAACCGGGATGCGCGTCCACGCGCTGATGACATGCGCGATGTCATCAGGAGTAACCACGAGCTCTGCTTCGCCGAGTGCTTTTTTCTCCGCCCATTCAGCCTCTAAACGCTGTTTCTCGAGCCGGAGCTTTTCTTCACGATCGCGGATCGACGCCGCTCGTTCGAATTCTTGGCTCTTGACTACCGACTCTTTTTCCGCTTTCACCTTGCGAATCTCATTATCGATCGCGCGGATTTCAGGGGGAGGCAAGGTCGCTTGCAAGCGAACACGCGAACCCGCTTCGTCGATCAAATCGACCGCTTTATCGGGCAAGAAACGGTCAGGAATATAGCGATCGCCAAGTTTGGCGGCCGCAACGAGCGCTTCGTCGCTGATCTTGAGCTTATGGTGAGCCTCGTAGCGATCACGCAAGCCCTTGAGAATTTCAACGGTTTCTTCAACCGACGGCTCACCGACCATAACCGGTTGGAAACGCCGTTCTAAAGCAGAATCTTTTTCGATATGCTTGCGGAACTCGTTGAGGGTCGTTGCGCCGATACACTGCAGCTCACCACGAGCCAAAGCGGGCTTGATGATATTGCTTGCATCGATCGCGCCTTCAGCAGCGCCAGCGCCCACCAGGGTGTGCAGCTCATCGATAAAGAGAATGATCTCGCCCGAAGCGGCACGGATTTCATCCATAACGCGCTTCATGCGTTCCTCAAACTCACCACGATATTTCGTACCGGCAACGAGACCTGCCAAATCAAGCGTGATGACACGACGATCGCGCAAGGGCTCGGGCACTTCTCCCTTGACGACACGCTGAGCCAAACCTTCGGCAATAGCCGTCTTGCCGACACCAGGTTCGCCGATCAACGCTGGATTGTTCTTGGTGCGGCGCGCCAAGATCTGAATAACGCGTTCGATTTCTTCCGCGCGCCCAATGACTGGATCGAGCTTTTGATCACGCGCAAGCACCGTCAAATCACGCCCATAGGTGTCGAGGGTCGGGGTCTTAGATTTGCCCTTCGGAGTAGGCGGTTGGCCCTCGGCTCCTAAGAGCGAGGTGGTTTGGACGCGCACCTTGGCTGGGTCAACGCCTAAGTTCGTCAAAACGCGCGCCGCAACGCCTTCGCCTTCGCGAATCAAACCGAGCAACAAGTGCTCAGTCCCGATGTAATTATGATTGAGCTGACGCGCTTCTTCGAAAGCCAATTCGATGACACGCTTGGCACGGGGAGTAAAGACCATCTCCTGTTGCACGGTTTGGCCACCACGACCCACGATCGCTTCGACCTCTTGCCGCACCTTCGCCAAATTGACACCCAACGTCTCGAGGACTTTGGCCGCCAAAGACTCACCTTCTGAGATGATTCCCAGTAGAATGTGCTCAGTTCCGATATAGTTGTTTCCTAAACGCTGTGCTTCTTCTTGGGCAAGCACAATGCTACGCCGCGCGCGCTCAGTAAACGGTTCCCACATTGACATTCGTTATTAACTCCCTATGCCGACCCCAGCTCGTTCGGTCGAACCTACCCGTTCGACCTTTGAAGAGGGGAGCAATTGTCTATAGAACGTGCCTCTTCGACTCTTAGTTGCACTATCGGCAAGCGAAGCTGAAGATGCTGCATCTTTCCATGGTTCTGGGTCTATGATTACCAAAGGAGAACACTTCTGCGCACCTTTCCCTTACAAATGAGGAGCTATCATGCCAACTAGCGAGATCGTACGAGCTGCTCTCGACGAAGTGCAAGATCCGGAACTGCACATGAGCATCACTTCCCTTGGCCTGATCTATGACGTTCGTCTGCTCGGCGAGCACAACGAGCAGATCGAGATTGACATGACCCTTACTTCACCGATGTGCCCGGTCGGTCCAGAATTTAAGCAAGCCGTCGAAACACGGGTCGCCGAAGTCCCTGGCGTCAAAAGCGTCGTAGTGAACTTGGTCTTCAGCCCACCGTGGGATCCACGCACGATGGCGAACGACGATGCGAAACTCCAGCTCGGTATCTGGTAAGAGAGGAACACCATGGCGAGCCTTGGTCCCATGTCGCCCCTTACTCCTACCACAATCGATATCACGACGCTCGATACGCCACCCAACGCTCAGGCTGCGCAACCGGCACCAAACCTACCGTTTGGTGGCTCGTTCAGCACCTTGAGTTCGGGAGCCACGGTCGCCTAGCGCTCTCCTATTGCGGCAGACCATTGTAGATACTGGCGATTTGGTCCGGCCCATAAATCGGCACCATCTGGTGAATCGCAGCTTGAATCTGCCCTACCCGAACAAGCTGTTCGGTCTGGGTGCTATTGCTTTTCACCAGATTCGCGTACATAAGCGTATCGTGGGCGGCCGTGGCGAAGAGGAAGCGTTCATCTTGGATACGCTTACTCGGCGGCGACAGATCGATGATCGATGCCGCGGTGCGGGTTGCGGCAAAGTGCGCCTCGGTCGCTAGCGCAAGCGCGCTGAGCATATCGGCCAACTTCTCTTGCCCTTGATCGGTTTGAACTTTGGAGAGTGCTCGTGCACAATCTGCATACGCGTCTCCCAAAGCAAGCAGCTTGAACGCTAATGGTACTTGCGTGGAAAACAACGTTTGATTTTGAGTTAACAGTTGATTCACGGGATCAACGTATCGATTTGATCCGCGGCACCAGCTCAGACTTGTAAATTGCTGCACGGGCGCAGCCGATGCCACAGTCCCAGCTGCATTCGGCAAGCTCGCAGCTTGCACTGGCTGAGCCAGTAAGAACCCAAAACACACCAAACCAGCGACACGCCCTGTTTGCTTTTTCATCGTTATTATCTATCCTCAAAAAACACGAAAGAACTCTCCCCTTAAGCATCGTCGTACTACAAAGAAATCTTTACAGTGAAGCAGATTCCTACCTAACGTTTCAAGCGGAGGAACCCGACACCTGAAGAGACCGATCTGGAGGGTTTTTGATGTTACCTTGGACGAAAACGCGAGACGATGAAGTAGCACGAGACAGTGATGATGCAAGACTGCTCAACGCGCGCTTGACCAAGGCAGAAACCCAAACCCAACAACTTCAGGCATTATTATTTGAAGCTCCAATCGCGATTCTGACATGCGATGCAAATTTTACGATTGATTTTGTCAACCGTGAATTCAACCGAACACTCCACAACTTGCAACCGCCATTACCAATTCGCCCGGATCAAATTATTGGATCAACATTAGATCGAATTATTAAAGATACGACTATTCTTCAAAAGGTCAAAAATTCCAAGAATCTGCCACTGGCCTTTCGACTTGATTCAGGTGAATCGAGCTTATGCTTAAGCATTGATGGAATTCGCGACAACCAAGAAAAAATCACTGGATACAGCATCACCATCGATGCGAATCAAGAATTACAAAAAGTCAAAAATATCATAAAATGGGATGAAAAAATCCTAGACACGTTGCCTATCAATATCTTGATCTGTGATTCCAAGAGCTTTAAGGTCAGCCATATGAATAAAACGTCATATAAAACCTTTAAAACCTTAGAACACGTCTTACCAATTCAAATTGACAATATCGTTGGCACGAGCATCGATCAGTTATATAAAGACCCGAATCTGCAACGTAGTACTTTAAGTGACCCCAAACGTCTGCCGCACGTTGCAACGATTCAACTGGGTGATGAGTACGTAGAACTGCATATTGCGGCGCTCTACGATGAAAAAAATGAGTACGCGGCCGCCCTGCTCACGTGGAGTGTCGTCACTGACCAAATCAAAATTCTTCGCGAAGTCAAAGAAATCGGGAACAAAATTCGCGGACAAGCATCGTCCGTGGGCGAGATTGCCAACACGATGGCGGGCAGCATCGAAAAAACCAGCCTCCAGGCCTCAGCGGTCGCGGCCGCCTCCGAACAAGCTTCGGTGAATGTGTCGACGGTTGCAAACGCGGCGAAGGAACTAGCGAACTCGATTCATGAGATTTCCTCACAAGTCGAGCAATTGGCCAGTGTCGCCCGCCAAGCCGCGAATGAAGCCGACGTTGCCGATAAGACCATGCACGAACTGACCAACGCCGCTCAAGAGATCAACGATGTGGTCAAGGTTATCGGCGATATTTCCGCCCAAATCAAATTGTTGGCCCTCAATGCAACCATTGAGGCAGCGCGAGCCGGAGAAGCCGGCCGCGGTTTCGCCGTAGTCGCGACCGAAGTTACGAACATGGTCGACCAAACCTCGAAGGCAACCCAAGAAATCAGCGCGCAAATTACTGCAATCCAACGCGCGACGCAGTCTGCGGTTAACGCTATTCAAAAAATCGTCCACACCGCTGAGCAGGTGAGCGAAGCGTCAACCGCAATTGCTGCAGCGGTCGAAGAGCAGGGCGTTGTTACCCAAGAAATATCGCAAAATGTCGCTGAGGCAGCAATCGGAACACGAGATGTTTCATCGAATATCAGCGGCGTCACACAAACGGCAACCGAAAGTTCACGTACAGCGCAAACCATGCTCAATACCGCAGGAGTGCTAGGCACACAAGCCAACGATCTAGCGGCGCTCAGCGCGGACATTGAAGCTTTCATGAAGCAAAAATCGCGCTAGAGCACTTGCCGATAGCCCAGTGGGAGATTCATGCGATCGTTTTTGGCGCTGTGCTTCGCTCTTGCGATGCTGCTCGGTGCTACGCGAACAGCGCGTGCCTACAGCACCGATGTCCACTTTAATCTGACCTACGTTCAGGCACGGCTCGCGGGCCTCGCACGTACCGATGCGCTATGGATCGCCCTCGCAGACGAAAGCCTTGACCATAATCGGACGACTTCAGCGTATAGTGGCACAATCGAAACAACGCTGCAATTCCTAGGCCTTCACCGCCAAATCTGGACACGGAATGGTGAGCGTTGGCAAGCGTATACCGATCGCGGTGCACCATCCAATCCGCTCGATGGCGTGCTTGATTCGACGCAGTATACCGCTCCCGCTCAGGCGCGTGCAGCAGTCTTCGCACGACGCGATCGCCTCTGGCAAGAAAGCCTGGACATCCTCGCGCGTAGCGCACCGAATCAACGCGTGAGCCAAATCCGCGCGGATATTGCGCTAGGCACCTTTCTCCACTTCGAGCAAGATCTGTACGCCCATCGCCAGTTCGGCAGCGACCTCGATGGACAAGACTGGCGCCCCTACGGCACCTTTCGTGGGCATGCGGCCGAAGGCTTCACCCCTGACTACGTTGCTCTGCGTCCTCAATTAGCCAACGAGATGTTTTCGGCCTCATACGCGTATTTCGTTCAATGGCAACAGCGGCGCGGCATAAAAGCCCCAGAACTCCCTGCACAACTGGTGCATGGGCTCATTCGACATATAAGCGCAGCGTATGATCCACGCGCGCTCCAATATCCGGCCCATCGGTTTCGACCCTGGTTTCCAGCACAACAGGAGCTCAATCGCCAGATTAGCCTTGCCTTGCTTAGTAACGATCCGCCA
This sequence comes from uncultured bacterium, assembly GCA_903829325.1. Lineage (GTDB taxonomy): Bacteria > Vulcanimicrobiota > Vulcanimicrobiia > Vulcanimicrobiales > Vulcanimicrobiaceae > CAIKPM01. The sequence continues at coordinate 118,613 of CAIKPM010000069.1, forward strand.
ATAGCATGGGCCAACGATTTGCCGAATGCGAACAGTATCAAGCCACTACCATACGATGCTCCGGACACGTCGCTACGCCAGATCGAACGACGCCTCGAGGAGCCTACTCTATGCCCCGTGGAGCTTCGCTTGCGTAGCGTCATGACCGACGAACTGCTGCAGTGAGCAAGAAGTTGCGCCCAGCAGCCTGGCCGACACTCGACGAAGCAATCCCGGAAATCGACGCTTTTGCACTGATGTGGCGGCTCGAACGGGGCCGTTCTCCGCGCACCGTCCAAGAATACCGCCAAGACCTATTGACCTTTGCCGCATACCTAGGCAGTCGTCAAAAATTCCTGGAAGCGTCACGATCAGAGATACGGCAGTTTATCGTGAACCTGATGGGCGAGCGGCAGTACCAAGCGAGTGCAGTGCGCCGCAAACTGGCCGCACTGCGGGCTTTTTACGTTTATCTTGTTCAAGAGAAGCTACGTGCCGACAATCCCACCGCAGAAATACAGGCCCCGAAGCTCGAGCAACGCCTCCCGAAAGTTCTGAGCGAAGCTGAGGTTGCCCGCATTCTGAACACGAGCCGTGCAGGTCACAACGACATCTTGCGCTTGCGCGACCACGCGATGCTCGAACTGCTCTACGCCAGCGGTATTCGACGCGCTGAATTGGTCGGCTTGAATGTCGAAGATGTTGATCTTGAGCGACGCGTCGCTACGGTTATCGGCAAAGGCAATAAAGAGCGTCGCGTTTTTTTCAATGCGGTTGCGGGTGATGCTCTGCGCCAATATCTAAATGTTCGCCCTCGTTCTACCGACCGAGCTTTATTTCTCAGTAATCAAAAGAAACGCATGAGCCTCCGCCAGGCCTGGCATATTTTTCGTTCGATCAGCGTGCTCAGCGGCATCGACAAACACGCGAGTCTCCATACGATGCGGCATTCTTTCGCAACGCATCTCTTGGAAAACGGCGCGGATCTTGTCACCATTCGTGAGTTGCTCGGTCACGCTAGTTTGGCGACCACCCAAATTTACACGAATGTCTCGATGCAGCACATGCGCAAAACCTATGAGAACGCCCATCCGCGTGATAAACAAGACTAGCCAGGAGGCTGTAAGCGTAGGGCGCAGAACCCGGCAGCGGTGATTACTGCAACGATCGAATCCCTCATCCGCGTTGTCCCCGATTTTCCCATTCCAGGGATCTTGTTTCGCGACATCACTCCGCTGCTGGCTGACGCAACAAGTTTTAAGGCGATGATTGATCTCTTCGTCGAACGCTTCCGTGACGAAGAGATCGACGCGATCGTGGGTATCGAAGCACGTGGCTACCTTATTGGCGCACCGATCGCCTACGCACTCAAGGCGGGCTTTATCCCGGTTCGCAAGCCAGGCAAACTGCCCAGTGCTGTGCTCAGTGAATCCTACTCGTTGGAGTATGGTACCAACACCCTTGAAATACATCACGATGCACTACCAGCGGGCGCGCGCGTGCTCGTGGTTGATGACCTACTTGCGACTGGTGGCACAGCAGCGGCAACCGTCCGCTTGCTCGAACGCCAAGGTGCGACCGTCGTTGGTTGCGCTTTCCTGATCGAGCTAGCAGCCCTGGAAGGCCGCGCCGCCCTGGCGAACGCTGAAGTCACGACCTTCCTTAGCTACTAAAGAACTTAAGCTGTGACGATCGTCACAATGTTAAGCTCAGTAGTCACTCTTTGCATCGAATCGCGCCAGCGCGTCGATCACGCAAGATATCATGTCTATTGACGAGCTGGTCACCCGTGTTCAGCGCTACGACCCGAGCCTTGACGCTCAGTGGTTACACAGCGTCTATGCGGTGGCAGATCAAGCACACGATGGGCAGCTGCGCGCTTCGGGTGAATCGTACATCATTCACCCCTTAGCCGTCGCGGGAATTTTAGCCGAGCTAGAAATGGATCGCGCTACGATTGCTGCTGCACTCTTACACGACGTAGTCGAAGATACCGTGGTCACGAGCGAAGAGGTCGCTCAACGCTTCGGTGACGAGATTGCCGGCTTGGTCGATGGTGTGACAAAGTTAACGCGCATCCCCTACCAGTCCAAAGAAGACGCACAGGCTGAAAATCTGCGAAAAATGTTTCTGGCGATGGCTCGGGATATTCGGGTGATCATCATCAAACTCGCCGACCGACTCCACAATATGCGGACCTTAGGGCATGTAGCACCAGCGAAACAACAACGCATAGCCCGGGAGACATTGGAAATTTATGCTCCGTTGGCCCACCGACTGGGCATTTGGAAAATCAAGTGGGATTTAGAAGATCTCTCATTACGGTATCTTGAACCCGAAATATATCGTGATATAGCCGAACGAGTAGCGAAAAAACGCACCGAACGCGAAGACACCGTCAGCAATGTCGTCAATGAATTACGCGAGCAATTTACCGCATTGCATCTGCCGGCCGAGGTAACTGGTCGCCCCAAGCATTTTTTTTCGATCTACAATAAACTCAAAGATGGGCGTGATTTTTCAACCATTTATGATTTAACCGCGGTTCGCGTCATTGTTGAATCGGTCAAAGATTGCTACGCAACACTCGGCGTGGTTCATAGTCTCTGGAAGCCATTGCCTGGGCGTTTCAAAGATTATATCGCGATGCCTAAACAGAATTTGTATCAATCGCTGCACACAACTGTTATTGGTCCGAACGGCGAACCGCTCGAGGTCCAAATCCGCACACGCGAGATGCATCGGACGAGCGAATATGGCATCGCCGCGCATTGGCGCTATAAAGAAGGTGGAAAAAATGGTGCTTTCGATGAGAAATTAACGTGGTTGCGTTCTCTCTTGGAATGGCAAGATGAGTTGCGCGATTCACGCGCTTTTATGGAAAACCTAAAACTTGATCTTTTTGATAATCAGGTTTTTGTCTTTTCTCCAAAAGGCGATGTATTTAGCCTCCCGGCCCATGCAACGCCGCTTGATTTTGCGTATCAAGTGCATAGCAATGTCGGTAACGCCTGCGTGGGCGCAAAGGTAAATGGCCGGATTGTCCCGCTCGATTTTGAACTGAGCCATGGCGACATCTGCGAAATTTTGACCAATAAAAGCAACCCGCGACCATCGCTCGATTGGCTTGCGATTGTCAAGACGTCGAGCGCGAAGCACAAAATCAAGCAGTGGTTTCGCAAAGATCGCAAAGAAGAAAATGTACTTTTTGGGCAAGAAGCACTCGAACACGAACTAGCGCGGCACCAACTCCGCACCGATCTGGCCCGGGGCGAATTGATCGAGCACATCAGCCGTCGCATGAACTATGGCCGGGTGACCGATCTCTACGCGGCGATCGGATTCGGCGATGCCTCGGCGGTCTCGGTCGTCCAGCGACTCCGCGATGAGCTCAAAACAACCGCTCAGGTCACCAAGCCGGTCAAGCCGCGCCCGCACCAAGGCAACTTGCGCCGCAGCTCACACAATCCCGGCGGGATCACGATTGCCGGAGTTGACGATATCTTCGTGCGCCTTTCGAAGTGCTGCCGACCTGTACCGGGGGATCCTATTATGGGCTATGTGACCATCGGCAAAGGCGTCTCGGTTCACCGAGCTGATTGCCCGAACGTGGCTTACATGAACGCGTTGCCCGAACGCATACTCCAGGCAAATTGGCAAACGACCACCGATGATCAGCACCCTGTCGATGTCGAAGTCGAGGCTTTAGATCGTGCCGGGTTGCTCCAAGACGTGATGGCCGTCTGTGCGGAATACAAAACCAGTGCGTCTTCGGTCACGGCGCGAGTCAAGCGCGACCGGCTCGCCTTGGTGAGTCTCACCCTAGAAATCCGTGATCTTCAACATCTGCAGAAAATATTGGCTCGCCTCGCCCAAATCCGCGATGTCCGTGATGTGTATCGGGTAACCAAAAGAAAAAGCCACCCCGATTCTCCCTAAAGTGAAGCTCTAGACAAAATCGGGGTGGCTAGGGGTTACTTACTTGGCTACTGTCGCCTTGGTCTCGGCCTTTTTCACGGGGGCCTTCTTGACAACAACCTTCTTGGTGGCGGTCTTCTTGGTGGTAGCTGGCTTCACGGTGACAGCCTTCATGGCCGTGTGCTTTTTGAGCACAGCAGCGGTCTGCTTGACATGATGGTGATGTTTTTTGGCAACCGCAACGGTGGTTTTACCGGTGGTGCTTGCCGCAAAGGCAGGAGCAGTGACGAGCAGCGTGCTGGCCAAAACGGCGGCAAAGAACTTGTTCATAATGATATCCTTACTGGAGTGAAAATGATGATGAAAACAAGAAGATCGGGTAGCAGCATACCGCCACCCTACTAGACGAACGCGCAAAACCAGGCGGGAGTTCCACCATGGCCTTCGAACCATCGCTAACGCACGTCCTTGCGCTTGAGAGGTCTAGACCTCCTTCACCTCTGGACGGCACTTTCATCCGCTGCTCGCCCACCCGGTGAGCCGTTATCAGCATACTGATGACGTCCAGAGAGGACCATACCAAGCTTATGATCAGCGATTACGAAGTCACGTTCATCCTCAAGCCCTCTATTGAAGAGAGCGAAACCGAGGCCTCAGCCCAAAAAGTAGCCGATGTCGTCACCAAGCTCAACGGCACCGTCAAAAACATCGAACATATGGGCCGCCGCCGTCTGGCTCATGAGATTGCCGACCTCCGTGAGGGTATCTACGTGGTGATTACCTTTAGCGCGGCGCCAACTCAAATCAAAGAACTCGAACGCCAACTTACGCTCAACGAAGACGTCCTGCGCCATATCGTCGTCCGTCATGAGCCCAAAAAACATAAAAGCGAAGCTGTCGCCGTCTAACCAAGCAGAGCGCTCTAGTTGAACGCGTGGCCACGCGTGATACTTTTCTACCGCTGTTTTTATTTGATTAGGGAGAAACCATGGCAGGCAGTTACAATCGCGTTATCCTCGTTGGCAATGTCACTCGAGATCCTGAGATTCGCTATATTGCGTCAGGATCTGGCGTAGTCAAATTTTCACTGGCCGTCAACCGTCGTACCAAAAATGGTGACGAGACAACCTTCGTAGAGATTGTCGCCTGGGAGAAATTAGCTGAGACCTGCAACACCTACCTCAAAAAAGGCATGAGTGTCTTGGTCGAGGGCCGTTTGGTTATCCGCAATTTCGACGACAAAGATGGCAACAAACGCAAAGCAACCGAAGTTGTCATCGATACGATGCAGATGCTCGACCGCAAGGGCGACACCAGCGGCAGCAATGGTTCGGGCTACGGCAGTGGCGAGAACGCGACCAACAGTATCAGCAGCTACAGCAGCAATACTGGCGGATATACAGCAAATGCCTCACCCTTCGACGACTCAGCGATCGAAGACGAAATCCCCTTTTAAGCGTATCTCACGTAGCAAAAACGAGTCGCGATAGGTTAGTCGCGGCTCGTTTTTTTTGTGCCGTGAAGAAACGACTAGCGCAACGTAAGCCATTTGCGCCAAAGCAATTGGAGTTCTTCTACGCCTAGTAGCTTCGCCGCACAGAAAAAGACCGAACAAGCCAAAAGCAATTCTGCGAGCAGACCGCGCAAGTGAGTAAAAAATGGGGCAGACCCGACACCATAATATTGCTCAAGAGCGAACGTGAGGATGGCCATGGCACATGAAGCGAGCGTCACACGAAAGGTTGAAATTGCGAGGCTGTGCCAAGCAAATCCCACGAGCAAATGACGGACCAGCAACAGCAAGATGAGGGTTTGCACGCATTGACTCACCGCATTTGCTAAGAGCAAGCCACGGGCACCCAACCAAGGCAGCCATAAGAAAGAAAATACAACATTCAATGCGACTGAAATCACTGAGGCAGTGACCGTCCAGCGCGATTCATGACAAGCAAAGCAACAACGCGTCAAGACGATATTCGCGGCCATTGGAATTAAGGCTAATGCGGCAAATGGCAAGAATGAGGCACACAACGCAGAGGCTTCGCTCGTGAAGGCACCGCGCTCAAAAAGCGTACTTACGATTGGATGCGCTAAAATAGCCAAAAGAAAGACCGCAGGAATAGTGACAAAATTCACTAGTCGCAAACCCGTTACCATACTTTTGCGCACCGCGTCCAAATCGTTGTGAGAGAACTGATTCGCCAACAGCGGAAAGATCACGGTGGCAATGGCCGCCGCAAATAATTGTTGAGGGAAACCGACAAGTTTGCTCGCATAATTCATGCCAGAGATATAGCCAGGCGTTAAGGTTGAAGCAAAAAAACGATCAAAGAATAACGCGATTTGGCCAGCTGCGGAGCCAATCACGATCGGCCCCAACATCAACCAAATGGCGCGTAATCCCGGGTGTTTGAGATCGATCGTGAAGCGGTAATGCCCCATGCGCATGTATGAGGGAATCTGCACGAACAACGCGGCAAAACAGCCGGCAACGGTGCCAAAGACTAAGGCATAAATGCCGAAGCGATCATACAGCAGTACCATCACTACAATCGTCACGAGATTACTGGCGACTCCCTGAAAAGACGCCGCAGTAAAACGATGATATGCATTGAGCATCGCGTTCACAATGCCGGCTAAACTCGTCGCGACAATACTCGGCATTAACCAGCGCGTCATATGAATCGCTACGCGGAGTTGCGGGTGCGGAAAGCCATGGGCGATAAGCGGCACATACCAGGGAGCAAAAATCCAACCCAATACGGCAGATATCATCAAGGCGAGAAACAAAACGTGAAAGACAGTATTACCAAGCGACCACGCAGCTTCTTCTTCACCGCGGGCTAAATACGCAGAAAATACCGGCACGAGCGCACTGACCAAAGCGCCGTGAAAAACTCCAAAGATAATCATCGGAATTGTCGCCGCGGCTAAGAACGTATCAAGCTCCCAATGGGTACCAAAATAGCGCGCATTGACAATCTCGCGCGCGAAACCCAAAACCGTCGAGGCTAAGGTTGCGCCCATCACGCACAGCGTCGAACGCGCAACGTGGGGTAGCGTCATCTTCCCTGGTAGCACGTCAGGTTGGAAGCAAGGTGGCAGTAACTGTGGCCGCCACGAGCTCAAACCCCCAAACATCTCCAAGCTGTGCAGCTTCTACCGCCCCACAGGCGAGAAAGGGCACATATTCTCGAGTATGATCGCTCCCCGGTGCAGTCGGGTCACAGCCATGATCTGCGGTAATAATCAGGACGTCGTCAGTGCGCAAGCGTTGCAGCAGACTCGGCAGTTGGGTATCCAAGCGTTCGAGCGCCATCCCATACCCGCGTACATCGCGCCGATGTCCATACTTCGAGTCAAAATCATTGAGATTGGTGAAAATGCATCCATGCCCAACCGTATCCAATAAATGCAAGGTAGCTGCAACGCCTTCATCATTATCAGCGACGCGGGTTGAGGACGTCAGGCCGCGCCCAGAGAAAATATCGGAGATTTTTCCTACACCATGCACCGGAATATGCTGCGCCGCAAGTTGGTCAAGCATATTGTCAGGTGGTTCAACGGCAAAATCGTGACGGTTTGCCGTCCGCACAAAAGCACCCGGTTTTCCGAGGAATGGGCGGGCAATCACACGATTGACGCGATACGGGCCATCTAACCACGCACGTGCGGCGTTGCACCATGTATAGAGTGTCTCTACGGGGACAACTTGTTCATGCGCCGCGACCTGAAAAACCGAATCAGCAGAGGTGTAAAGAATGGGACGACCAGTCTGCATATGGAGCTCACCCAGCTCTGCGAGAATCTCGGTACCTGAAGCGGCACAATTCCCGAGTGGAGCTTTCCCACCACAGATGTCAGTAAACGCGGCTATGACATCCGGCGGAAAACCGTGCGGAAACGTGGGAAAAGCAACGTTTGTAACGATACCAGCCATTTCCCAATGCCCGGTAATAGTATCTTTTCCCGCCGAAGCTTCGCCCATGCGAGCGATCCGGCTAGGCAATGAAGGCTGATCAGCAACACCCTGTATGCGGGTGAGCGCCCCCAGGCCCAACGCAGCGAAATTCGGCAGCGCTAAACCGCCGAGATGCTGGGCGGTATTGCCCACCGTGTTCACCTGGAGAGCATCACCATACGCCTGCGCATCGGGGAGCGCCCCAATACCTACAGAGTCCATTACGACGATAATGCAGCGAGCCATCGGCCGCGCGGTTCGGACCAGAACAGAACGAAGCCTGCGTAAGGCTGCCGCCCTCAGCATCATCTGAGCAAAAACTGCTTCTTATATTGAGTGAATTGTGTCGATACCGAGCAACATGCTTGCGTTCTTGAGGCTTATGATGCCTTAAGCCGTTTTCTAGCGCGCCCGCTGCGAGTTCGCGCGCTTGGTTCGCCCGCTGAAGAGCTGCTTCATCAGCTGTCGGCGCGGGGTGCAACGGTGATCCAATCAACCACCAGTGAGCCACAGGCTGTGCCCGTCGACCTCCTCTTGCCTTAGGGGTGCCAGAGCAGCTCCCACTACTCCCGTCTTTCAACGCCTACGCTGTCATCTTCGATAGCCATGTTGGCACCGGGATAACGTGAACCCAGTTCCACCGGGATAAGACGAACCCACCTCCGAGCCGGGCCGGTGCCCGAAGCAAGCGAGCCATCTCTACCGATGCTGTTAGTTATGAAGAAACAACGAGCAGCAGAGATGGCC
>CAIKPM010000070.1 GCA_903829325.1 uncultured bacterium
CGATGGCGGCTTAGTCGAGGCGGTCCATGTATTTTTAAGCTACCGTGGCCTCATACAGGTTGACATATTCCGCAGCGGAGGCGTCACGCTATATAATCAGGCCAATGGCAATAACCTACCGTCCTCAAGTTGCGTTGGACAAGAAGGTTGGATCATTGTAGGGCCTGACGGAAATATCTGGTTTGCCGACCCGGGCAATAACGCGATCGGGAAGTTCGTGCTGTAATCAGGATCAAGTAGTTCGTGCGTTTTAGTCCGTGGTGACGGTCGGGCGGAAACTCGGGTCTGCTGGGAAGAGGATCTTGTCTTTTTTTCGTTCAGCCCGCGGCAGCGTGTAATAATACAGGTTCAAGGAACGACGATAGACGTCGGGGGGACAGGTAATCGGCTCGGGAAAGCCGTGGAAGCTGGTCGGGGACGTGGTGAATACTGCAATCCGATTTCCATAAGGGAAAATGCTTTGCAGAGGCTGCAGATCAGGGCTGTACAGCTTGAGCGCACCACCGTAGCTCTCTTGCCAATCCGGATTCAAATACACTAACAAATTAACCCGACGCTCTAAACCGGTGCGGTCCTGATGACTAAAATCCGCATGGATATCCAAAAAACCACCCGAAGCAGATAAGGCAAAACTCCCCTCGGCAAAATATGGATCAGGCAGCAACCCGGTAACCCCGGTTAGGCGCTCCAAAAAATGCAGAAACAGGCTGCTGTGTAGCTCCATAAACAGCCGCCGTTGCGCTTCATTAAAGAGCGCTTCTTTTAAACCTAGATCACCCTGCTTGGTAACACTCTTGCCTTGCGTATGCTTGTTCGAAGGCGTTTTCCAAATGGGGCTATCGGGTGCCGGAAACGCGGCACACATCTGGCGATACGTTGCTTCGGGGAAAAAATCATCGATCAACACATGCGGGAAAGGTTGCGCCGCAAGATAGTGCTGCTGAAGCTCGTCTGCACGCTGATAGATCGCACGATAATCAATCGCAAATTGCGGTTCTGACTCAGTGGAGTTCGGTGGAACTAGCGTCGTCATCGGTATCTCCCAAAGTAGTATGCCAAGGCATTTCGGCATGAGTTTCGTGGGTAATAAAGAGCGATCCCTCGCGATAGCTCGTCGGAATATCCTCGAAAGTCTTGACCTGCGCCCAACCATTTTTTTGACTAAAGCAATGCACCGGCATATTCGTCAGATAAGCATATACATCGTGGGCGTTCTGGACATTGCTGATTTCAACCATAACATCGCAGTGCAACCAATCACTAGCCTGCAAAGCACGCAAGAGCGTCGGTTCGTGCCCTTCGACATCAATTTTCATGAAATCGACATTTGAGGCAATCTCACGAATATCGCGCAGCTCAATCTCGAAATGATCGACCTCACCGTACGGTTGTTTCGAACCGAGGATATGGCTCGACGTGGTATTACCAAGCACCCGCACAAAGGTGGCACTGCCCGTGCGATCAGAAACCCCAGCACAGTGCAGCGTTACGGTGCTTGCAGTATTCGCTTGAAGATTCTGCCGGAGCACCTCGGCATGACGCGGATCGGGTTCGTACGCCTGAACCTCCATGCCGCAGCGACTCAGAATAATCGAATGCAAACCAAGATTCGCACCGATATCGGCAACGCGCCGATAACGACGGCGATTGATCCAATAAAAGGCAAATAAGATGATTTCATCGAGGCCAAATAAATCCAAGGTATCGATTGCACCCATGCGCACATACGGAAAACGCAAGCGTCCAAACGGGCCAAAAGGCACCGCACGCGGCTCTTGCGACGCAAACAACGCCACCACACTTGCGCGCAGCGTTTCGGCCAAACACTGATAGAGCGCTGCGTGCCGAGCGTGCCAGGCCGAGACACCAGGCAACGCCGAGATGATATTCGCTAGCGTCGCAACGTGATGCTCGAGCGTATCGCTTGATAAGGCCTTGCGACGTAAGGTCAAGGCATCAGGATCCTCGGTCAGGGCACTCAGGAAATCGTCTTCACCAGCCGGGGCATCCCATGGATCATGAACCACGGAAAAATTCTTGCCGCCTATTCGCTCACGCGGCTGACTGCGAACCCATTCGATACACGAAAAAATACGAAGGAGCGCGCTTTCGCTACTCGGCTGCTCCATAAAGTGATGAGTACGCTCTAAATTCTTGCCCGCAGCATTCCCGGCGTTGAGCGTTTGTTCATGGATTTTGGTCGCAACCCATCCCGGACCAAGGATGCTATAGCGCGTCGACGGATCTTCCGCGTGCAAATATTCGACCATTTTGATTAAGCCAATTTTCGCGACGCTATAATTGGAGTAATTTGGCAGTACCCCGTTGACGGCACCACCGGCAAAGAAAATGACCGTCGCATCGGGGTTACGCAGCGGATGGAGCGCGTGCATCAGCTGCCACTGCGCGCTCGAATTCGTGCGATACGACGCTTCCCACTCCGTAAAATCGGTCTCGAGAAATGGGCCAATCGGTGCCAAAATCCCGACGCTAAAAATTAACACATCCCAACGAACGTTCCGCTCACGCAAGCTCGCAAGCAAGCGATCGCAAGCGTCTGGCTCGCGCAAATCAAGCCGCAGCTCTGCATTCGCTTCGCGCGAGGTGCCGAGCACGGTCGCGCCTTGGCTGCGATAGCGCTGAGCGAGATCAGCACCGATCCCGCTCGTGATGCCAATGATCAGGACGGTTGGTGGTCGATAGGGTGCAATGAGCATAGGCGGTTCAATCGATTCTGGCGCAAGCGCAGGTAATTGCGCTTCCAGTGCAGCGCCGAATTTCAGCACGGGATAGAGTTTTTGCTCGGGATTAATTTCGATATTGCAAAAGACAGGGCCAGGCGTGGCATACACGGTCCGAAGCTGCTGCTCCATCTCTACGCGGTTGTCGATCGTGACGACCGGCAGACCAATGGCTGCTGCGACCCGCGGAAAGTCCACGAATGCCAGACCCGAAGCTTCATCAACGCCATGGTAACTGGCATTGAGCCATGTTTGGAGGGTTTGTTTCTGAATTCCATGGCTGTGATTATTAAAAAGCAATACTTTAATTGGGAAGTGATGTTTGACCAATAAGGCGAGTTCTTGCAGACAGAGCATTAAGCCGCCATCGCCGGTAATACACGTTAGCGGCAGCGTGGGATCATACCCCGCTGCGCCGATCGCGGCCGGTAATGCATACCCCATCGGCGTGTTGTTCCAAGCCGAAAAAACCCGCTGATCGGGTTTGGTCCGCAAGCCATTGAGGGTCCAGGTCAGCGTGCCGCCAGTATCAACAAAAATATGGGCATTGCTGGGCAAGGCCTGCGATATCGCGTCGAGCGATGCGTACGCATCGATACCCGTCGGCGGGATCGGTTCTGGGATGTCGGACTCGACGGGATAATTCTTTTTCCAGGCTCGCAGTCGCTCCAACCATGCTTGGAGTGAATGACTCGGCTGATAAGCGGCGACATTGATCGTCGCGAAAAAATCTTGCAGCGAGGCCTGGATCGGGAGATCAATCTGCAACCCACGCCCGGCAAATTTCTCGAGTTCACCGCGATCGATATCAACCATCGCGATACTCGCTTCGCGCGCAAAGGCTGGTAAAATACCGCCGGTGAGATTTTGTGAGAGCCGCGTTCCTAAAGCCAAAATCCAATCAGCATTTTGTACCGCAAAATTCCCGCTCCGTGGACCATACACCCCGAACGGACCAAACTTCAGCGGATGCTCGTCGCTCACCAGATCGATTGCCGGCCATGTCTGCAGCATTGGTAAGCCAAACCGCGCGATAAATTGCGCGAGTTCAGCATCGAGCCGCGGTGTGGTGAGCCCCGCCCCAAGAATAACCAGCGGTCGCTTTGCGCTTGCTAGGCTCTCCAGCAGGCGTGCAACATCGCGCTGCAAGTTTTCTGCCGGTACTGCTTGAGGCGGGATAAACGCTTCGAGCGTAGCTGGATCAATCTCGGCGCGCTGCAGATCATCCGGGATATCAAGTAACACAGGCCCACGGCGATCAGCCATGGCGAGATACAGCGCCTTTTCGAGTTCGTAGCGAATTCGTTGCGGATCAAGAATTTGAACCGCGTATTTTGTGATAGGACGAAAAATTGCGACGATATCGGTTTCCTGAAAGCCGACCTGGCGTACGTCGCGTGCGCCGCGTAAACGATGCGTCGCGACTTGTCCAGTGAGCGCGAGCACCGGAATCGAATCATAATACGCGCTGGCAATGCCAGTGAGCAAATTGGTTGCGCCGGGGCCACTCGTTGTTAAGCAGACGCCAAGCTGACCAGACACACGCGCGTAACCATCGGCAGCGGTCGCAGCGGTTTGTTCGTGCGAAGGGCAGCAATACTCCATATCAGAGCGTTGACCGATCGCGTTAAAAAAATGCACTGCCGCACCACCGGAAATTCCGAAGACGGTACGTACGCCAGATTGGGCAAGGCGCTCAATGACATAATCGGCAAGCTTCATAAACGCGCACCAATTCTGATCGTGCGGTTGATGCCCTGCTACCCTCGCGCTATTGTGGTAAAGCGACGTGCTCGCTTAAGTGAACCCAGGCATAGAAAAACACGCCCTGTTGTGCGGCAGCTACGCCCTGAACGGTCGCTTCAATCCGTTGATGAATCAGAGGTCGATCAGGCGGTAGATGAGCGCAAAGAATTTTTTCAACTTCCTTTGCAAGTTCTAACCCGACGCGATTCGAGAGATTGCTACGATTATCGCGATAGGCCATTTCACCCGTGAGCACGTTGACATGAGCAAAATCGCTACACTTTGACAAACGAAGAATACTATCCAGATCGGGAACATAAGAAAGTTCTTGATCAAAAAAGCCGATTTCTTCAAAGGTTTTACGACGTATCAGCGCCCCCTGGGCATGAATAGAGATGCCCCAATGCACCGAAAGCGTGTCTAAGGAATTATCGTGTATCAGTGTGTGCCCGTACGTTCTCGTATGACCGTCGGGACTAACGGTATCAAGACGGATGAGGATATTGCCATGGGCAACATCGAGGCCCGAAGCGACTAATGCGCCCACCAAAGTGCTCAGCTGCGCAGGATAATTCAAGTCATCGTCTGCGACCACAGCAATAAATTCACCCTTTGCCGCGCGAAGTGCAAAGTTCACCGCTTTGGTGGCACCCATATTTTCCGGAGTCGTCAAATATCGGGCAAACGGGTACCTTGAGACGATGTCGCTGACGTCCTCCCCGCAATCGTTCACGACGATCACTTCAACGTTTGGATAGGTTTGTTTCGCACAATGATTGAGATTCGTTTGCAGTTCTTGCCGACGGTTATACGTCGGGATCACGACCGAAACCAGAGGTGTGATGGGCGGCGATACAGGTTGGGCAAGAGCGAGAGTTTCGGCAACAGCCTGAGCAAAATCCGGAAGCGCGCGGAACGATGTGCGGCGGCCTGCGCGCGCGCGCGAAACCGCACTCAAAATCGAGAGAAAATCGTGCCCCTGATACGTAACTAAGCCTTGGATATATTCTTGCGCACCACTGTTCGCTGAAGCAGCAAGAGCATACCCCTGCTGTGCGAACGCGAGACTCGTCCCCGGATCACTCGGGTCGGTATCGACGATAACGCCTGCTTGATTTAGGGCGACGTCGGCTTGCTCTGGGGAGATAAAATCATGCGGACTGTCGGGAATAATGCCTTTGCACACAAAAATAGCGGGCTGTTTGAGCTCCCACAGTGCAAAAGAAAAAACGGCTAACCGCGCGGCCTCTTCTTCTGGTGCCCAAACCACAATACGATTTGCCCCGCGTCGCGCTGGTGGGATGACCAGCTTGTGATCACGTATCGGTGCGATAGCAACGTATTCGCGTTTGCGACCCAGTGTGGTTTCGATACGTTGCCGTTCAAGGACAGAGCGAGCGACAAGACCGTCGCCGAATTGCATAAACTCACGCAAGGCTTGAAGCACTTCATTCGAATAATGATCAACTTGGGTGATAAGCTTGTCGTTGAATAAGAGTTGCCCATTCATCAGCGCTTCAAATGCGTAGCGCCGCTCATCCAAGCTTTTATAGCTGTCGTATAGCGCGCGTCCGGCCTCGCGGGCGGCTAGGGGCAGATTATCGCGCAAAACGGGCATCACCAAATACGATTCCCCGGCACGCCGGCGGCGTGCGGCTTCGGCGATCGCTTCCGCGACGTAAGAACCATCGCAAAGGATCAAGGGTGTATCTGGCGCGCACCGCGAGGCGAGGCGCTCGGCTTCACTGCCGAACGCAGCGAGCGCTGATCGACAATCAACGCGCGTCGTAGTATGTATGCCCATATCGTTGGTTGTCGGCGATCCCCTTGAGAAATTGAGCTACCCTTTAGGGTAGCTCGAAAAATAGGGAGTGACGGCTTTGATTTGTCTTTTCCGCCGGCTCTGCGTCGCCAAAACCCTTAAAACGCTCTGCGTTTCTGCGGCTTTTGGCTCCTTGATCC